>NZ_CP043499.1:900000-1185000 GCF_009498215.1 Rhizobium grahamii | reverse complement strand
CCTTTTGTATAATGGGTCAACGACTTAGTGTAACAAGCAAGCTTAAGCCGGTAGGTGTAGGCGAAGCGAAAGCGAGTCTGAATAGGGCGATTTAGTTTGTTGCATTAGACCCGAAACCGAGTGATCTAGCCATGAGCAGGTTGAAGGTTGGGTAACACCAACTGGAGGACCGAACCCGCATCTGTTGCAATAGATTGGGATGACTTGTGGCTAGGGGTGAAAGGCCAATCAAACTCGGAAATAGCTGGTTCTCCGCGAAATCTATTTAGGTAGAGCGTCGAGCGAATACCCCGGGGGGTAGAGCACTGGATGGGCTATGGGGACTCACCGTCTTACTGATCCTAACCAAACTCCGAATACCCGGGAGTACTACTCGGCAGACACACGGCGGGTGCTAACGTCCGTCGTGAAAAGGGCAACAACCCTAACCTCCAGCTAAGGTCCCCAAGTCATGGCTAAGTGGGAAAGGATGTGAGGATCCCAAAACAACCAGGATGTTGGCTTAGAAGCAGCCATCATTTAAAGAAAGCGTAACAGCTCACTGGTCTAAATAAGGGTCTTTGCGCCGAAAATGTAACGGGGCTGAAGCCATGCACCGAAGCTGAGGATGTGCACTTGTGCACGTGGTAGCGGAGCGTTCCGTAAGCCTGTGAAGGGACAGTCGTGAGACATCCTGGAGGTATCGGAAGTGCGAATGTTGACATGAGTAACGATAAAGAGGGTGAGAGACCCTCTCGCCGAAAGACCAAGGGTTCCTGCTTAAAGTTAATCTGAGCAGGGTTAGCCGGCCCCTAAGACGAGGCGGACACGCGTAGTCGATGGGAACCACGTTAATATTCGTGGGCCTGGTGGTAGTGACGGATTGCTCAACTTGTAAGGTCTTATTGGATTGATCTTGCAGGGACGCGGTTCCAGGAAATAGCTCCACCGTATAGACCGTACCCGAAACCGACACAGGTGGTCAGGTAGAGTATACCAAGGCGCTTGAGAGAACTATGTTGAAGGAACTCGGCAAATTGCACGCGTAACTTCGGAAGAAGCGTGACCCCATTTTACGCAAGTATGATGGGGTGGCACAGACCAGGGGGTAGCGACTGTTTATCAAAAACACAGGGCTCTGCGAAGTCGCAAGACGACGTATAGGGTCTGACGCCTGCCCGGTGCTGGAAGGTTAAGAGGAGAGGTGCAAGCTTTGAATCGAAGCCCCAGTAAACGGCGGCCGTAACTATAACGGTCCTAAGGTAGCGAAATTCCTTGTCGGGTAAGTTCCGACCTGCACGAATGGCGTAACGACTTCCCCGCTGTCTCCAACATAGACTCAGTGAAATTGAATTCCCCGTGAAGATGCGGGGTTCCTGCGGTCAGACGGAAAGACCCCGTGCACCTTTACTATAGCTTTACACTGGCATTCGTGTCGGCATGTGTAGGATAGGTGGTAGGCTTTGAAGCGGGGACGCCAGTTTCCGTGGAGCCATCCTTGAAATACCACCCTTATCGTCATGGATGTCTAACCGCGGTCCGTTATCCGGATCCGGGACAGTGTATGGTGGGTAGTTTGACTGGGGCGGTCGCCTCCGAAAGAGTAACGGAGGCGCGCGATGGTGGGCTCAGACCGGTCGGAAATCGGTCGTCGAGTGCAATGGCATAAGCCCGCCTGACTGCGAGACTGACAAGTCGAGCAGAGACGAAAGTCGGTCATAGTGATCCGGTGGTCCCGTGTGGAAGGGCCATCGCTCAACGGATAAAAGGTACGCCGGGGATAACAGGCTGATGACCCCCAAGAGTCCATATCGACGGGGTTGTTTGGCACCTCGATGTCGGCTCATCGCATCCTGGGGCTGGAGCAGGTCCCAAGGGTTTGGCTGTTCGCCAATTAAAGCGGTACGTGAGCTGGGTTCAGAACGTCGTGAGACAGTTCGGTCCCTATCTGCCGTGGGTGTAGGAATATTGACAGGATCTGTCCCTAGTACGAGAGGACCGGGATGGACATATCTCTGGTGGACCTGTTGTCCTGCCAAGGGCATAGCAGGGTAGCTACATATGGAATGGATAACCGCTGAAGGCATCTAAGCGGGAAACCAACCTGAAAACGAGTATTCCCTATCAGAGCCGTGGAAGACGACCACGTTGATAGGCCGGGTGTGGAAGCGCAGCAATGTGTGAAGCTTACCGGTACTAATAGCTCGATTGGCTTGATCGTTCTCATTGATCAATGCTCATCGAAGATGAGCCATCTCTCTTGTCCTGACGCGCTGATGCGCTGCGGACGGCCCGCACCAAAAGGTGCGACGGCCTCTGGCCTGTATGGGTGCCAAAAGCATCCGAACAGACGGGTAAGAGAAAGACGTGTTCAAAGACTAAGAAGAGGGCTCTGCCCTCACCAGCTTCTCAATTTGTTGCGCTTCGCTGACCTGGTGGTTATGGCGGGGCGGCTGCACCCGTTCCCATTCCGAACACGGCCGTGAAACGCCCCAGCGCCTATGGTACTTCGTCTTAAGACGCGGGAGAGTCGGTCGCTGCCAGGTCTGCCAAGCGCAACAACAAATCTTCTCTGATCGAAATCTTCGGCCCAGCCGAAACAAAACGGCCGCGTTAGCGGCCTTTCTGCTATAATGGGCCCGGAAATAATGGGATGCGCATCGTATCTGCTCGTGCGTCCCTTACAGGAGACAAATCCCAAAGGGATTTGCTCCGGCACAGTCCGTCATCGCTAAAGCGACGACGTAGCCGCGATAAATCCCAAAGGGATTTACGCTGGACGCGGGGTGGAGCAGCCCGGTAGCTCGTCAGGCTCATAACCTGAAGGCCGCAGGTTCAAATCCTGCCCCCGCAACCAACAAAACTTGCAAATTCGCCCACTCGGGGTATTTGCACCGAAGCTCCTCCGCGTAGGCGTCGAGGAGCTTTTTTTGTTTCTGCTCCGTGTCGATCTCGCCTGAGGCAATCCGGGCCATCAGATCATTCTGGGCGGCGGTGATGAACTGCTGCTCCATCAGGTCCAGAACCTCCATCGAGGCCGTGATGTTGGCGATCGAGCCGTGCACCTGCAGACTGGCCGGCTGATGGCCCGGGGTCTTACCGATCACGACGGTCTGGATGAGATCGCTGGCGGCCAAGAAACAATTGGTCATCGTCGTGAAAGGTCTCGACAACCCGTTCTTCGAGGCAATCAATCAGGGTTGCCAGAAGTGGAACAAGGAGAATCCGGACTCCGAATTCGAGTGCTTCTACACAGGTCCGGCATCGACTTCCGATGAAGCCGGCGAAGCGCAAATCGTTCAGGACATGCTGGGCAAGGCGGAAACGGCGGCGATCGCCATTTCTCCCTCGAATGCCAAGCTGATCGCTCAGACGCTCAAGACGGCAAGCCCGAAGGTCCCTGTCATGACGCTCGACGCCGACCTTGCGGCAGAAGACTCGGCACTGCGCAAGACCTATCTCGGCACCGACAACTATCTGATGGGCGCGCGCATCGGCGAGTACATCAAGAAAGCGAAGCCGAAGGGCGGCAAGATATGCACGATCGAGGGCAACCCTGGCGCCGACAACATTTTGCGTCGTGCTCAAGGGATGCGCGACACACTGACCGGTCAGAAAGGCCTGACGGAGCTTAAAGGCGAGGGCGGGTGGACGGAAGTTGCCGGTTGCCCGGTCTTCACCAATGACGACGGTGCCAAGGGCGTTCAGGCCATGACTGACATTCTCGCGGCCAACAAGGATCTCGATGCTTTCGGCATTATGGGCGGTTGGCCGCTGTTTGGTGCGCCACAGCCCTATCGCGATCTCTTCAAGCCGATGGCCGACAAGATCGCCAAGAACGAGTTCGTGATCGGTGCGGCCGACACGATCGGTGATGAAGTCGCGATCGCCAGGGAAGGCCTTGTCACCGCACTTGTCGGGCAGAGGCCGTTCGAAATGGGCTACAAGGCGCCATCGGTGATGATGGATCTGATTGCGGGGAAGGCAGTCGAAGACCCTGTTTTCACCGGGCTCGACGAGTGCACGAAGGATACCGTCGACACCTGCATCCAGAAATAGTCGAGAGGGCGGGGACGGCGCACGAAAGTCCGGCGTTTCCAGTCCACTTGCTCTAATTCTAGGCGCTAAATACGAACGAACCAGTTGCCACTTATGTTCGTGCGCACGGGTGGCAACAGTTCTCGCGTTTCAGTCGAGAGCAATCGTGAGCCACCTATCCTCGTAGCTGGTCGCTGACATCGCGACCTATCACTCGAGCGAGGCTAGGCGGAGCTAGACTCAAAAGAAGTGCGGCAGCTCAATCAACTCACCGCAGACGAACGACAGGAACAGCGATGCGATATGGAAGCGATGGCGCAGATCGCATCGCGAGAGAAGCGGTTTAACCCCGACAAGATAATCGCCTACACCTTTCATGATCCGGTCGTGGAGCCCAATTTCATCAAGGCACCGGGAGCAGTGTTTCGAAGCAAGGGAGAGTGGTATCGGCTCAAGTACCGTTGCTCGACCAGCGGCGGCGTGCTCGACGTGACAGCATTCGATTGCGTCATTGGCAGCAAGGTCGCCCCGTGCTGACTGGCGCAGGTACTACCTGTACGACTGATTAGAGCTCAGCGAAGGGCAACCTCAGAAGAGGACCTCCGATCTTCCTGTCTACCCTTTCAGACTATGGCGCGCTCTCGTCGCAGCTCAGGTTCCCCTTGCGCGGAACGAAGCGACGACGTGTTCCACCGTGCGAAGTCCTCGTTCGGGGACGAAAAGCGAGGCTAACGTCGCCATCGCGCGGCGATCCGTCAGGAAGATTGCCGGTCGCAGCCGGAATACCCGTTTCAGAAGATCACGCGCCTTGTCAGTCATGCCGGCAAGAGCGGCCTTCCTGGCAGCAATTCTGTAGTGTTCCGCCCGGGCGCGTGAAATCAGGCCAGGGGGAACTTCCCGCATGGAGGACTGAATGATGTCCAGTGCCGCGTCGATTTGCTTCACGAAGCGATCGACATCGAAGGACAGGCTCGACTTCCGCATTCTGTAGAATGTCAGTGGGGCGGAAAGACCGACAGCGGTCGCGTCAGTCAACCAGAGTATCCTGCACCAGATCTCGTAGTCTTCACAGCTACGAAGATCCTCGCGAAAATCGCCGGCGACTTCGAAACAGGTTCTCCGAACGACGGGGGTCGAGCCGTTTCCCACATGGTTGCGGAGGATCATCTGGTGTAGCGACGGTTTCGTGATGTCGGGAGACTGGACATTGCCGGTTCGGCGGCCGTCCTCCTCGAGAAGCTCCGACGCGGAGAAGCTGATGCCTATGGCGGGGTCGCTGTCCATCAAGGCGATATGTGCTGCGGCCTTATCCTCGCACCAGAGATCGTCGCCGTCGAGGAAGCCGATATACTCTCCGCGCGCCTCGCGGATACCGGTGTTTCGGGCCGCAGACAACCCACCATTGTCCTGGCGCACGATCCTTAGCCTAGCATCCCTGCGCTTCGCCGCGAGATCGGCAAGCCTTGCCGGCGTGGCATCGGTCGAACCATCGTCAACAACAATCACCTCGAGGTTGCGGAAAGTCTGGTCCAGCGCCGACTGGACTGCGGGCACGATGAAATCGGCGACGTTGTAAGCCGGGATCACAATGCTGAGACGCGGGTGCTCCGTGCTCATGATAACTTCCTTGTACGCTTAAACCGGTCGGCATCATCGGCTGAGGATCGCATCGGTCGTTGCGGCTCCAGAGCTCCGCCGATGAATGTGAAGATGTACGAGCAGGGCAAAGTGATGCTGAAAAGCGACTCGTACTTGCAGAAGAAGAGTAGCGTCAGCGACAGAAGCAGCATGACGATAACCTCGTCACTCCGGCCGCTCTTTTCGGATAGCAGGCGAACGACGCCGCTGGCGAGCGTCAGCGTGATTGCGACGACAAACGCCGCGAAAGTCATCACTCCGCCCGTGTAGAGCAGCCCGTAAACCGTGGAATGGCTGCCGATCGGCAGGATCTCTTTCGGATGCACCGACGGTCCGATCCAGCCATTCCCGAAGATCGGCGATTGGAGAAAACCTTCCCAGCTCTTTTCGTAGATTAGATGCCGGGCCAAGCTCGATCCGGCGCGCACTCCGTCGATCCTATCCTGGATCGACATCAGAGCCGCCGGCCAATCGAAGCCGACGATGCTGATCGCGAACAGAACAAAGAGTGCAAGGAAGACGAACAGGAGTCGCAGCTTAAACGTGGCCCTCAGCCATATCCAGCCCAGAGCACAAAGAAGCAGCGCGCCGAGCGACAAGCGGCTCCAGCTGAACACGACAGCGATTAGCCCGCCGGTCATGCCGAGCAGACGGAAGCGCATATCCTTCTCCAACACGCTGATCAACGTGATGCCAATTCCGCCTAGACCCAGCGCGGTAGTGTATGGGTAGAACAAGATCAAGCGGGTCACTTGCTCGCCGAAGGTTTCCTCGGGGATGTAGATCGCCAACGATCCGTAAAGCTGTGCCGAAATGCTGTTAGGCGCAATCAGCATCGGCAGCGTGTATGGAAGGACCAGCCGCGGCAGGCCAAGGGACACACCGACAGCGCCAATCATCGCCAGAACGATGATGACACCGCCAAGTATCGAGACGGCCCGCACGACCGGCTGACCGGAAAGTCCGTGCGCTGCGCCAGCCCAAATGGCCAGGCCGCCCATGATCCATCCAAGCACACCGAAGCTCGCGAGTTGCATGATCCCTTGACCAGCCTGTTCGCGCCAAACGCCCGCGAGGATGGATGCCACGAATTGCAGGACGCCGATCGAAATCCAGCTTATCGCGACCATACGCGCCAACTGACCCGCCGGCGCCCGTGTAAAGGCAAGAATGGCGATCACGATTGCCTGCACAAGCGTGAGGAGGCCTACGCTCCAGAAAACCACGGTGTAGCGCAGCATTCCCGCGTAAAGACGTTGATCGGCTGCTAGCCTTGGAAAGATCGGCCGAGATTGAGCGACTGGAACCGTCATGTCGCCTCTCTAGCTTTCAGTATTGCGGCACGCGTGCCGCCGCTGCCGATCACCAGCGCAAACTCAATGAACGCGAAGACGATGAAGAAGCAGGTAAACGCCACGACGTGGCCGGTAAGTCCGCCGACTGCCGTTACTGCCCCAATGGTGGCAAAGCCCGCAGCCGCACGGATGCTGCTTAGGCGGTTGGCGAATTTGATGCGGCCCTTGGCTTTCAGGTAGGTTTCGGCGCTTACGACGAAATAACGCGCCGGTGCGGATGCCATCAAGATCGCCGTGTAGAACCATAGATGCGGCGTCTTGAATACAGTCATTCCGGCCGGAACGGCCACGATCGTTACGACGATGCCAAGCACCGTGCTAAGGAGCAGCATCGAGCGGGCGACACCGCGAAAATATGCGTCACTCCCCGTGACAAGTTTTGGGTACACGGACTGCAGGCTTGCCCATCCCGGTGTGTCGCTTGCCGTCATCAACTGCCGACAGATGCCGAGGACGCCGAGCTCGCTTCGCCCGAGAATGCTCGAACAAAGCAGAATGAGCAGGTTGTCACTGAGCACCAAAACGGCGTCGGCGAAAAGATAGCGCATACCGGCGCGCAATTGCGCGGGAGCCTGTCGGATCGCGCGGAAATCGTGGGGCAGAAGCGCATAGGCGATCGCGATGCCGAGCAATCTGAAAACGAGGAGGCAAACGCAAAAGACGCTGAAATCGTGAGAAAAGGCACCAGCCAGAAGCCCGATGGTATTCAGGCTTGGCGGAATGATGCTTTGCGCCACCTTGTTTTGCAGGATCTGAAGCGCATTCGTCACATTGGACTGTGAAAAGAATATCGATGAGAGCGCGACAACGCCGATCTGGAACTGCTCTTCCTGACTGTGGCCCGCAGCCATCCCGAACGCCACCGAAAGCGCCAGAATGGCAGGAAACGAGACCGCCGCGGAGATCAACCCAAGGGAATTGAGGATCGGTTTCGCCTCGTTGATCTGCGCAAATCTGAAATGCAGGCCAAATGTTCCGCCAAGAGCCACCAGGGTGATCGGAACCGCGGCAAGCGTCAACGTTCCCACGGCGTCGAGACCGTAACGATGTGCGACGATGGCAGTTAGCAGAAATCCATTGGCGTTCTGCAGTAGCCGCGAACTGACATTCATCAATGAGGACACGTCGCCCCCGAGGATGCGCTCGCAAAGCTTATGGAGGGCAGAGGGCGCTCTCAACGCAGCTTCCTTTCGTAAAGCTGCCCCGGTGCTGGCAATGGTCGCGCCATGACCCGATCGTAGACATCGCTGTAGCTCCGCGCGACTTTTGACCAGGTTGGCCATTCGGGCGTGACGGGAGCCGCGTCGAGGGGACGCGCCAGTGCCTCGGCCAGAGCGCCCGCAAGACCGGACACATCGCGTGCTTGGAAGCGTATGGCCGCGTTTCCGACCACACGGATATTCTCGGGAATGTCGCTGACAATTGTCGGGATATCGTAGGCCATTGCTTCCAGCAGGGCCATCGACATTCCTTCGAGATAGGAGGGGAGAACGAACAGTGTGGCATTGCTGTACAGTTCCTGCAGATCTGCGCCGCTGCGGTGACCAACGAAAAGGACATTGGGACCGGCGAGCGTTGCCAGATTGGCTTCGTAATCAGGCTGAAGTGCCTTGCCGGCGATAACAAGCGTCGCGTCTTCGCTCACGCGCTTATGCGCCTCGATAAGATCGTGGCACCCCTTCTCGGGTGTCAGTCGGCTGGCGAAGAAGACGTATCGGCGGCCAGCGAGACCCAAAGCCTTCAGGAGTGGACCTGGCGGCACTGGGGTCACCACCGGCAGGCCATTCGGGATGAACGAGGTTCGAACATCGTGCCGTTCGACGAAGTATCTGCGAAGTTCTTCCGAGACGACGGTAATGCGATCTGCGCAGCGGACGATGGTGTTCTCCGCCATCGACAGACAGGACTTTGCGATCGGCCCCCATTTGTCTCGACGTTGGTCGAGACCATGGATCGTCACGACAGTCGGCTGCCTGAACAGGCGTGTCGCCGCCGACAGGATACCGGGTCCGATGGCGTGAAAGTGGATGATGTCGTATTGGCCGAGAGCTAAGGCGAGGGATAAGATGCTTCGCGAAATGGTCTCCGTATGCTTGCCGGCGATACTCGGGACCTTGACCACCTTTAGGCCCCGGAGATTGCTGTCCGTCGCCGATGTTGCCGCGAATACGTCGACATCGTGCCCGAGTGCCACTAGCTCCGGGCAAACCGCATCGAGCACGCGTTCGATCCCACCATATGAGGTTCCGAGACCTCTCGAGCCGATCATCGCAATCTTCATGTCGAGCTCCCCGGACCTCAGGCAAACCAGCGAAGTCTTTGACTTCCCGGGCGGCGAAGCCAGCCAAGAGCCAGAATGGCGCCCATCGAGAAGAATGCCAGCAAGAGCCCGGTCGCCACGATGAGCATTCTTTGGCTCGTCGGCCGCTGCGGTGGCTCCGGCGCGTCTATCAGCCGCACATTCGAGAGCCGTGCCTGTTCAATGGCTTCGGTAGCTTTCCGCTCGCTCAGCGTCTCCAAGCCCTGGGCATATTGGCGCTCCAGCACGTCTCGGCGCAGCGTGAGATCGTGGAGTGTGCCTTCCTGCTCGTTCAACGTCCGCAGGTCGGACGCCATCGCGGCAATCCGGGCTTTCAAGCCGACCTGCCGAGCGGCGTTCGCGCTCAGTTCCTGTTCAAGTTCGTTGATTTCCTTTTGCAAGGCCTCGACAAGGCCGCCTAGCGGTATGCCAGCCTCGGCGCCGGTTGCGCGCCTGGCAGGATCGGTGGGCAGTGCGGCGAGTTGATCGAGCACCGTTTTACGCCGCGCCTGGGTTTCACTTGCGCCTACTTCTGTTGCGCGAAGATCGTGGCTCAGATCCGCGAGGCGTTTCAGCAGTAACTCCCGCTGCAAATTAAAGTCGGAGATTGCATAGCGCTGCCGGAAATCGGCCAGCCCAGCCTTGGCGATCTGCAATTCGTCGCTCTTGGTTTTTACCTGCTGCGTGAGGACAGCGGTTTGCGGATCGGCAAAAAGTGTTGCGCGACGTGCGAAATAAGCATCGATGAGTGTCGAAACGAAGGTTGCTGCGAGGTTCCGGTCCGTATTTTCGTAGGTGACGTTGATTACGCTGCCGCTGCGTCCGGAATCAATGCGCAGCGATTTCAGCACGGCCCGGCGCGCGCGCGCTATCGTCGCCTGGATATTGGAGCGGTCGTTCTGCTTGACCCCGGAGATGAGGTCACCGACATAGCGAACGGCTGATTTTATCTTGGCGGACAGGCCCGTTGACGCGGGATACAGAATGTCAGGACCAATGCTCGATATGGCCTGATCAATCACGGTGTCGCTGCCGAGGATATCGCCTTCCGCCATCATGTAGGCATCGCGGTCCATCGTCGGCCTTGTCGGCGCAACCGCGCTACCCGCTGCCGGCCGGGCGACATAATCGTCTGACAAGAGGACAAGAAGATTGGCGCTTGCCTGAAACTTGGGCGGCGTCACCTGGAGGGCGGCCACCATCAGCGCCAGAATCAGGGCAAACGCGAGAGCCGCCCCAACAATGTATTGAAGCGGGAACTTCCAAGTCTGCAATCGGGCAATTTTACCAGAGCGGTGGGCATCCAGGTTCGTCGATGGGTCGATGTAGTTCATTCGACAAATCCTGACGATTTAAGTATAGAAATTTCTATACTTGTGTGTCCATTGTGCTTCACGGCGGTATTTCCCTCTGCTTCTTTTCTATCGTTTCTGCCTGTGAAAAAAGAAAAAGATAAAGAGAAACGCAAAAGGTGTATTTTTCTCCGATGCAAACCTTAAAGTATACGTTCTCGTTTTAGGGGTCGAAACTTATAAATGTTTATATGTTTTGAGAAAATAATAAATTGGTACTAAAGGTGGTGCAATATACATCCGAGAATTAAGCTCGAGATAACCATTATATGCTTAATTTTTGAACCGATTTATCTTATGTTTCAGCTATTTTGGAAGCGATCGGCGTGTCGCTAGGAGGTGCGGCAACTCGGAATTTCGATGTATAGGCAGAAATATATTGCGCTAGAAATCTGTTTTGTACTTAAGTTCTTCTGCAGGTGTCGTTTCAAGCACCCGCTTATCGCGGCTTGCGGCATGTCCGGTAATTGATTCGATCAGGGGACAGGTGATCTATGGTCGCGAAGCGGCAGTGTCTTTCGTGCTTCGTCGAGCGATCTATAGTAACTGGAAATCTACTTGGTGGCTCTGCAGCTCGGCTGCAAAAGTCTGAGCATCGATAACCCGAATTGATAAGCTGAACCGGCGATAGAATTCCGCAGGGCTGTTCCAGATGGAGACTGCAAAACCAATGTCAATTCGCCGATACAGCAAGCTCTGTCAGGTCTTGGGCTCTGTCAGCAGCGCGCGGGGGCGGCTCCGCGGCGCGGCGGTTGCACTTCTCCTTGGCGTCGCGACGGGCACGCATGCGGAGACTTTGTTCAGCGTGGGTTCTTCGTGGAATCTCAAGGTGCCACCGACAGCGACCGTCGGGTCGGTTGATGTGGCCGAAGGTCTAGCTGTGGGCCTTGACACGTGGGATCCTGATGGAAATTGGGTGGTGCCCTTCTATACGGCTGAAGCCGGGGATCCGCAGGTACGGATTCTCTATAATCCGGGGGCCTGGACAGCTGTCCATGCGGGAACGTGGCGCCGTTCAGGCAATACGCCTGCGGTAGAAGCTGCTATCCTCGCGACGTCTTCTGACGCCTTTCCAGATCATGGCAATGTTTTCTCTTCGACATCTGCGTTTAGTTGGGCAACACCGGCATCGTACAATCGGGTCGCGGCGGCGATGGCGGCCGGTGCGAAGGTCTATGTACCCGCCTCGAGTTTTGCGCCAGCTGCTGGTGCTGATGGCCACATGGCGATACGCCAGCCGTCTGGTGACGTTCTCGAAACCTACGGCACGATCGTTCTATCGGATCGCACCATCGTCGCTTTGTCATATGAAATCACCGATCCGAATGGGTCCGGAGATGGATGGCAGCGTGGCCAAACGGCGTCGATGTTACCAAGCTATGGCGGAGCCATCCTCGATAGCGAGATCGCTTCGGGCATCCGGCACACGATGTCCATTACCGTCCCGCCGAACTTGCTGGCGCCGAAATTCACCTATCCCGCCTATGCCTTCGATCGTGACGCGCTCACCAATCCCGCGCCTTACTCGGGCAGCTTGCCGATGGGCACGAGACTTGCTTTGCCGGCCGGTGTCAAACTGGGCGATCTGAAATTGAGCACCAAGGCCGGAAAACAAATTGCGATCGCGGCGCAGCAGTATGGGTTTCTCATCGTCGATCGCGGAGGAGAGGGCATTACCATCCGTGTCAGGCCGGCTGCAAAACCTCTCATTCCCGCGCTTCATGCCTATGACCGGCAATTGAACCGCGACCTGAAAGCGATATTCGCCCATATCAGGGTCGTCACGTTTTGAATCGCTGCGCAAGTTCGCATTGGCCGACGGCGGTTCGTACCGTAGCGGCTGGGTATTCCGAATTGGAAGGCCACCAATGCGGTATCGAGTTTGAAAGTCTCCGTGCCATCAGGCCCCCGCAACCAATCTCCCCAAACAAAAACTGATACAGTTTGCCATTCAAGGCGCTTGATTGAAAGCTCCTCCGCGTAAGCGTCGAGGAGCTTTTTTGTTTCTGCTCCGTGCCCAGTTCGCCGGCACGAAGCTGTTCAAGATGATCGTGACGTGCCGCCGCCCCGGACCGTTTCTCCAGGATCGTCGCCGCGTCCACCGCAGCCAGGATCGAGGCTCGTTACCGTAACGTACTTTTCTTTCTTCGTTTCGAAGGCTTACGATTCAAGCGTTCCTCAGCAAGAGACCTTTGTGCCAGATGACGCAGGCCGACATCGAGAAAAGAACGTCAAACCACCATCAGCACGAAGCGGGCTCCGTCGCGAACAAAAGCGCCTTCGACTGGTCGAGGCCGCTCAGGGTCCACTTGAGTGTTGTCATTGTCGGATTGCTGGTCTGCATCTCGGCACCGCTGATGTGGATGGCATATGTCCAAGGGCGATCAACTGCCTTGGCCGCGGGCGAGACGCAGATGCGCCAGCTTGGAATTCGGGTCGTCGAGAACTATCGAAGCGTTTTCGGCGATGGGTATTCGGCAGTTGAGACAGCGTCTGTCCTGCCCCAAATGTTAACGCCGCCGCCCCAGGATTTTGATGCGAAGCGGGACTATCTTCTCAAGGTGCTGCAGAGCGCCGATTACATAGACGATGTCTATGCCGGCTATCCCGACGGCAGCTTCATCCAAGCCGTCAACGTGAACGTCAATCCGAAGTGGCGAAGTCCTGTTCGCGCCTGATGAGACCGAGTTCGCGATCCGAACAATCGCCAGATCCGGAGCGCAGACGTCGTCGATGTGGCGATTCCTTGGGAAAAATGGTGCTCAAATTGCGATGCGCGAGGAACGCAACGATACTTATGACCCTCGGACGCGGGCATGGTACCGCGACGCAGTTCGAACAAACGGACAAGTTTCCGTCGGCCCATATGTCACGGCAACGACGAAATCATTGAGCCTTACGTTGGCTGTGCCGATGAGCAAGGATCCACGGACCGTTGCCGGCGTCGACGTCATGCTTGAGACGGTAAGCCACCTGCTCAACAGGGAAGCCATCTCCGAGCACGCGCGAGGCTACATGTTCGACAGTAATGGACGCCTTATCGTCCACTCGGACCAGTCGGTCATGGCAAGCATTCTGGAAACATTATCGCGAGGAAATCCCGAAGGTGCGTCCGCCTTGGAGGCGGCCGATCCTGCAGTTGCGCCTATACGCCATCTGCTGCAGGCACGCAGCGGCCGTGAAGAAGAGGCGGGCATCGTACCTTTCGCGGTCGATGGAACTCACTATGTTGCGCAGTTTTCTCCCGTCGAATTCTCCGGCCTGCTGAAAGGCAATACGGTTGTCATCGCAGCACCGCTTAACGATCTCGTCGGGCCCACGGATAGGCTCCTGTTCAGGAACCTTCTGACAGCCGCCGCTTTCGTGGCCGCTGGTATTGTTGCCGCGATCGTGATGGCGAGGCTGATCAGCAATTCCCTCTTCTTCCTGGCGGACGAGGCTCGCCGCATTGGCGATCTGCGCTTTGAGGAGCGACGGCTGCCACATTCCTGGATTGCGGAGATAAACGTCCTTGGACGTGCTCTCGAGATGGCGCGCAGCACGATCGCGACATTCTCTCTCTACGTGCCGCGGGAATTGGTCCGAAGGATCGTCTCTTCGGGACAGTCAGCCGTCGGATTGGCAAGCCGCCAGGAAATTACGGTACTTTTCACCGACATCAAGGACTTCACGACCATTTCCGAACTCCACTCGCCGGAGCACGTTGTTGAATTGTTGTCGGGATATTTCGAGCTTCTCAACGAAATCGTGGAACAGCATGACGGAACGATAGTCCAGTATCTGGGGGATTCCATTTTCGGCATGTGGAACGCACCGACGCGCGACGAGCATCATGTGACAAAAGCCTGCCGGTGTGTTCTGGCTATGAAGGCGGCGGTCGACGAGATGAATGCCGTCAATGTGCAATCGGGTCGACCCGAGCTCGCAACGCGGTTCGGTGTTCATACCGGACAGGCGGTTGTCGGAAGTGTGGGGGCAAACACAAGACGTCAGTACACAGCCATGGGTGACACAGTCAACGTGGGGTCCCGGCTCGAAGGAATGAACAAGGAATACGGAACATCCATTCTTGCAAGTGGTGCAGTCAGAGAAGCGGCCCGTGGAGTGTTCGAGTTTCGAGACCTGGGACGCGCTCGTGCCAAGGGTCGTACTGAAGAAATTGAAATATTTGAGTTGGTTGGCCTATTAATAGAAGAACGTGGACAAACTGAGTAACCAGCGGCGTCAGCTATGTCGGCGTTTCAGGCCGGATGTTCGAGCTCCCCATCACGCCTTTGATTAGCGCGAAATACTCCTCACCGGCCCAAAATCCGCTCCTGCTTTGGTCAAGCCCCGCTCCAGCATGGACACCACCTCGGGCTGAAGACCGGCCGCATCCACTGTCTTCTTGAAAAACGTCGAGTTGACGTCCCCATCGCTGAGACTGTTACTCGCCTGAGCCGAATCCAGCTCCCCAAGCGTAGCCGCACGGATAACTTTCGTTAGCGGGCTGCTACCGTTCACCTGCTCGGTCCAAAGGAGAGCTTCGGAGTAGCGCGCATCACGAAAAGCGTCCAGTGCCAGCACGATCATAGCGCAGCGCGGAACGGCGTCGGTATCCTTGCTTGCATCTTTTGCCATCGACAATCCCGCTGACCTGTAACCGGCCGAGTACAGAAGGGCTCCCAAGGCAGCCGACGCATCCGGATTGTTGGGGTTAAGCGTAATTGCCCTGTTGCCGGCTTCGATTGCAGCTTCCAGCCGACCCTTGGCAGCTTGAGCCGCCATCAACGCAATGTGAGCGCGATCGGAAAGGGGCGCTCTGGCGACTGCATCCTGGGCAAGATCGAGCGCATGGTTGGCAATGTCCGGCGCTGTAGTCCGTCCCGCGGGCGCAAGCAGGACGCGTGCAAGAACCGCTTTGGCGTCGGCATCTCCAGGAAGGCGTTGCACGGTACGCTGAAGGCAGTCCACAGCCGTATCGAGATCGCCATGGACGTCGAGCGCATATTCCGCTTGGATGACGCATCCGTTGCCAAGGGAACCGGGATCTGTTTTCAGCTCGATGGAGTTGATCACGCCTCGGCTGGAGCCAATGCGCTTGGCGAGCACGGCGACAATCTCATCACGCACGGTAGCAGGGCTCTTGCCTGAGGTTTCGACCTTTTCGAGCCCGGACGTAAGTAACTGCCCGGAAGCAGTTTCGATCACCTGCCACAACACGCTGCGATCATCCGCGTCCCCGTAGTATTTGAGTTGTATGGAGTATTGTCGATCGCCCTTCCTTGTCCGGGCAGATTTGTAAGCTGGCTGAGCGACTGTCAGCGTCTGAAATTGAGTCAACGCGGTCAACAGGCCGTCACGCATCTGGCTTGCCTCTCCCGCGTTTAGCGGATTGGCGGCCTCTGCGGAGACGTATACGGTCGGCTTTTGAGAGATGGTGATCGCGCTTGCGTAGCTGTGGATACAGATGGCCAAGAGCAGGGCCGAGGCGATCGCGTATAGCGCCACCATCTTCCACCGCAGCTTACCGGGAGCAGCGTCCTGCGTAGCCGTCCTCGTGTTGGTCGAACTATCGGCTTCGTTTTGGACATCCTCGCTTTCCGCAAAGCGATCGGCTCTGCGCGTGAAGCAGGCAAGGTATTTTCCCTTTTTGATGTTGATCCAGATGTCGTGGTCGTCGCCGAATGCGGCGTAGAAGGACTCTAGCGACGATCTCAGACGACTGATCTCGATGCGGACGATTGGGTCGATCGCCGAGTCAAAACTGCTCGGGCGCCCCAGGACGTCGACCGCGATGACATAGGCCTTGACGTCTTCATGATCGAAGCGCCGCTCCACAAGGTAAGAAAGGATGGCTTTCTGGCGTTCGGCGGTTTTGAATCGTTTATCCGCAAGAAGTCGCCCCAGCGCCTCCTTTGCCTCGGCGCAGTCTACATCCTGCCGCCTATCGTCAATCTCAGCACCCATGGTCGTCCCCCGGTGAAGCGGCAGTCCAAGCTGAAATCTGTGCTGGAATTATAAGGTTGCAAGTCGATTTTCTAATGAAACCATAAATAACAGCGTAATGGGTTTACCTCTCATCCAGAACGGCGGCGAGCACGTCGCTTTCGATCTCCGTACAAAGAGCTTCGTACTCTTCGACCAGCGGACAGCTATCTCGGTCTCGTTCTCTCTTGAAGCGTTCCAAAGCTACGCAAGCCTCCTCGTATGCTTCGAATGCGCCATTCAGGCGGCTGGACGTTGCCGCTATGACTTGGAGCCGACCGCGAATTGCGGGTAGCTTGAGCATCAGCCGCCATAGCCCTCGCTGCGCTTCCTTTGAGCCGTTCTTTGCTGTTCCCTTGTCGCCCATCGGATCAACTTTCGGTTTCCGACCAAACGCTCTGGTGAGGATGCGCTAAGAAATGATCTTTTGAAGTACGTTACGGTAAACTCTGCTGCAGTAACCCTGTTACGCCTTCGCGATACCCCTTCAATTGCGACGCAAAAGCCGAACGCTCTAAGAGCACAGCGTTGTAACGAACCGCGTTACTGTATCGTACTTCCGATTTTTGCCGATCTTGGTACCGTTCAAGCCGTGGAAACGGCTCTCCAGTCAGGGGAGATTACGTGACGCTTCCATAGATAATTTCGACTCTTTTAAGTTGGGCTGGGCACGTAATGAGTGTTTTCATAGCAATAGCCAAGGTCAGCGTAATTGCCGCAGGGCTTCTCTTGTTGGTTATCCAGTTGGCGGCGTACGAGATCGGCTACAGCGTCGGTAGGCAAGCACGAATCCGGAGCAAAGCGCAGCCGGAAAACGTCGGCGTCGTCGTCGGAGGAATGCTCGGCCTTTTGGCGTTTGTTCTGGCGCTCACGCTTTCATACTCAAGCACGCGGTTCAACGAGCGCCGGCAGGATACGCTGGTCGAAGCCAATGCGATCGGTACCGCATGGCTACGGGCGCAGGCCGTCGGCTCCCGCGAAGCGTCGGAGGTCGCAGACCTGCTTGAGCGCTATCTTGAAGCCCGGGAAGGCTTTGTCCGTGCCGAGCGTGACGATGAAGCGATCGAGCGCACAAACCAGGAGACTTCGCGACTTCAGCGGGAGATCTGGAACCGAGTGACAGCCATCGTGCGCGAGAGACCTGACCCGATCGCTGCTGCACTGATGAGCGCCGTCAACGAAACCTTTGATGCCAGTACCTCCGAGCGGTTCGCGATGGAGACCCGCTTGCCGTCGCAGATATTCTGGCTCCTCCTCGGTGTGATCGTGCTGGCAATGGCATCGCTCGGCTATCAGTTCGGACTCAAGGGGCCGCCGGTCCGGTTCCTCGTCCTTTTGTTGACCCTGATCTGGACGGCGATCGTCATCGATATCCTCGATCTTGCCACGGCCAGGCTTGGTGCCTTCCGGACGGACGTCCGCGTTTACGACTGGACACGGCAGGGTTTCTCCGGGTCGGCCCAGCCTGCAGCCGGGCATCGATGATCTTCCGGCCAGCCGAGCACCAGTAGCGCCAATGCAACATCAGAGTGCAAACTGCATCCGTCCATTGGCGATCGCTTTCCTTCCCGTTCGAACAGGCGCAAGCTCAGGTTGACGTGAAGTCCATTCATGCCGCAGCCTTCGGGGGAAAGCTGATGTTTAGTAAGACTGGGTACGCAGCCGGCATTGTCACTGCACTTGCCATTTCCTCTTCTGCATTCGCCGCTGACATCCTTCCAGCGTCCACTCCTCAGCCCGTGCCGCAAAGTACGAATGGTTGGTCCTTCTCCTTCTCGCCTTACTTCTGGGCGGCCGGGCTCGACGGCAAGACCCAGGTGTTCGGACTGCCGACTGTGGATGTCAGCGAAAATTTCAGCGACATTCTATCCGATCTCGACTTCGCCTTCATGGCGGCGGGCGACGCCCGCTATGACAGGTACAGCGTTTTCACCGACATCAGCTATGCGAGGGTGACGACGGACTCGGCAACGCCACGTGGTGTGATCGCTGACGAAGTCAGCCTCAAGTCCGTCACCTTCACCGCCATGGTCGGCGGCGCATACACGCTTTACGAAGATCAGCAGACCCGTTTCGACATTCTCGGTGGCGCGCGGTTCTGGCATGTCGAGACCCGCATCGGCCTTAGCGGCGGGCTCATCGGGAACCTCTCGCAATCCGACGATGCCAACTGGGTCGATGGCCTGATCGGCTTCAAGGGTAGCCACTCGTTCACCGATCGTGTCTTCGTGACCGGCTGGGCCATGATTGGCGGGGGCGGGGCCGATCTCGACTGGGATGCTCTTGCTGCAATTGGCTACAAGATCAATGAAAAGGTCTCCGCAGTGGCCGGCTATCGTGCGCAGGGTGTGGACTACAACCACGACGGCTTCACCTACGACGTGATCCAGCACGGTCCGATACTCGGGGTCCATATTCGGTTCTGAAACCAAGTCGGAGTGCGTAGATGATGACACGGTTGCATGTCTTCGTATCGCTGAGCATCCTTTCATTCGCGCCACTGGCTTCGGCTCAGGACGCAGATCTTGCCAAGAAGCTCTCAAATCCCATCGCGTCGCTGATCAGCGTCCCGTTCCAGTTCAACTACGATAGTGGGTACGGTCCAGCCGACGGTCACAAGGCGGTTCTGAATATCCAGCCTGTCATCCCGTTCGAGCTCAACGACGACTGGAATGTTATCTCCCGAACGATCGTACCGGTCACGTGGCAGGACGATATCGCTGGAGACAGCGGGACGCAATTCGGCCTCGGCGATACGCTTCAGAGCTTCTTCTTCTCGCCCAAAGAGCCCGCACCCGGCGGCATCATCTGGGGTGCAGGTCCTGCTATCTTGATTCCCACGGCGACCGAGCCATTGCTCGGCGGCGAAAAGCTGGGGTTGGGGCCGACAGGGGTCATCCTCAAGCAAGATGGCCCTTGGACCTATGGCGCGCTCGCCAATCATATCTGGTCCGTGGCCGGTGACGGAGGTCGTTCGGACATAAGTTCGACGTTCCTCCAGCCGTTCATTTCCTATACCACGCAAGACGCCTGGACCTTCGCGCTGAACACTGAAAGCACCTACGATTGGGAAAGCAATCAGTGGAGTGTCCCGATCAATTTCTCGGTCTCCAAGCTTGTAACTTTCGACAAGCAGCCCGTCAGCTTCCAGGTCGGTGCCCGCTATTGGGCTGACTCACCGGATAGCGGTCCGCAAGGCTGGGGCGTTCGCGCCGGAATTACATTCCTCTTCCCGAAGTGAATTCAGCAGTTCACGCCCAAGTTTTCTCTGACTGACTCCAGCGGTACCGTACATTTGTTACATCGCGTTTTACGGTAACGTACTTACCGCGCGGCAATTTTTCTGTTCGCTTGTCCCTTCGATCCCATTCTCCAGCCGAACGCTTTCAGCGGGTGCGGCTTCACGTGCGAAGGAGACTTGTCGATGGCGTTGTGTTCTCTCGGTGACCCCAAACGCTGGGCAATCCTGGTGCTCGCTTCGACGTTTCTAACTGTCGGCAGCGGCGCACTTCACTCTCAGGAGCAAACTTCTCCGTCCGCGTCGACCGTGCCTACACCGACGTCCGCGCCAGCCTCTGCTACTGATGGGCTGAGCGACGAGGACATGCAGGTTCTGGTCGCGCGGATTGCCCTTTACCCGGACGAACTCGTCGCCCTCATAACCTCTGCCTCGCTCTATCCGTTGCAGATCGTCGAAGCGTCCCGATTTTTGGAGCAGGTCAAAGGAAACGCCGCGCTGAAGCCCAAGGACGACTGGGATGGCAGCGTCGTTTCGCTCCTGAATTATCCAGACGTCGTGAAGATGATGGGCGACGACCTCGACTGGACGCAGCAGCTTGGCGATGCGGTTGCCGACCAGCAAAAGGATCTCCTTATTGCCATCCAGACACTGCGCGACAAGGCGGTGGCTGACGGCATCATCAAGACGGACGACAAGGTGAAAGTCGTTCAGCAGAACGACAATGTGGTCATCCAGGCGGCCAATCCCGAGAAGATCTACGTGCCGCAGTATGAACCGCAGATGCTCTATGACGACGCATATGCTGCAGCCCCGATCGGCTACTACCCCGATCCCTATCCAAACTACTACTATCCCACAGCGACGTATTTCGCAGGCTTCGTGACCGGTGCGATTTTTGGGGCCGTGGTCGATTGGGACCGATGGGGGGTCTGGGGCGGTCGCTTCGACGGCAATGATATCGACATCGATTGCGACCACTGCTTCAACAGGTTCGATCGTAACGACAAGGTCAACTTCAACGATGTCGATTGGAAGAACGTCGATCGCAGCAAGATCAAGTTCGATCACAATCAGTTCGCCAACATCGACAAGACCAACATCCGCAACAGGTTGGAAGCGGGCGGCAACAACGATATCCGCACGAAGGCCAAGTCCGTCAAGGCGAAAGCGGCCGGGGCTGGCCATGCCAGGATAACGCCGTCCGCCATCAAGGACGTCAGAGCCAACAAGATCGCCGGCGGCGGTGCCGATCTGCGCGACCGGGTTGCCAATCGCCCCGCTGGCGACCGGCGAGGAGAGATAGGTGATCGCGGCGGCCGCGACATCGGACATCACGCTATGGCCGACAAGCTCGATGCTCGCCCGCACCGCCCGTCCGGCCTCGGTGAGGTCCGCTCGCGAAGCGCCGCCAACCTGCACTCACGCCGTGGCGGTGGTGCCATGGGTGGTGGACACCATGCCAGCCGTCCGGAGTTCGCGGGGCATCGAGGTGGAGGCGGTGGGCACTTCAGCGGCGGAGGCAGAGGTGGCGGGGGAGCCCACTTCAGCGGTGGTGGTCGCGGTGGCGGCGGTCATGCCCGTGTTCCCCATGGCGGACGTCGACGCTAATCGAACCGAACGGAGTTATTGCCATGAGCGCCCATAACCCTCGCATTGGATTTCGTTTGATTGCTGCGCTAGCGTTGTCGGTCCTGTTGTCGGCCACGGGCACGTTTGCCGCCGAGAAGAACCTTGTCGACCTCGTGTCGAAGCAGTTGCCGACCGAATACGATAGCGCCGACGCAGCACTGGCCGCGTTCAAGGAGGCCGTCAACGCCTCGGATCTCGACAAGCTGGCGTCCATTCTCGGCGTCGATGCAGCACACCTCAAGGCGACCGATGGGGTGACCGAAACGCTGGCGGCGATCAAGGATGGCATCGGAAAGCGTATCGCTCTCGAGGAGAAGAACGGCCAGAGCATCGTCGATGTCGGCGAGGTCATGTGGCCGTTCCCATTCCCGATCGTAAAGGCTGAGAATGGCAAATTCGCCTTCGATCCGGTGGTCGGTATCGAGGAGATCATCAACCGCCGCATTGGCGAAAACGAAATCCAGACAATCGAAACCGTGCGCGGTTATGTAGATGCCCAGCAGCAATACGCGACCGCCGATCACGACGGGGACGGGGTGCTCGAGTATGCGCAGAAGCTCGTGAGCAGCCCCGGCCGAGCCGACGGTCTTTACTGGCCCGAGAGCGACGGCCTCGGCGAGAGCCCCGCGGCGCCCTATCTCGACTACGTTCAATTCGACAAGTCAAAGAACGACGGATATTTCGGTTACCGCTACAAGGTGCTGACCCGACAGGGCGGCAATATCGCCGGCGGTCCCTTTGACTACGTGATCAACGGCAACATGATCGCGGGCTTTGCCCTGGTCGCCTGGCCAGTGAAGTACGGCGAGACGGGCGTCAACACCTTCGTCGTCAACCGCAATGGCATTGTCTACCAAGCCGATCTCGGAGCGGATACCGACAAGATCGCGCGAGCGATGAAGCAGTTCAATCCGGGGGACCGTTGGTCGGTGACAGAGGACTGACGATGATGAAGGCAAAGCTTGCGTCAGAGCTATCAGGCAGCGCAAGCCACCGGGAGGATCGGCTGGAATTCCTTGCCTCGCATGGCGGTCCGTTCTTTGAGATTCAGCGGCGGCTCAATATCGTTCACGAACGAAACCTTCATACGAGCCGCCGCATCCTTATGTTCGTGGCCGCAGCGTGGGTGGTTCCGCTTCTTCTGACGCTCCCGACATTGGCCTGGCAGACCCCAACGTTGCGGGCAT
This sequence comes from Rhizobium grahamii, assembly GCF_009498215.1. NCBI lineage: Bacteria > Pseudomonadati > Pseudomonadota > Alphaproteobacteria > Hyphomicrobiales > Rhizobiaceae > Rhizobium > Rhizobium grahamii. Next base: position 1,162,315 of record NZ_CP043499.1, on the reverse strand, counting down.
ATCTCACTGATCCCGGCCCATGGGCGCGTTTCTTCATTGGCATCGCCGCTTTTCTGGCAGCCGAGCAGGCGGTTGAATCGGGTTTGCGTCGCAAGCTAGGCCAATTTCTCCGTGCGCCTTTGATTCCGCCTTCTTTGCATGGATCGGTGATCGTCGCGGTGGACAAGTCCCTTAAACGCCGCGATTCATTTGTAGCTGAAGCCGCGTGTCTTGCGCTCGCGATCGTCTCCGTGTTGCTGGCCTTCGCGACCTTCAGGCAAGCTCCCTCAACAAGCTGGGCAGTCACCGTGACTGGAGACGTTCCTCATCTGACCCTTGCTGGCTGGTGGAGCGTCTTCATCAGCATTCCGCTCTTCATCTTCCTGTTTGCTCGCGGTGTGTGGCGGCATCTCGTATGGGCTCAACTGCTACGGAACATTGCGCGCCTCGACTTGAGGCTGGTGTCGACGCATCCGGATGGCAAGGGCGGGCTTGCTTTCGTGGGAGAATATCCGAATGCCTATGTCCTTTTCGTTTTTGGTGTGAGTTGCGGGATGGCAGCCGCGGTCGCCAAGCATCAAATGCAGGGCGATCTTTCTGTTGCAACGCTCACGACCATTATGGCTGCGTGGCTGCTGCTCGTCCTAGCGTTCTTTGCTTATCCGCTTTCTGCCTTCTCGAAACCGCTTGCGCAGATGAAAGACCGAACGCTGTTGACCCTGTCGGCGCGGGCAACAACTCTGCAGCGCGCCTCCGAGCGGAAGGCGATCGGTGAGAATGTGGTGGCGCCGGATGTCGCGGAAGCCGAGCAATCGATCGACCCGGTCGATCTCAGCAAGCAGTACGAACAGACGCGCAAGCTGTCGTCCATGCTCGTCAACCGCAGGACATTGCTGCCGGTCGCCGCTGCGGCGCTGATCCCATTCGCAATCGCTGGCGCATCCCAACTGCCTTACAAGGAGGTGTTTTCGGTACTGAAGAAGCTTCTGCTCGTCTGAGCGTCAAGGACCCTCCCAGGGCGCGGGAAGTGGGCTGGCTTCCCGCAGGTTCTGGTCATCACCTCAAGTACATGTCGAATGCCAGAAAGAGCGTTGGTCTGAAAACGTAACCGTGCGCTCGGTTACGGGAGGAGCGCAACTAGAACAAGGGCGCGTCGCCTAAGCTTCACGTAATGTTACGTGCCAATTTTCCGTAGCGTACTTCCACGGTTGAGCTGATTGGTGTCGGCTTGGCGTGTCGCCGGCTCCCGGCCGGTTGTCACGCATTTTCAAGCGTCAAGGAGGCAAGATGCCGTCGCGGTTATCTTGGAAGGCGTCGCCCGCGATGACCGCGTCGATGGCAGCCGTCCCACCGCGCCGATGTAGGTTCCTGATGTGGTCAGCACGCCGGCCCAAGGGTTGGTGGCGGCTACCACACTATCTGGATCGCGATGACCATGAGAAAAGCGACCAACACCAGCGAGGCTATCCATATAACAGTGCGATTGGCCTCAGCGAGTACCTGCGGCTTGGGGCCTCTCTTGGGGTTGAATTTATAGCGACGGTTCTGCGGTACGTTCGCATGCGATGATTTGTTTCCTGCTGCCATGGCTGCCGTTTCGTTCGAGATGGTGGATTTCGCAACGCTAATCTACGCTGTTTCACGTGCGCGTGAAGTCTTTCTCGTTGGCACACATTGGCGCGGGTTCCCGATCAAGGGCAACACGGCCAGCAAACACGAGAAGGTCCGCCAAGTGCCGTGGTCCACGGGCTACGCGAGATCGACATCGCTATTGGGCCTCTCATCGCCACGGGCCGACAAACAGAAGGCGAGGCCGCCGCCCTTAGATCCGATACGTGAGGCATCCGACGCTCGAAAGCAGCCACCGTTCAAAGTCCTCAAGGCCAAACGCACTAAAGTTATCCAACGGCCACATCGTCGTCGAGGTTCCCTTGCTCATTCCCATTCTCGTCAAGCCAGTCGCTGATCTCCCTCATGGCATGCTCCGCAATCGGAGAAGCGCAGCTATCAACCGCGTCCTTGACGATAACGTTAAACATGGCCGGAGGTCGCCTGTGCGGGCCTGGAGTATCTAGGTCAATTATTTCGCGGCGCGTCTTAGGCTGGGAGCTGACTTCTGGGGTGACCAACTGGCGGCCCCAGAGCCCGTTACTACTCGCTGCGTCCCAGGTTTCTCAAGCGGTCGAATAAAACGGCCAGAACAATCGCCGCACCGATGAAGGTGCCTTGCCAGAAGGCGTTAATGCCGAGGAGACCAAGGCTGTTTCGGATGACCTCGATCAAGGCGGCACCGACGATGGCCCGAAGGCGGTGCCGACGCCACCCGCCAGGTTGGCGCCACCGATGACGGCTGCGGCGATAACCTGAAGCTCCATGCCAGCCCCAATGTTCGTGGTCACGGCGCCAAGCCAGCCGGTCTGGATGATGCCGGCCACGCCCGCCGAAAGCGCCGAGACCATGTAAACCATGACTTTGATTTTCCGGACAGGGACGCCCGTCAGCGTCGCGGCGTGCTCGTTTCCACCGATGGCGAAGACGTAGCGTCCAAATCGCGTCCAGCGCAGCACAAAGCCGGTCAACAGTGCCAGCGCAGCCATATACAGTACCGGATTGGCGATGCCGAAAAGCCATGCTCCGCCGCCGAGCGCCAGCAGCTTGTCGTGATCCGGTCCAAACTGGAAGACAACGGTGTTGTTCGAGGCGACCATCGCGAGGCTGCGGGCAATGGACAGCATGCCGAGCGTGACAACGAAGGGCGGAAACCCGAGGTAGGCAATCAAAATACCGTTGAAAGCGCCCACGATCAGCGCTGTGCCGATCGATGCGGCAATGCCCGTTCCGATGCCGTATCCGGCATGCATGGTCACCGCCAGCACCATGCTGCAGAGGCAAAGCACCGAACCGACCGACAGGTCGATGCCTCCGGTGATGATGACAAGCGTCATGCCGAGAGCAATGATAGCGACGAAGGTGACGTTGCGGGTGATATTGTAAAGGTTGGTAGGGGTGGCGAAGGAACTGGTGGCGAATGACAGGAAGATGCAGGCGAGAATGACGGCGATGAGGACCCACAAGGTCTGGCTCGCAAAGACGGACGCGAACCAGCTGCGTTGCTTCTGCGCTATCGTCTGATCAAGGGTTATTGCCATGGTCGACCTTCGCTCACGTTTGGTACCGGGGTTGGATCACACCTGTTCGATAGCCCCTGTTATGAGGCCCGTGACTTCCTCCGGCGAACTCGCGGCGAGCAGCTTGTCGGCCACCTTGCGTCCGCGCCGCATGACGACCACGCGATCCGCAACCGAGAACACGTCAGGCATGCGGTGACTGATCAGGATGACGGCGATGCCGCGATCGCGCAGTTGACGGATAAGGGCCAGAACCTCGGCAACCTGACGCACGGAGATGGCGGCCGTCGGCTCGTCCATGAGGACGAGCTTTGCCTCGGCCAGCATGGTGCGGGCGATTGCGACAGCCTGCCGCTGACCGCCAGACATCTGTTTCACCAGATCGCGTGGTCGCGTTTCGGATTTCAGCTCCTTGAAGATCTCGCCCGCGCGCGTGTACATCGTCTTGTAGTCGAGAATGCGCAACGGGCCGAAACCGCGGCGGATCTCGCGGCCAAGGAAGACATTGGCGGCAGCCGAAAGATTGTTGCAGAGGGCCAGATCCTGATGGACGATCTCGATGCCCCGCTGCCGGGCGTCCACCGGCCGGTGCATAACGAGGTCTTCACCGTCGAGGCGCATCGTTCCGTGGCTTGGGCGGAAGTTCCCAGCGATCATCTTAACGAGCGTCGACTTGCCGGCGCCGTTGTCGCCCATCAGTCCGACGACCTCTCCCGGTTCAAGCGAAAACGAAACGTCATTGACCGCCTGTATGGCGCCGAAATGTTTAGAGATGTTGGCGAGCTCGAGAACTGCCACCAGGCGTCTAGCCTCCCAAAGCGGCGACCCACGTCGAGCCGCTATTTCGCTCGCCAGTTTCCTCCCCGCGAGCGCTTCCGACATTTACCCAGAACCGTGTGAAACCGTCAATCTGATGTCGCTAATTTAGTGTGCGTGCTGCAATTATTGGTTTTGTAGTACAATTTCGTTGACGCGCAAAAGTGTCTGTATATTAGCTGTTCGTGGAGGAGAGCATGCTGATCCTTGTCACGGGTGCAACGGGCAAGGTCGGGCAGCACTTCATTGGTAGGCTGCTCGACGATCCGCGATTTTCGAAGGCGCGCATTCGCGCGCTTTGTCATAATCGCTTGTGCCCAGAAACCGAGCGTGTCGAAGCCACACGCGGCTCGATCAGCGATCGCGAAGCGGTGACAAAGGCGCTTGCCGGCGTCACGCATGTCGTGCATCTCGCGACATGCAAGGAAATACCTCAAGATGTCATGGACGTCACCGTCAAGGGATTGTTCTGGCTTCTCGAAGGCTTCAGGACGAGCGCCACTGCGCGACAGTTCATTCTCATCGGCGGCGATGCGGGGGTCGGGCACTTTTTCTATCGTCATGAAGCGCCGATCACTGAGGCGACGCCTCACCAGGCATATCCAGGCTGCTATGCGCTGTCGAAGGTGCTGGAAGAGGTAATGCTGGAGCAGTTTCAGATTCAGTATGGCATCAATGGCTGCTGCCTGCGTGCACCCTGGATCATGGAGAAGGACGATTTCAGGTTCACCTTGTCATTCGGTAACGATGTCTTCGGCGGACCGGACTGGAAGACGCTCGTAACGGAGGCGGACGCGGCGCGCTATGCGCGGGATGAGACGATTCCCTTGTTGCGTGACGCCGACGATAGACCGCTCAAACGCAATTTCGTTCACGTCGACGACCTCGTTTCCGCGATCCTGGCCGCGCTCGACAATCCGCGGGCCGAGGGCCAGTTGTTCAACATCTGCATGGACCGCCCTGTCGACTACGGCGAGGTTGCCGCTTACCTGGCGCGCACACGCGGCCTGGCGTCGGTCGACATCCCTAGCCTGTTCCATTCGAATTGGATGGACAACAGCAAGGCGAAGTACCTGCTTGGATGGCGGCCCGTCTACGATCTGGAAATGCTAATCGACTCGGCCTGGGGGTATATGCGTTCGGAGGAGGATCCTCGCATCGTCTGGTATCCGGGTTGATCATGTGGCGGGCGATGGCGCCCGTCATTTTTCAATGGGAGGAAGCTATGAGGAAGGCATTATTGCTTACCGTCGCGGTGCTGGCGCTGGCGGCCGGACAAGCGCTGGCGGCCAAGAAACAGTTGGTTATCGTCGTGAAAGGTCTCGACAACCCGTTCTTCGAGGCGATCAACCAGGGTTGCCAGAAGTGGAACAAGGAGAACCCGGACTCCGAATTCGAGTGCTTCTACACGGGGCCGGCATCCACTTCCGATGAAGCCGGCGAAGCGCAAATCGTTCAGGACATGCTGGGCAAGGCGGAAACGGCGGCGATCGCCATTTCTCCCTCGAATGCCAAGCTGATCGCTCAGACGCTCAAGACGGCAAGCCCGAAGGTCCCTGTCATGACGCTCGACGCCGACCTTGCGGCAGAAGACTCGGCACTGCGCAAGACCTATCTCGGCACCGACAACTATCTGATGGGCGCGCGCATCGGCGAGTACATCAAGAAAGCGAAGCCGAAGGGCGGCAAGATATGCACGATCGAGGGCAACCCTGGCGCCGACAACATTTTGCGTCGTGCTCAAGGGATGCGTGACACACTGACCGGTCAGAAAGGCCTGACGGAGCTTAGAGGCGAGGGCGGGTGGACGGAAGTTGCCGGTTGCCCGGTCTTCACCAATGACGACGGCGCCAAGGGTGTTCAGGCGATGACTGACATTCTCGCGGCCAACAAGGATCTCGATGCTTTCGGCATTATGGGCGGTTGGCCGCTGTTTGGCGCGCCGCAGCCCTATCGCGATCTCTTCAAGCCGATGGCCGACAAGATCGCCAAGAACGAGTTCGTGATCGGTGCTGCCGACACGATCGGCGATGAAGTCGCGATCGCCAAAGAGGGGCTAGTGACTGCGCTTGTCGGTCAGCGGCCGTTCGAAATGGGCTACAAGGCGCCATCGGTGATGATGGATCTGATTGCGGGCAAGCCCGTCGAAGACCCCGTTTTCACCGGGCTCGACGAGTGCACGAAGGATACCGTCGACACCTGCATCCAGAAATAGTCGAGAGGGCGGGGACGGCGCACGAGAGTCCGCCGTTTCCAGTCCACTTGCTCGAATTCTAGGCGCTGAATACGAACGAACCAGTTGCCACTCATGTTCGTGCGCACGGGTGGCAACAGTTCTCGCGTTTCAGTCGAGACCAATCGTGAGCCACTTATCCTCGTAGCTGGTCGCCGACATCGCGACCTATCACTCGAGCGAGGCTAGGCGGAGCTAGACTCAAAAGAAGTGCGGCAGCTCAATCAACTCACCGCAGACGAACGACAGGGAAAGCGATGCGATATGGAAGCGATGGCGCAGATCGCATCGCGAGAGAAGCGGTTTAACCCCGACAAGATAATCGCCTACACCTTTCATGATCCGGTGGTGGAGCCCAATTTCATCAAGGCACCGGGAGCAGTGTTTCGAAGCAAGGGAGAGTGGTGTCGGCTCAAGTACCGTTGCTCGACCAGCGGCGGCGTGCTCGACGTGACAGCATTCGATTGCGTCATTGGCAGCAAGGTCGCCCCGTGCTGACTGGCGCAGGTACTACCTGTACGACTGATTAGAGCTCAGCGAAGGGCAACCTCAGAAGAGGACCTCCGATCTTCCTGTCTACCCTTTCAGACTATGGCGCGCTCTCGTCGCAGCTCAGGTTCCCCTTGCGCGGAACGAAGCGACGACGTGTTCCACCGTGCGAAGTCCTCGTTCGGGGACGAAAAGCGAGGCCAACGTCGCCATCGCGCGGCGATCCGTCAGGAAGATTGCCGGTCGCAGCCGGAATACCCGTTTCAGAAGATCACGCGCCTTGTCAGTCATGCCGGCAAGAGCGGCCTTCCTGGCAGCAATTCTGTAGTGTTCCGCCCGGGCGCGTGAAATCAGGCCAGGGGGAACTTCCCGCATGGAGGACTGAATGATGTCCAGTGCCGCGTCGATTTGCTTCACGAAGCGATCGACATCGAAGGACAGGCTCGACTTCCGCATTCTGTAGAATGTCAGTGGGGCGGAAGCGAGAATGTGCAGCCCGGAAATCGCTTCAGCAGAGGGACGACAGCCGAAACCTTCGCCGCCATAAACGCGTAGCGGCGAGACGAAACGGTAACCGCGGCCGCTGACGGTGGCGATACACGATACTCCTGATGTCGTCCGCGTAATGACACGGCGCAGGGCAGCAATGTTGACCTTGAGGTTGCTTTCATGAACGAAAGTGTCCGGCCAGGCGAACGTCATCAACTGTTCTTTGCTGACGACTTCTCCCGCGTGAATGAGAAGTATGTGCAACAGGTCGAGAGCTCGCGCTCCCGTCCGCACGGGAGAGTCGCCCAGCATCAGCAGTTGCTGTGCTGGGATGAACCGAAAATCGCCAAAACAATACGTCTTACCATCCAATCTACTGGACCGTTCCATGTCCGCCAGTGGCTCCGGTATTGGGTGTTTCGGCGCGTCCTGCTGCCTCCCTCGAGAACAACGCGGGCCGAGCTTTGCCACCTTCGACGTGCCGCGGAATTTTCCTCTCTTCATCCGTCGAGGGCACAAACCGCAAGCCTGTCGGCTTCACCTTTCTATCACCAATTTGGACTGTGCGCGATGTTCGGCCGGTCCCGGGTTTCGATCGGGATCGGCAGGCGATGTCGGGGCGCATCCAACCAAGAGCGCTTGGCGGAAAGGCGTCCGTATTCAGCGGTGGATAGCGGCGGACGACTTTGCTGCTCATCCACCAGTCGGCTGGCCGATAAAAGGCGTCGATGCTGTCGGCGTCCACGCGGTGATCCGTCGGATGTGTCATTTGTCGCCTCTCCCAGAGGCCAAGGTCGCCGAGTCCGTTGCCGATGCGAAGGAGAAAGGTGGAAGAGGTGGTCTTGTGTTGTCCATGTCTATTCTCCAATCGCTTCGAGGCGGCTGCGCAACGCCAGATTTTCGGCTTCCAGTTTGGCCAGGCGTTCACGCAATGGCGTGACCGCCTGCTCGACCTCGCGCTCGGTGTATCGCGGGGTGATATGCTGGGGGCAGTTCCAATCGAAGGCTTCCAGCCGGAGCCGGAAAATGCGCTCCGCCTTCGCCCGGTACCCGGCGTCGAAAACGAGACTGGTCAGCGCGGGGTCGATGTCGAGTGTCAGTTTCTCGACCCGCATGTAGATCTTGAGGCGCGCCCGCCGTGGGTAGTCGACCAGAAAGAGGCAGGCCCGGTCGTTCGCGGCGAAGTTTCCGGTGCTGATATATTGGCGGTTGCCCCGGTAGTCCGCGAATGCCAGCGTCTTGCTGTCGATCACCTTGAGGAAGCCCGGTGGCCCGCCGCGATGCTGCACGTAGGGCCAGCCGGTTTCCGAGACGGATGCGATATAAAAGCTGTCGCGCGCGGCGATGAAGGCAAGCTCGTTCTCGGTGAAGCTGTCCGACTCGCGATGATGGTCGCCTAACCAGATCTGATCGGCGCCCATCTCGGCCTGCGCCAGCCGCACATTCGGAGTGATTGCAACTTCCAAAAAATGATACGGCATGGGGATCTCCGGACTTCGAGCGCGTGCCCTTCTGGGCGACGGTGCGATCTTAGCTCGCGAAAGCATCGACCGCACCTTCAACCATGATGTCACTGCCGTCACTTGCTTGCGATGTTGCGATCCAGGAAGTCGTTGATAAGCGGTGCGGCGACGTCCAGTTTCTCCTCGAGCAGGAAATGACCGGAGTTCAGGATGTGGACCTCGGCATTCGGAAGGTCCCTGAGATAGGGATGAGCGCCGGCCTCAGGGAAGATGTAATCGTTCTTGCCCCAGATGATCAGCGTGGGTGGCTTACGCTCGCGAAAGAAATTCTGGAAGTCGGGATAGAGCGGCAGGTTCGTGCGGTAGTCGTACAGCATATCGAGCTGAATATCGCGGTTGCCCGGCCGGTCCAGCAGAGCCTGGTCGTGAACCCAATTGTCCGGGCTGATGCGCGACACGTCTTCCATGCCGTCGGTATATTGGAACTTCGTCGTTTCCAGCGTGACCAGACCATTGAGAGCCTCGCGACTCTTGGTCGATCCGTCGGACCAGTAGGTCTTGATCGGATCCCAGAACTCCTTCAGCCCTTCATCATAGGCATTGCCGTTTTGAATGATCAGTCCGCTGACCCGCTCGGGGTGTTTCAGCGCCAGGCGGTAGCCCACCGGCGCACCATAGTCCATCACGTACATCGCATAGCTTTTGACCGCCAGGTGATCCAACAATTTGTCGACGATATTGGTGGTCCCGGCAAACGTGTAAGCAAACTTCTCATGATCGGGAGCGGCGCTCTGACCGTAACCCGGGTAGTCCGGTGCGATGACATGGTAGCGATCCGCAAGCAGCGGGATCAGGTTGCGGAACATGTGTGAGGATGTCGGAAAACCGTGCAGAAGGAGAACGACCGGAGCGTCGGCGGGGCCGGCTTCCCGGTAGAAGATGTCGATACCTTCGATATTGGCGGTTCTGTAGTGCACCGGAACCGGGGCTTTGCGAGTGTCCGCCGTGGCTGTTGCGGGAGCAGCACTGACCGCTGTTGCGGTGGTCATGGTGGCGGTTGCCAGCATCAGGCATAAAATCAAACTACGCATAATGGTCTCCCATTTCAAAAGATGGAACGGACGGTTGCTTCAAATGTGAACGCCTGCTCATGCAAGCGGAGTTGCCATCGCCGCGACAAAAGCGGCCACCGCATCCTCCGGCGAGGGCAGTGCTGCCTCGTATCTCCGCGACCGCAGTGCGATCATTTTCGATGCACGTTCTTTCGGTATGAGCGGTAAAGGCCCTACGCCGATCGGGGTTTATCGAGTGGGTCGATGCCTAAGGTTTAGGTCGGATCATGACGGCTCTCAATTGCGATCTAGGTCCGAGGCAACTAGACCATGGCATTGTAGCCATAGACCTTCGTCTATCGATTAGTTCTTACGTAACTCACAGAAAACCCGTAAGAATTTCAATTAAGACATCGGCGGGCTGGGTGTCGCAAACTTTGCGCGGAGCGTCGTGTGGATAAAAGACTAGAAGCCGATCCTATTATCGATCTGATACCCGCGATGGTTTGGTCCGCGACATCGGATGGAATGCTGGATTTTGCGAACCAGCACTTCCTCGATTTTATCGGAGCACCACTACACACAATTTCCGGCGTGGGCTTTTACCAGATCTTCCATCCCGACGACACCGCGCGCCTCGCTTCGGAATGGCATGCCATAATGGCATCACGGCTCGCGCGAGAGGTTGTTGGCAGGATTCGGCGCGAGGATGGCCGATATCGCTGGTGCACGCTTCGACAGAAGCCTCGGCTCGATGCCGAAGGCAATGTCGAAAGGTGGTATGGCGTGGTTCTGGATATCGAGGACCGCAAGCAGGCCGAAGACGCCTTGCAGGCGACAAAGACGGCACTTGCCGCAAGTGAAGAAAACCTCAGCCTGATCATCAATTCCCTGCCGGTGCTCGTCTGGTCGGCCCGCCCGGACGGCAGTGCCGATTTCGTCAATCAAAGCTGGTTGGATTATGCCGGTCTCCCGGCTGAAAAGATCCTCGGATGGGGCTTTCTTGATCTCTATCACCCGGATGATGTTCCAGGCATGGTGGACATCTGGAAACGGGATCTCGCCCATTCCGACCATACGGTCCTGAAAGGGCGTATTCGCGGAGCGGACGGAAAATACCGGTGGTTTTACTTTTCGGGCCGCAAGCTGATCGATGCCAATGGCACGGAGCGCTGGTTTGGCGTCAACATCGACATCGACGACCTCCAATCGGCCGAAGACGCGCTGCGAGAAGGCGAGGCGGCCCTGCGGGAGAGCGAGCGGAGGCTCAATCTCATCGTCAACACGATACCGGCCATGGCCTGGTCCTGCACGCCCGATGGCGCCCTGGAATATTGGAACCAGAACCTCATCGATTTCGTCGGGCTGCCATTCGACGAGATCGTCGGGTTTGGCTTCTATCGAATGTTTCACCCGGATGACGTCGAGCTGATGAGGACTTCCTGGGAAGAGATATTGCGGTCGAAGCGCGGTCGTCCTGTCGATGCGCGTATCCGACGCGCCGACGGCCAATATCGTTGGTTCAATCTCCGGCAGAACCCGCTGATGGATCCCGATGGGAATGTCATCAGATGGTATGGCGTGGTCGTCGATATCGAGGATCGCAAACGGGCGGAAGAATCGTTGCGACAAAGCCAGAGCGAACTGGCTCATGTCACCCGATTGACAGCGGCGGGCGAACTCGCCGTGTCGATTGCCCATGAGGTCAACCAGCCGCTGATGGCGATTGTCACAAACGCTGGCACCTGCCTGCGCTGGCTGCAGCCCGGCAACACGGATCTGGAGCAGGCCCGGCTGGCGGCCGAAAGAATTGTAAAGGACGGTCATCGCGCAGGAGACATCGTGGCCAGTATCAAGGCGATGGCGCAAAAGCTCCCCGCAAAGATCGAGCGGACAGAGCTGAATTCCGCGGTGCGCGACGTTCTCGACCTGCTGAGAGGGGAGCTTCGAAAACGTGCGATCGAGGTCAATCTGGTCATGCCGGGTGTCCCTGTCGCCGTCCTTGGCGACCGGACGCAGATACAGCAGGTCGTGCTGAACCTTGTGATGAACAGCGCGGAGGCGATGACGGCTTCTTCAAGGGAGAGACGGATCGATATCCGCTGCGCTTTAGATGAGCCACGTCTTGCAACGGTCAGCGTGTCGGACACCGGCCGCGGCGTCCCCGCGGGCGAGGTGGATCGTGTGTTCGAAGCATTCTACAGCACGAAAACCGACGGTATCGGAATGGGGCTTTCTATATGTCGCTCAATCGTCGAGGCCCACGGCGGCCGGATCTGGATCTCGACCTCAGGCAGCGACGTCGGCAGCGCGTTCACGTTCATTTTGCCAACGGTGGAGGGCCGACCAGACTATGATCGATGATCGCAAAAGAGGACAGCCAACCGTCATTGTCATCGATGACGATCAAAGTGTGCGCGATGCTTTGAAGGGGCTGTTCGAATCCGTGGGACTGACTGCCGAGACCCATGGTTCCGTGAGCGAGTTTCTTGCCGCGGACGACCCCGATCGTGCAGGCTGTATCGTTCTCGACATTCGCCTGCCGGGCCAGAGCGGCCTGGAGTTCCAGGAGGCACTCGCGAAAAGTCGGCATCCGCGATCAGTGGTGCTGATCAGCGCCCATGTCGATGTGGCGATGGCGGTCCGCGCCATGAAAGCCGGTGCCATCGATGTCCTCACCAAACCGGTTCGCGAGCAGGACCTGCTGGAAGCGGTCAACCGTGCGCTGGCGAGTGATAACGCGCGGAGGGAAGAGGCAAATCAATCGGCTTCCCTGCGCCTGAGATACTCCAAACTCACCGAGCGTGAGCGGCAGATAATGGCAATGGTGGTAGCCGGCAAGCTGAACAAGCAAATCGCCGCCGAAGTTCAGCTCGCGGAGGCCACAGTGAAGCTTCATCGAGGTCACATGATGCGCAAGATGCGCGTTTCGTCCGTCGCTGATCTGGTCAAGATCGCTGCCATTCTCGATAACTAGGAGTATTGCGAAAGGAGTGTAAGGCCCGCCCTCTTCCAGGCCGCCGAGAACCGCCGTCCGGCAGGGGATGTGAACGGGCTCCAGAATAACGAACAGGCAAGGGGCCAGGGGCCACGCGCACGACGACGGCTTCCTTATAGAAGGCACGATCGGAGGTGATCGCACCATGATCGACGCCATCAATCCGTTCGCGTATTTTACCAGCACAGTCGTGGCTCCAGGCAGTGCCGTATTGGCCAATATCGAGAATGCCAACTGAGGGATGAGACCATGGACGATGATCATAAGAAACGCATGATCCTCGAATTCCTGAGGACGCACGCCTTGGCGGTCATCGCGACATGCCACCGCAACGGAACGCCCGAGGCTGCTACAATCGACTTCTCGGTGCGCGACGATCTTGAGGTCGTGTTCAGCACTTTCAAGGAGACGCGAAAGTTTGGCAATCTCGCGGAGCGCCCCGGCGTCGCCTTCGTAGTCGGATGGAACGACAACATCACGGTTCAATACGAGGGTGAGGCAACAAGAGTTCCTGCCGCGGATATCGAACAATACCAGGAAGCTTATCTCAACAGCCTTCCGGCCGCGAAGGAGTTCATCGAGAGAGAAGCTGTGATGTTCAAAGCGAAGCCGCGATGGATTCGATATTCCGATTTCAACAAAGAGCCGCCCGAGCTTATCGAAATTCAGTTCTGACAGAAGCACCGGCTTCGGGTCGCCGTTCGAGGATGTCGGCTGAGCGTGATACCCGCCATAAGGACAAAATGACCCGGAGGATCGCGCAGGCTCGGCAAACCCGATCATCACGACAAATGTCGGCGCTCCCAAAGCGGGCCCGACCTCGGCTTGACGATGACCAGCCACGCTCGTGGTCTGTTTTCAGACCCGCATTTCGCCGATGAGTTCACGCGGGAGAGTTTCGATTGCGACGTTTTGTGTCGCATTTAAGGCGGTTGGTGCAAGTTGGGGTGGTATATGAGTATTGACTCATACGGCTACCCGCCGAAGTCGAATATCGGACCATGTCAGTTCTTACCGACGAGTAGTCCGCAGCATGCCAGACGAAATCAATACTTGAAGCGCGCCAGTACAGTGGCGGCCGATGGATTCAGGCATATCGAGGCGTGGTATGAACGAGAGTTCGATTATCGACGAAATCTATGAAGCTTGTACCAGAGACCGAGACTGGTTTTCTCTTGGGAGAGAACTGTTTGATTACTTTGGCGCCGATGCAGGTACGTTGCGCTTTAAATGCGCCCACGGACGATCGGAGAATGTCTTTCAACCCTGCGACGCAAGCGCGGACCCCTATACCAACTATTATCTTCGCATTGACCCAATCCGGTCCGCGATCGCGGGCATGCGCCCTAATCTGAGCAAGGGAGAGTCGGTCGTATCGGTGGACGAAGTCGTAGACGACCGCCAGTACCGACGGTCTGAATTCTATCAGGACTTCGCCAGATGCAATGGGCGCGAGCATATGATGATCGGACTGGTCGGCGATAACGACCACACGATCATGAGCTTTTTCCGGGAGGACAGGCCATTCCGCTTCGAAGAACGGGCCGCGCTTGCCAATCTCATGCCGCATATCAGGCGCGGACTTCGGCTGCGCGAGAAGACGTTCCAGGAAGAGCAGGCGTCTCGCCTTGTCTACGCGGCCTTCGAGGCGCTTCCCGGCAATATCCTGGTAGTTGATGCCGACTGCAACGTTCTCTTCGCCAATGGAACGGCCACCGAAACGCTTTCCCGCAAGGGATTGCCGATCTCGCTGTCGACCTTGGCGGCGGGAGGACGGACCCGCCTGCTACTTGACAGGCGCGAAGGGGCAAGACTTCGAGAAATCGTTCAGGAAACATCGCTCGGCGGCGGCGGCGGAGCTGTTCGTTTCGAATACGACGCGCCCCAAAGTGACCGCGCCGGGCAGCTTGCGGTCATCGCGTCGCCACTGTTGGCCGGAGCAACCGAGGTCGCGGGAGCCGCCCCTGTTCTCCTGCTGGTGAACGAGTTGACGCAACCGAGGGCCGCTTCTCCTTCCATTTTCAGCGATCTCTTCGGTCTCAGCGCGGCGGAAGGGGCCGTCGCGGCGGCACTTCTTGGCGGACAGACGGCTGAGGCAGTCGCAAAGGATCGCTCGGTGTCGCTAGACACAGTACGCACGCAGATCCGGACGGTGCTCCGGAAAACGGATGCCGCCAATCTGCGCGACTTCGAACGCATGGGCGCCGTGCTGGGAGCATTCGCCCGCTAGGTCACAGAATTCTCCCAAAGAACGCTCGTACGATCGTTACGATGCCGAGTGCAACGATGAGCGCTGGCAGGATGAGGCCGGTATTGAGTCGGAGCGACATCAGGATACCGATCAAACCAAAAATCACTCCTGTAACAAAGCGAGATATCGGCAGGACATGACGCCAGCCCACAACGTTGGCGACCCGAACGCTATCGACGATCGCGCTGATTGCCGGCGCAAGGAGAACAAGGAACAGCCCGCGGTAAGGTACCGCATAGCCAAGCTGGTCGACAGCAAGGACGGTGCCAAGAATCACCAGGAAACAGCCGCCAATGGCGGTGATCACCCATCGATGACCGCGCGGGCTATGAGCAAGCATCGATCGAACCTCCGACCCCGCGCAGGGAAGGCTGGCTCCACGAGATTTTCAAAATGATAGCAAGTCCGATGGCTCTGGCGATCGTCACCACGAGCAACACACCGAAATTGTCCGCGGCGAAATCCCCGTGCGCGAATGCCTGGATGAAGTGACCGATGGTGACGCCGGCGTAGAATATGATTGCGTAGGATGCGATTGCGCTCTGAAACGACAGGCTGCGCCAGAAGGAAGCCACTGCGACGACGCCGAGCGATATGTCGGCTATACCGATCTCGTACTCGAAAGGACTTGGTTGCCAGCCAATCTGCGCTGAGGCGATCGCCGGGAAGAAGACGTGGAAGATCCCGGCCCAAATGCCGTCGACACCCACGGCAAGCAGGAGAAGCCAGGAGAGGTACCGCCGCGACCAATGCTCGGGGCTTCTGGAACATGTCGCGCAGGCGGTGGCGGCGGCAAAGAGAAGCATCGGTAGGTTTGTCAAGATGAACCTGATGGATTGAGCAATCATTCTTGTTTCCTTAAGCACGATACAGCGCCACCGCCGCGATCATGAATTCATACCGCGCCGTCGGGTCAGGGCGCATCGCCAGAAGTGGTGAACGGACGACTATCGCTTGGTCGTACATGTCAGGATCGGAGCAGCATTGTCGCCTTCGTCCCGCCGTGGAGGCTCCCCTGATTGCTCTTCGTCCACCACACGGAGTTACTTGAAGCGGACAGTCCGCGGCACCGCTTTGTCGGATGGGGCCGTTCCCGAGTGCTGATCAGCTTGTCGATGCAAAAACATGGTCGTGCCCTTCAGGACATGATGACAAAGTCTTTGCCCGTCCGGGTGTCCGGGTGCAGCGGTGCATCGGTCAGCACCAGTACGGACCCGAGTTGGAGTGACGACTGCATGAGGGCCGCGAACTCGTCGGTTGTGTGCAGGCTCTTGATGAGTTTCGCCTCGGCATTGAATTCCGCGCTGGGCTCTTTGGTCGTATGGGCGACGTCGACCCATTGCGGACCTGCTGCCGGATCCAGTGTTTGCATGGTGAAGACGTGGCTCCCGATCTTGCCGCCACCGTCTATCGAGAGCGGCGCCTCGCCCTTCACCACGTCGTTTTCGATCAGAATGATCTTCTTATCCGCCGACGAAGCGATCACCGAGACGATTGGATGCACTTCGGAAGCTGTCCAGTCCGACGGATGCTTTGGGCCGTCCTTCGTCACCACCGCCTGACTGAATTGACCCGCGGCGGCACCGCCAAGCACCAGGCCGGGATCGATCAGTTCGGGTGAGTCACCTGGTCCGGCGATGATGACTGGCGTTCCAAGATGGGTGACGGTGAAAAGATCCTGCGAGAACGCCAGCGGCAGACGGACGCATCCGTGTGAGGCAGGGTAGCCGGGCAGGTTGCCCGCGTGGAGCGCGATCCCGGACCAGGTGAGCCTGTTCATGTTCGGCATCGGGGCATCGCTATATTCGTTGGACTCATGCATCGCATCCTTCTGCAGCACGACGAACACCCCGGTCGGCGTCTCGTGACCGGCCTTGCCGCTCGAGCACGTGGAGACGGCGATTCGGATCCCGTTGCGATAGACGTGCACGAGTTGGCGGGGAAGCGAGACGATGACGGTGACAGGACCGTTCGGGGACCGATCCGGGTGCCAGACGAATTCGCCAGGCCTCAGGTGCTCGATCTCGATCAGCGGGTTTGTCTGGGCAAACGCCCTCAGGGGCAAGCAGGCGACACCTATTCCGGCGAGCAGAAACCTGCGGGTGACATTCAGCTTCATTCTCAAATTCCTTCGCTCGCGTGCTCGTACTCCGTCACAACTTGTGCGGCGAAATCGAAATAATCTGATCGCGCTTTGCTCGCATACCCAGAACTGGTGATGCGGCGGGTCCGGGGCCTGAGCTATCTGACCGCCACCGATCGGCGAAACAGATCCCAAGCGGTTTCATCATCCCGATCGCGATCGACGAACGCTCGTCGACCAGTTCAAGGACATGGGACACGATTGCCCGCGGGTCCGCGGCTGCGTGCCCCCGACGGAAAATTCTGGAGTGAAGATGAATACGAAATTCGCAGTCGTCATCGGCATGGCGGTTCTCGCTCTGCCGTCTCTCGTGACCGCGGCACCGGTGGTGCCGCAGATCGAGCAGCAACCCGCTTCCATCACCCTCGTCGCAGGCGGGTGCGGACCGAACGCTTGGCGTGGCCCATATGGCGGTTGCCGTACCACGCCGTACTACGGCCGTCTGCCCAACGGCTATTACCAGGAGCGTCCTGTTGCCGGCAACGGATGCCCTCCCGGCTACTGGCGCGGGCCTTGGGGCCATTGCCGCAACACGCCGTACCACGGTCGCCTGCCGAACGGCAGCTGGAAGTAGGAATGAGAACAATGCGCATGATCAAGATCGCGAGCGCTGTCACCCTCGTCGTCGCATCAATCGCAGCCTCGACACTGCCCGTCACGGCGGAGATGGCGAAGATTGGCATTCTCTCCTGTGACGTTTCGAAGGGCGTCGGGGAAATCCTGGCCCGGAAGCAGTCGCTTGCCTGCCAGTTCAAACCGGATGGCGGCGCATCGGAAAACTACACCGGGAGCATCGACGAATATGGCGTCGAGCTCGGGAAGATCGATCAGGGCCACCTCGTCTGGGGCGTAGCCTCCGCGTCGCGCGGTGTATCTCCCGGAGCGCTGGCTGGCCGCTACGTCGGCGTCGGCGCTGAAGCCGCCGTTGGCGTGGGCGCTGGAGCCAACGCCCTGGTGGGCGGCAACAACGGATCCTTCTCGTTGCAACCGCTGTCGGTCGACGGCGAGACAGGGGTCAATATCGCAACTGGTGTTCTCAAGGTGACACTGAAGGCCGCCAACAACCAAGCCATCGAACAAGGAGAACCGAAATGACCGACCTTATACTCTCGCGCCGCAACGCACTTGCCGGAGCTGGCCTCGCGCTCGCCGCCGGCTCGCTCGCTGCACTGGCGTCTTCGCCGGCTCTTGCCGACCAGGGAAACATGGAGGCAGCGCTCCGCCAGCTTGGCAGCGCACTGAATTCGCTTCACCGCGCCCCGCCCAACAAGGGCGGCCACAAGGAACGGGCCGTCCAGCTCATCGAAGAGGCAATGGGCGAGGTGCAGGCAGGGATCGACTTCGCGAACCAGCACGGCGGTTGATCTCGACGCGGCCGAAACGTCAAGGAACGGAAAGATGAAAAGAACGAATTCTCTTGGCCTGCTG
The DNA here is from genome assembly GCF_009498215.1 of Rhizobium grahamii. Classification (NCBI taxonomy): domain Bacteria; kingdom Pseudomonadati; phylum Pseudomonadota; class Alphaproteobacteria; order Hyphomicrobiales; family Rhizobiaceae; genus Rhizobium; species Rhizobium grahamii. Next base: position 1,143,846 of record NZ_CP043499.1, on the reverse strand, counting down.
CTTGCAGGTTCCGTTACTCTCCTGGCCGGCACGGTTCTAGCGCAGGACGCCACGAGCAAACCGCATGTCCCGCTCGAAAAGACCGTCGGGCAGGTCAGCCAGCAGGCGCCCGTGGCGTCTCTTCTGGTCGTCAACGCTGACGGCGCAAAGCTTGAGGGCGACAAGCTTGTTCTCACAGGCGTTTCAACGAACTCGATCGTCTTCGCGGACCGGCCTGTTCGCGCCGCTGGCCACATCGCCACGGAAGAGATCGTCAAGCAGTGGGGCGAGGGTCCTGACAACTTCGAGAAGGATCCGCCGAACGCGACGGTCTCCGTTCTCGGCGGTGGCTCCAACGTCGGTGATGCCGTCGTCACGCTGAATGCGCCCAAGCTGGATGGCACGACACTGACGTTCGACGTGAAGGTCCTCGAAGGAAGCCTGTCGGGTGCAACTGGCCCGGCAGCGCTCTTCATCGACCATTGGCGCGGCTGGAACAATGCGGGCTGGTACGCTCTTGGCGCGGTCTCTGGTGCAGCGATCGGCGCGGATCTCGCGGGTCCCCGCTACGTTGCCCCTTACTATCCGCCACCAGCCGACTACCCGCCAGTCGTAGCGTGCCCTCCGGGTTGGTGGCTCGGTCCGTGGGGCCATTGCCGTGACACCCCGTACCATGGCCGCCTGCCCGATGGTCAGTGGCAATAGCGAGCAGCGGGCGGTCGCGGCCGCCCGTACACCTCCGGCCCGACAACGATTGAACTGACTGCCTGACTGGACTGTCATCATGACACGCATTCGCTTCATCGAACCTCCCAAGCGCAGACGCGCCAGCATCCGGGAAACACTTCGGCTAGTCGTCGGATACGGACTGGCGGCGCTCGCAATGTGGGCGGTCTTCTACAACGGACCCGCAAAGGCGGACGACCAGTTCTATCATCCGGACAGCGGCGAACTCGCGGGCCGTCCTGGATCGATCATCAGATCGGAGCCCATGCCGTTTGCACCGGAGGGCGCTTCCGCCTTCCGCATCCTCTACAGATCGCTTGGATTGCAAGGCGAGCCGATTGCGGTCTCCGGCATCCTCATCAAGCCGGATACGGGCGTTGACGAAGGCCGCCCCGTCGTAGCGTGGGCGCATCCGACCAGTGGAGTGGCGACCGTCTGTGCTCCGTCGTTGAGCCGCGGTGTCTATCGGCAGATCCAGGGTCTTGAACAAATGCTTCAGCAAGGCTTTGCTGTCGTGGCCACGGATTATCCGGGTCTCGGCGGGCCGGGCACTCATCCCTACCTTATCGGCGATAGCGAGGGCAGGGCCGTGCTCGACAGCGTGCGTGCTGCTCGCGAACTGCTCGATCAGCGCGATCAGACACGGTTTTCCGTTTGGGGACATTCCCAGGGAGGACAGGCGGCTCTCTATGCCGGAGTGATGGCGGGATCGTACGCTCCGGAACTGAAGCTTGTCGGAATTGCTGCCGCGGCTCCCGCGACCGATCTCCCCACCCTCATGCGTGACGATTTCGCCTCCAGTGGCGGAAAGGGTCTCACCGCGTTCACTCTCTGGTCCTGGTCGCGGGTGTTCGACATCGATCTCGGCACTATCGTGAAACCTGATGCCGTGCGAACCATGGACACGCTGGCGGGTGGATGCATCGAAACGATCTTCGATCTGCTGGAGCGCCGCATCGAGGAGCGTCCGCTTTCGAAGGACTTCCTGACCATTACCGATCTTGGAGCCGCAGAACCTTGGGACAGGATCCTGAAGCAGAACGTGCCGGGCGTCCTCCCGAGAAATATTCCGGTGTTCGTTGCCCAGGGCCTGGCGGACGGTATCGTCCGGCCGGCAGTCACGGTTTCCTACGTTCGTCAACTCTGCACCAATGGCAGCGAGGTCGACTTCGTGGCGCTTCCGAAGGTGGGCCATGGCTTCATCGCCAGGGACACAGCGCCTGCAGCCGTCCAGTGGATGAGTGGCAGGTTCGCCGGTGCTGCCGCCCCGAACACCTGCGCTCAGCAGCCAAAGACCGTGCAGGGAGACTGATCCATGAACGCGTTGCTTTTGGCTGGTGGCGTATTCGTCATCCTGGGGGTATCGACTGCGGCAGGTATGGCCGCGCGCGACCGTCTGCCATCCCACCATCTCAACACCGAATCCAAGGAAGTCATCCGATTGGCGACCGCGATCGTCGGAACGCTGGCCGCACTTGCGCTCGGCCTCCTGATCGCGTCAGCGAACTCCGACTACAAGGACGCTCAGACCGAACTGGACGCCACGGCAGCTCGGATCGTTCTCCTGGATCGGCTTATGGCCCAGTATGGACCGGAGACGACTGACGCTCGTGACATCCTGCGCCAGGTGATCGAGAACCGCCTCGAGCGTGGCTGGACGATCGAAACAAGCGACGACCAATCGGCAGGACGCGCGTCGGCCTACAAGCAGATAGAGACCGTACAGGGCAAGCTCCGCGCACTCGAGCCTCAGGATCAGGTGCACCGTCTCATCCAGAGCCGCGCGCTCGAGGTCAGCGGCAACGTCGCCGAGGGGCACTGGCTGCAGATCGAGTCCGCGGATGAGGGGCTGCCATGGGGCTTCTTCATCGTGCTTGTCTACTGGCTGGCACTGCTGTTTGGAACGTTCGGCCTGCAGGCTCCCGCCAACCCGACCGTGCTCGCCATCATCATCGTGTGCGCTCTCTCTGTTGCGGGTGCCGTCTTCGCCATCTCCGACATGGCCAATCCCTATGCCGGGTTCATCCAGGTGTCCGATCAGCCGCTTCAGGGCGCTCTCTCGCGCCTCGGCGGCGCATGATCTGACCAGCTACCCAAAGGACATTCATCGTGGCCTCCATCGAGGTTCGCATCGTAGACAAGAGTAATGGTCGCACGGACAAGTCTAAGGCGCTCGCAGTGTGGAGCCGGACACTCGAAGTCGAAGCGCGAGCCAGGCGGCACGATTACATGCACTGCATGGACGACGATATCCAAGATACCGAAGGCCCGCCGGGGATATGCCTGGTCCGCCCTGACGGCTAGGTGGCAATGACGGCGTCCACCGACGCCTGGGGGGACGTGGTCGGGCGACTATCCGCTCTCCTACGCGGGTGAAGCCGCGGCGGAAGAGGGAGCTGCTATGCTTGCGTTGGGCTGCGACCACCGGATGACTGCCAGGGTGACAACATGTGCTGAAATGGATGCTGCGCTGGAACGGGCCGGGCGCGCGCCCGGCGGGGTCTGCGTCGAGGTCGTCACGGATACTTATGCGGCGTCGCAACTTGCAGCGAAGCTTCATGACAGTCTGTCGTCACTGTACAATCGGTGAGGCAACATGCCCGTGAGTTTTTGACCAGGGCGCAGTCACCGCCCGACACCATCAAGGAATGCAGCATACAGCAAGGGAGGCGGGGGTGTCGCCTCCCTCGAAAGTTCGGGTGGATGATCCGCTTCGGCCTGCTCCTCGAGAACGAAACCCACGGTGAACAGTGCCAGCGTGACGAGTATCTTCAATGCCTTTCTGCCATCGAATCCTTGTGCGATCAGAAATTCCAGTTGCCGTTCGGCGACGTCGACATCCGACGCCTCGGCGCGCGATCCGGCATGGATGCGTGCACCATCGCGGTAAGTCAGCATCGCCCGGCGAAAACTCAGGCTGTGATTGGTGAGATAGGACCGCCAGACGGTCACGCGAAGAGACTGTCGTTCGGCTGAGAAGTTAAAAATTCTACTGTCGGTCGCATTGACTCAAATGTATTAGTCAATGCTAAATTGAAGGTATTCTACAGATAGTGCGGGGGCGCTTGTGGAACTCAATTCGATAATCGGAGATATTTACGACGCCAGCGAGAATGACGACAACTGGCTCGCGGTCGGAAAACGTCTCTTCAAGCATCTGGGTGCCGATGCCGGCAGCCTTCGCCTGCAGGGAGATGGCGGCAAATCGGTGAACGTCTTCGAGACACGCGCCGAGAACGATCATTACGTCGAGCACTACCTTCAACTCGATCCGATCAGGTCCGCCTTGTCTAATCTGATAAGGCGAAACGAGGCGGACGGAAAAGTTCTGTTGGATGAGGAATTGGTCGAGAGCGACGCCTATCACCGGACAGAGTTTTATCGAGATTTCGCAAAACCGCAGGGTCAGGAACACATGATCGTTGGCATCGTGGGTGACCGTGACCGATCGATTGTCGGATTCTATCGACAGGGTCTCGCATTCGGCGTTCGGGAACGCGCGACCCTCTCGACCTTGCTGCCCCATGTGCGGCGTGCGCTGCAGTTGCGTCAGCGGCTGCAGCGTGCCGACTTCGACGCCCGGTTGGGGTATGCCGCCTTCGAAGCGCTCCCCGGTGCGGCAATCGTGGTCGACGCCGACTGCAATGTCCTGTTTGCCAATTCGTCGGCGACGAAAGCACTTCGCTACCGTGATCGACCGGTTTGCCTGGCGACGAGCCCGATCTCGGGAACAAAACTCGCGGTCGACAATCGTGGCGAGGTGTCGCGATTGCGAGCCATGATCCGCGATGCCGCCGCCGGCGGTGGCGGAGGAGCAATGCGACTTGAATTCGATACGCTCGGCAACAGCGCCCGCATCGGCCAGTATGCCATTTTTGTTTCACCTCAGCTTCCAGAGCATACCGGTCACGCGTTCGAGGAAGGTGGTTGTGTGCCTGTGTTGGTCCAAATCAGCGAGTTGTCGTCTCCTCGGGCTGCAAGGCCGTCGCTTCTGAGCGAGCTATTTGGGCTGAGCGCGGCAGAAGGAGCGGTCGCGGCCGCTCTCCTCGGAGGTCAGAGTGCCGAAGCGGTCGCGCGCGAACGAGACGTTTCGCTTGATACCGTCCGTACGCAGATTCGGACGGTTCTCAGGAAGTCCAACGCTACCAACCTGCGCGATTTCGAGCGCATCGGTGCGCTGCTGAGCTCGTTGGGACGCTAAAAAGGCCTCAATGTCTCGGCGGCTGCGGTCGCTGCAGGCCCGGATACAATCGAAATCTATACCGATGCCGATGCTGCGGCAGTTTTGAATGCCCGCGTGGCAGCCCTCAGGACGGTACTCGATTTGACACCCGATCAGGAGAAGCTGTGGGAGCCGGTCGAGACGACTATCCGGAACATAGCTGCAGCGTCAATCGCGCGCGGAAAGCAAAGAGCGCAAGCGGCGCGAGCCGCCGAGGAAGAGGAGAGGTAGTTCAAGCACCATGCGCCGCTCCACCTGGGGTCCTCGATAGCCTGCCCGCTCGGCGGTTGGAAACACCTCATCCTCTTCTCCTCATCTCTGCATCCTACATATTTGGCTAGACCGGCGCCTGACCGCCCTGCGGCGGCACCAAGTTGATGTTCTGGTTGGGATTCTTGATGTCGCAGGTCTTGCAGTGGACGCAGTTCTGGGCGTCGAATTCGTCCGAGTAGTTGCCACCCAAAATAGAGACGCAACGCCTCGCTTCGTTCAAGCGAGGCGACTGTGTGACGTCTTACCTCCAACCTTTCGCGTCGAGCCAAACGAATGATTGCTCAATCTCTGAGTCTTCGGTTGTCGAGACGTCGCCTACGCCTCGCCAACCTCGGACAGCAGCCACTGCTCGAAGAGGTCCGCCATCTGATGCGTACGCTTCTCCTCCGGTCGAACGACATAGTAAGCGTTCTCTGTCGACAACGATGCATCGAGTACGGTTGTCAACAATCCAGCATGAAGCTCGTCTTCGATCAGATAGGTCGGTAGCAGGGCAACGCCCAGTCCCGAGATAGCGGCTGCAGTCAGCATGGAAAACTGATCGAAGCGGAGGCCCATGAAGGCATTTTCGAAGGCGTGGTCGTGGCGCTGAGACCAGTCCGCCCACAGCTTCGGGCGTGTCGTGAGGTGCAGAAGAGGAGCATCACGGAGAAAGTCGACTTCGCCGCTTGCTATGCGGCCGGCAAGCGTTGGATTTGCCGTCGGCACCACGGTTTCGTTGCAGAGAAAAGTCGACACACCACCGGCCCAAGCGGATTGGCCAAAGTGAATTGCCAGATCGAAGCCGTCCTCGGAAAAGCTGAAAGGCTTGGAGCGGGACTCGACAGTTATGGCGACATCCGGATGTCGTGAGGTAAACGTTTTCAACCTCGGCACCAGCCATTTCGCCCCGAAGGTCGGAAGGGTTGCGATCCTCAAAGATCCCTTCATCTGACCGGAAGCAACTGCACCAATCATCAGCCGTTCCGAACGTGTGAGAAGATCTCTTACCTCGGGCAGCAGTCGCTGGCCGGCCTCGGAAAGAATAACGCGGCGCCGGATGCGCTCGAATAGCTGGAGGCCCGTTTGCTGCTCCAGCTCGGCAATCTGCCTGCTCACCGCACTCTGCGTAAGATTGAGCTCTTCGGCTGCACGCGAAAAATTCTGGTGTCGCGCGGCGCACTCGAAGGCTTGCAGATTGACAATGTCAGGGACGAGGCTTCTTTTCATGTTCATTCCATTTTGGCATCAAGTTAGCCAATTATCTCACAACAACGGCATTGATCATCCGTCTATAGTGCGTAATCAGAATGATGCTGCATCTCAAATAAGGATTGAGTACCATGGCTGAATATGTCTCCTCCAGCAAAATCCGCTCTGCCTTTTCGGGCGCGATGTCCGCGATGTATCGCGACGAGGTGCCGGCCTATGGGACACTCATGGACCTGGTTGCGCGCGTCAACGCTGAGACGCTGGATGAAAATGCGGTACTGAAGGTGCGTCTGACGGCGACCGACAATCTTGATCGCATTTCGGAGGAACGTCACGGCGCTATCCGGCTCGGTACCGCCGAAGAGCTGGCGATGATGCGTCGGGTGTTCGCGGTCATGGGCATGCATCCTGTCGGCTACTACGACCTGTCGACGGCAGGCGTTCCTGTCCATTCCACGGCCTTCCGCCCGGTCGGTGACGAAGCGCTCAAGCGCAATCCGTTTCGTGTCTTTACCTCGCTGCTGCGGCTCGACCTGATCGCCGACGAAGGTCTTCGTGAGGAGGCGGCGCGCATCCTCGCCGATCGCAAGATCTTCACCAATGGCGCGATCGAGCTGACAGAGAAGGCCGAAAAGAACTGTGGGCTGTCCGCAGTGGATGCCGACCGCTTCGTGGCCGAGGTGCTGGAGACGTTCCGTTGGCATGACAAGGCGAGCGTCGATGCCTCGATGTACCATCGTCTGCATGATGCCCACCGCCTGATTGCAGATGTGGTTTCCTTCAAGGGGCCGCACATCAACCACCTTACACCCCGCACGCTTGATATCGACAAGGTGCAGGCGCTGATGCCGCAATACGACATTGCGCCGAAGGCTATCGTGGAAGGGCCGCCGACCCGAAAATGCGCGATCCTGCTGCGTCAGACTTCGTTCAAGGCCCTCGAGGAAGCGGTATCCTTTCCCGGTGCTGAAGGAGATTTCAGGACCGGCTCCCATACCGCACGGTTTGGCGAGATCGAACAGCGCGGCATTGCGCTGACGCCAAAGGGGCGAGGCCTGTACGACAAGCTGCTGGACGCATCTCGCAAACTGGTGCGCCCTGCCGCTGATGGTTCGAACTCCAAGGAATACGAAGCGGCTCTCGCGGCGGCCTTTGTGGATTTTCCAGACACGTGGGATGCCATTCGAACAGCGGGGCTGGGCTACTTCAGCTACTCGCTGACGGGAAAGGCGCCGTCTTCCTCAAGCAGGGAGCTGGACGATCTTATTTCCCAGGGCGTCGTACAGTTCGATCCCGTCGTCTACGAGGACTTTCTTCCGGTCAGTGCTGCCGGCATCTTCCAGTCAAATCTTGGCGACAGCGCCCAGCAAGAGTTTGCCGCGAGCCCGAACCAGAACCGCTTTGAAGCCGATCTCGGTGCAACGGTCCTCAACGAATTCGACCACTACGCCGGCATCCAAGAAGCATCGATTGAAGCCTGCCTTGCGGGGCTTTCGAGCCAGGCAGCCGCCGAGTGAAGGCTGCGCGGCCCCTCCCCATTTCGAATCGGAGTCTTAAAATGAACATCTCTGTCACCCCAAAATCAGTAGCCGCGGAAGCCGCGCAGATTCTCGAGCGCCTTGGTGTCGCACAATCGCTCTACGCCGGCGGCACCTTGGATGCCTTCTCGCCGATTACCGGCGAAAAGACCGGAAGTCTCAAGACCGTCACATCAGCGGATGCGGCAGGCGCGATCGAAGCCGCTGACAAGGCCTTCCGCGAATGGCGCTTGGTCCCGGCGCCCAAGCGCGGGGAACTCGTCCGGTTGCTCGGTGAGGAACTTCGCGCCGCAAAAGCCGACCTCGGTCGCCTGGTGTCGATCGAGGCGGGCAAGATCCCATCCGAAGGCCTCGGTGAAGTTCAGGAAATGATCGATATCTGCGATTTCGCGGTCGGCCTGTCGCGCCAGCTCTATGGTCTTACCATCGCGACCGAGCGCCCGGGCCATCGCATGATGGAAACTTGGCATCCGCTTGGTGTCATCGGCATCATCTCCGCCTTCAACTTTCCTGTCGCCGTCTGGGCCTGGAATGCAGCGCTTGCACTTGTCTGCGGAAACAGCGTTGTCTGGAAGCCCTCGGAGAAGACGCCGCTGACGGCACTTGCCGCTCACGCGGTGCTGGACCGCGCTATCAAGCGTTTTGGTGATGCGCCGGCTAACCTCTCTCAGCTGCTCATCGGCGATCGCTCGGTTGGTGAAGTGCTGGTCGATCATCCGAAGGTTCCCCTGGTGTCGGCCACCGGTTCGACGCGCATGGGTCGCGATGTCGGTCCGCGTCTCGCCAAGCGCTTCGCCCGTGCCATCCTTGAACTCGGCGGCAACAATGGCGGTATCGTATGTCCGTCGGCTGATCTGGGCATGGCTTTGCGGGCCATCGCTTTCGGCGCAATGGGGACTGCCGGACAGCGTTGCACGACGCTCCGCCGTCTCTTCGTTCATGATAGCGTCTACGATGAGTTCGTTCCTCGCCTCAAGAAGGCATATGCGAGCGTTTCGGTCGGTAATCCGCTCGAGAGCTCAGCACTGGTTGGTCCGCTGATCGACAGGCTTGCCTTCGACGCCATGCAGAAGGCGCTTGCCGAAGCCCGGCGGCACGGCGGCGCGGTTCATGGTGGCGAGCGCGTCGATTGCGGCCAGCCCGAGGCCTTCTATGTCAAGCCAGCACTTGTCGAGATGCCGAAGCAGGAAGGGCCGGTTCTCGAAGAGACCTTTGCTCCCATCCTTTACGTGATGAAGTACTCCAATTTCGACACGGTCCTCGAGGATCACAACGCTGTCGGCGCTGGCCTCTCCTCATCGATCTTCACGCTCGATATGCGGGAAGCCGAGCGGTTCATGTCTGCTGACGGTTCCGATTGCGGCATCGCGAACGTCAACATCGGAACCTCCGGCGCGGAAATCGGTGGCGCATTCGGCGGTGAGAAGGAAACCGGAGGCGGGCGTGAATCCGGCTCGGATGCCTGGAGAGCCTACATGCGCCGCGCCACCAACACGGTCAACTACTCGAAGTCGCTCCCGCTCGCGCAGGGCGTATCTTTCGATATCGATTGAGGGGACGACCATGACCATATCCACGAATATTGAGGAGGTGGGCTTCAAGCCCGCCTCGCGTATCGCTTCCGTTGGCGTGTCCAAGATCCTGCAGATCGGGGCACGTGCTGCGGCGATGAAGCGCGAAGGCCTCCCGGTCATCATTCTTGGGGCAGGCGAACCTGATTTCGACACTCCCGAGAGCGTAAAGGATGCCGCGAAGGCCGCGATCGATGCCGGCGACACCAAGTACACGGCACTTGATGGCACTCCGGCCCTCAAGAATGCTGTTGTCGCCAAATTCCGGCGTGAGAACGCCATCGACTACGCGACGGATGAGGTCACGATCGCAACAGGAGCGAAACAGATCCTCTTCAATGCCTTCATGGCCACGCTCGATGCGGGCGATGAGGTGATCATCCCCACGCCATATTGGACGTCGTATTCGGACATCGTCGAGATATGCGGCGGAAAATCCGTGCTGATCCCGTGCGAGGCGGCCGCGGGCTTCCGTCTGCAAGCTGAGCAGCTGGAAAAGGCGATCACTCCGAAGACACGCTGGGTCCTTCTCAACTCGCCATCCAATCCTTCGGGTGCGGCATACAGCGCCGCAGACTACCGGCCGTTGCTCGATGTGCTCCTGCGCCATCCGCATGTCTGGCTGATGGTGGACGATATGTACGAGCACATCGCCTACGAGGGCTTCGACTTCGTCACGCCGGTTGCAATCGAGCCACGTCTGAAGGCCCGGACATTGACGATCAATGGGGTCTCGAAAGCCTACGCCATGACCGGCTGGCGCATCGGATATGCCGGCGGACCGAAAGCTCTGATCAAGGCCATGGCTGTCATCCAGAGCCAGGCGACATCATGCCCGAGTTCGGTCAGCCAAGCCGCATCAGTCGAGGCGCTCAATGGACCCCAGGGTTTTCTAAAGGAGCGGCAGGACAGCTTCCGCCGGCGACGCGACCTGGTTGTTGAGCGTCTCAACAGGATCGATGGACTGAGCTGCCGCGTGCCCGAGGGTGCCTTCTACACCTTCTCCGGATGCGCCGGGGTACTCGGAAAAACGACACCGACAGGCCGTAAGCTCGAGACGGATTCCGACTTCACGGACTACCTGCTTGAAGAGGCCCATGTCGCTGTGGTCCCCGGCTCGGCGTTTGGACTTTCGCCGTATTTCCGGATTTCCTATGCCACGTCGGAAGCCGAACTTGTCGAAGCTCTCGATCGCATCGCAGGCGCTTGTGCGGCGTTGAGTTGACAGGAAACTACCAGGGCCCGCCGTTGCACAGATGATCCCCCGACTTCAGTCAAACATTGGCGGCGAGCAAACCGCACAGCCCGGCTTCTATGAGGCTCTCATGGAAACCGGGTTCGTCGGTGACATTGAAGTGTCGCCGGCATCACGGACCGTCTATTCGACGGACAATTCCATCTATCAGGTCGCCCCGATGGGCGTCCTGTTCCCGAAAGATTTTGCCGACCTCAAGATCATTTCGACGGTGGTGTCGAGGTCGGAGTTTAAGGCCATCTCGATAGCGCCGCGTGGGGGCGGTACCGGTACAAACGGTCAATCGCTTACCCCTGGCGTCGTGATCGATTGCTCCCGGCACATGAATCGCATCCTTGAGATCGATCCTGTCCGGAGAGTTGCGCGGGTTCAGGCGGGTGTTGTCAAGGATCAGTTGAACAAGGCTCTGAAGCCCTACGGCCTGTTCTTCGCGCCTGAACTTTCGACGTCGAACCGCGCCACGATCGGCGGCATGGTGTCGACGGATGCCTGCGGCCAGGGATCGTGCCTCTACGGCAAGACCTCCAATCACATCCTGGGACTGCGGGTGATGCTGATGGACGGTTCCGAATGGTGGTCGCGCCCATTGGATCAGGATTCTTTGGACGAGGTGCTTTTGCGCCCCGATCGTATCGGGGAAATCCACAGGACGGTCGATACGATCGCCCAAGAGAAACGCGATCGTATCTCCGAGGTTTTTCCGAGCCTCAATCGCTATATGACGGGCTACGATCTCGCCCACATTTATCGGGAGGACGGTCGGTTCGATCTCAATGCGATCCTTTGCGGATCCGAAGGGACCCTGGCGATCATTGCCGAGGCCGAGCTGAATCTGCTGCCTGTCCCGGCGTGCGCCGCACTCGTCAACATTCGCTACGGCGACTTCAATGCCGCACTAGAAGACGCACGCATACTGACCTCGTTCAAGGTCGCGTCCGTTGAAACGGTTGATGAAACTGTCCTCGGACTCGCCAGGAAAGATATCGTCTGGACTGCTATCTCCAAGTTCTTTCCGCAGAGCGATGCGATACCGGCAAATGGCATCAATATTGTCGAGGTGCTGGCCGATGACGAGACCGAACTTGACGCTCAACTATCCCTCCTGACTGCTGCCCTAGACAATGGCGGCGAGGTCGGTCGGCTTGGATACACGGTCGCACGCGGCCACACGGATGTTGAGGCAATCTGGGCGATGCGCAAGCGTGCCGTAGGTCTCCTCGGGAATGTCGACGGTCCGATCCGCCCGGTAGCCTTCGTCGAGGACACCGCGGTGCCACCAGAAAACCTTGCCGCATATATTCGAGACTTTCGCAGGTTGCTCGACGATGCCGGCGTTTCCTATGGCATGTTCGGGCACGTCGATGCTGGCGTACTGCATGTGCGCCCGGCGCTCGATCTCACGCGCGACGATCATGTGCCGATGGTTCGCCAGATCAGCGACGCGGTCGTGGCGCTCACACGGAAATATGGTGGCGTGCTATGGGGCGAGCACGGAAAGGGTGTTCGATCCGAATATGTCCCCGAATTTTTCGGCGATCTCTATCCCTGTTTGCAGGATATCAAGCGAGCATTCGATCCCGAGAACCGCCTAAACCCCGGCAAGATTGCCGCTCCCGGTGCCGCGCAACTTCTGAAGATCGATGAGGTTTCGCTGCGGGGAGGGACTGACCGCGTCATCGGCAACGAGATCAGGGCGGCCTTTGATAACGCCGCCTATTGTAACGGCAACGGTGCGTGTTTCGATTTCGACGAAACAAGCCCGATGTGCCCATCCTACAAGGCCGCCCGCGACCGACGATATTCGCCGAAGGGGCGGGCGATGTTGATGAGAGAGTGGCTGCGGCTGCTCGCGGAAAAGGGCGTCGACCCGCGCCAGGAGGCCACACGCCTGCGGAAGGCCCGTCCGCTCGCCGGCGTGCCGGCCCGCTTTCTCAACAGTTTAAATCCGAAGAACCGGCATGACTTCTCGCACGAGGTTCGAGCGGCTATGGATACCTGCCTCGCGTGCAAGGCGTGCGCCGGCCAATGTCCCGTAAAGGTGAGCGTGCCGGCATTTCGTTCGAAGTTCCTCGAACTCTACTACGGCCGATATCTGCGCCCCTTCAAGGATCCACTCATTGCGGCGATCGAGACCATCCTTCCGTTTATGAAGCGGATCCGACCACTCTACAACATCATGGCCGGGACCTCCTTCGGTCAGGGTCTCATGCGGCGCATCGGGCTGACGGCGCTTCCAGTCTTGCCGCAAACGCGGCTGGAAGCCTCGCTCGCCAGGCTCGACGTTTTCATTGCCAATCGAAGCGCTCTGCTGAAACGTTCCGAAGGCGAGCGCAAGCGGGCTGTCGTGTTCGTCGCGGACGCGTTTACAGCGGATTTCGATCCAGATGTCGTTCTTGCAGCCGTCAGTATCGCGAGGAAGATGGGGCTTTCCCCGTTCATTGCTTCCCGACAGATCAACGGCAAGGCATTGCATGTGCACGGTTATCTTGGGCGGTTTGAAGCGGCAGCCCGCAAGACCAGCGCATACCTTCAGGATCTCGCGGAAACTGGCGTCACGCTCGTTGGTCTTGACCCATCGATGACCCTTGCGTTCCGAAGCGAGTACACGGGCATCGGAGGCATCGGGAAGCCCTCTTCAGTTCTCCTGCCGCAGGAATGGCTAGCCGCGCATCTCGGCAGGCTCACGGACACGGCGGTCATACCGTCGGGACCGCGCTTTCAACTGCTGCCTCATTGTACCGAGCGGAGCAATGCGCCCGCCTCAGTCAATCAATGGAAGGCGGTCTTCGAGGCAATGGGCATTGAGCTGGAGGTCCTGCACGCCGGATGCTGCGGGATGGCGGGAACGTTTGGCCACGAAACCAGGAACCGGCAGGTGTCCGAGCAGCTCTACGCCATGAGCTGGGCAGGAGCAGTGCAGAACTCCAGGGGTGACGACGTTGTCTTGATGGCGACAGGCTATTCATGCAGATCCCAGTCCAAGCAGATCGACAAGATCAGGGTTCCCCATCCCCTCGAAGTAATCTCGCGAATGATCGCCTGAGACTTCACATGTAAGATTAAAACGGAAGGGCCCGGCCGCATTCCCGCGTCAGGCCCTTCGCTGATTTGGTCGCCGTTATCCCGCGCGCTTCAGGCGAATCGCCTCCGGGTCATAGACTTGCCCAAAGCGATTGTTCAGGAAGTCCGGCAAGGCGATTTCCTCTTGCGTGACGAAGCCGCTCTGAGGAAGCTTGCCGTCGGCAAGTAGATCGAGAACCGTGGCGATGCCGGCAGCAGTCGTGACCTGGATGGCGCTCATCTTCTTGCCCGCGACGACCGTCGCATAAACCTTGTTGGCGTAGGTTTCCTGGAGATAGCGGTTGTCCTTCCAGCCGCAGACCGTAACGAACACCACGACCACATCCTGCAACGTCGCGGGGAGCGCGTGCTCGAACAGATCCTTCAGGACGTCTCGACGGTTCTTCAGATTGAGGTCGTTCAGCAGAGCCTTGATGATCGCCTGGTGGCCAGGGTATCGGATCGTGCGGTAATTCATCGTACGCACACGTCCTTCCAGCGACTTGGCGAGCGTGCCGAGACCGCCTGATGTGTTGAAGGCTTCATAGGTGACGCCGTCTAGCGAGAATTCTTCGCGCTCTTCCATGGCTGGAACGGTAACGAGCTTACCTTCAACGATGGCTTCGCAGGGCTCGATGTATTCGTTGATCAGCCCGTCCGTGCTCCAGGTCAGATTATAGTTGAGCGCATTCGATGGATATTGTGGCAATGCGCCGACGCGCATGCGCACGCTGTCCAAGGTGTCGAACCGCTTTGACAGATCGTTTGCAACAATCGAGATGAAGCCGGGAGCGAGGCCGCACTGCGGAATGAATGCGACCTTGGCACCTTTCGCGAGCTCTTCGACCTTCTTGGTAGTCGCCACATCTTCCGTCAGGTCGAGATAGTGGACCGAGGCTTCGAGCGCGGCTTCCGCGACGTTGCCCGTGAGATTGAACGGCGCTGCGGACAAAACGGCGAACTTGCCACGCAACGCCTCAACCAGCGCCTTCTTGTCGGCGATGTCTACGGTCGCGGTGCTGATCGCCTGATGCCTGTCGATCTTTGCGAGCTGCTTTTCATCGCGGTCGGTCACAAGCACTTGGTAGTCGCCCGTCTCTGCAAGCATTGAGGCGATGGCACCCCCGATTTTACCCGCACCGATGACAACAATTTCCTTCATAAGATTCCCCTCGTTCTGCCTATAAGGTTTTTATAAATTCACTCGAAGGGTTCGCGATTCATAGAGACGAATTGTGCTTTCTGGCGTAAATAAATATGCATTCTGACGATATCTCTGGACAAAAAGACGAGCCGAAGATGAAGCTATCTGACAAGGACCGGGAACTGCTCGAGGTGCTGCGTGAGAACGCTAGAATGCCGATCGCGACGATCGCAAACCGGCTTTCTCTATCGAGAACGACGGTGCAGTCTCGTTTGGAGCGTCTGGAGAAAAATGGGGTCATTGCCGGGTATTCGGTCAGGCTAAGCGATGAATATTCATCCGGGCTCGTTAGGGCTCACATACTGATCACGATCGCGCCGAAGTCGCTCTCGCAAGTCACGTCTGCTCTCGACAGGATGAAAGCCGTGACCGATCTTCATTCGGTGAGCGGAACATTTGACCTGATCGCAATCATAGCATCACCATCGATCTCAGAGCTTGATCAAGTCATCGACGATATAGGCTCGATCGATGGGGTCGACCGCACCCTATCATCTATCGTCCTGTCGACGCGCATTGCTCGCTGAGGATTCAGTTTGGCAGAAAGGACTGCGAGCCGCGAACTCCAAGGCGATCGGCAGCGATCCTACCCATCGTCGTGTGCTTATTCTGATGGCGTCAGGGGTAGCCAACCTCTTCCACGCTCGCGCTGCGCGGACAGCTTTGCGAGTAGGGCTTCAGCGATGACCCAAACATCCCACCACCTTAAATGGATATGAGGCGAGGGCGCTGGCGGTGTCGAATAGTCGGGACCGTTGTCGGCTTCATCTGCCTGATGCAGGCAACGCCTTGATGTTCGGCACGTTGACAGTCAGCGCGCAGAGGTCAATCTTTCATTCGGGAGAGGCCGTGCTGTCGGCCTGTAGGATTGCCGATGGACCGCAAGCTCGCCGCCATCCTCGCAGCCGATGTCGTGGGATATTCCGCGATGATGGAGCGTGACGAGACAGGAACTCATGAACGCTTGCAAGCGAGCTTGCGAGAAGTGTTCGAGCCTACCATCTCCAAGTATCATGGAGTCATTTTCAAGCTCATGGGCGATGGCCTGCTGGCGGAATTCATTTCTGTCGGCGAGGCAGTGGAATGTGCGGTAACCCTTCAGCTGACCCTAGCCGAACGCAACGGCGATTTACCCGAGGAACGAGCTCTGCGTGTTCGGATCGGCGTCAACCTCGGCGAGGTCATCGTGGAGGGGCAGGACCGGTTTGGCGAAGGGGTCAATATCGCCGCTCGTCTTGAGCAGCTCGCTGAACCTGGCGGCATTTGGGTATCAGCGAAAGTGGCAAAAGAGGTCGAGAAGAAGCTCGCCTTCAGCTTCGAGGCGATGGGAGCCCAGAAGGTCAAGAACATATCCGAGCGGGTGGACTGCTATCGGGTGAGGATGGATGGCCAACCGTCAAGGCGGTCGTCGGTCAATCGACGGATGGCTCCTGTGATCGTTCTGGCAGGCCTCTTTGCAACGATGGCCGCTAGTGGCCTGATCTTGTGGGCGGTGCCGTTGTCTGGCCTGAGAATTTCCGCAATCACGTCTTCCGTGACAGATCGGGTGGGCGTGCCGATTATCGCAGTTCTGCCATTCCAGAATATGAGCGGCGATCCCAAGCTCGACTACTTCAGCGACGGAATGACGAACGATCTGATTTCGATGCTTACAGGCGTGTCCGAGCTCAAGGTGATGTCGGGAAGCGCCACATACGCCTATAAGGACAAGAGGACGGACGTTCGCCAGATCGGTCGTGATCTGGGTGTTGCCTATGTGATCGAGGGCGGCATCTGGAAAGAAGCAGACAGGCTTCGCATCACGGCCCAGCTCACCGATGCGCAGACAGGGGAACATGTCTGGGCGGAAAAACTTGACAAGGTGGGCACCGATCCGCTCGCCCTCCAGGATCAGGTCGTAGAGCGTATCGTCGCCACCGTCGGCGGCCAGCGCGGCAAGATGTATGAGAGCGAATACAGAAAAGTTTGGGAGAAAGACACGCCAAAGCTCGCCGAGTACGACTACTTCCTGCGCTCGAACTTCTACTTTCAGCAATACAACCCCCGGAGCCTGGTCAAGGCAAGGGAGATCATAGAAGAGGGCCTCAAGAGATTCCCTGATTCCGCCCTTTTGATGTTTGGCCTTGCATGGGACAACGTGCTGGCCGCCAACTATGGCTATGACCAAACTCCCGAGCAGCATTGGCAACAGGCTTCGGCGATACTGAACGAGACCTTAGCTCGCCCCAGTCTCGGACCGGATGCGAAAAAGAGCGGTCTTTGGTCCTTTAGCTATGTGAATGCCCACGAGGGCAAATTCGACAAGTCGCTTCAAAGCGCCCAAGAGGTGATGGCGCTTTCACCCGGCGACGCCTTCCTGATCGGCGATCTTTCCAGCGCCTACAGATGGCACGGCCTTACCGACAAAGCGATCGAGCTAGCGGACTTCGCGCTACGGAGCGACCCCAACAATGCGCCCTACTATCTGAGCATGAAGGCGTTCGTGTTTACCGACAAGGAGCGCTATGCGGAGTCTGCGAAGCTTATAGATGGCACTGTGGATTTCTTCGTCGGCGTTCCGCTGCTACGGGCGATCAACTTCGTCAATCTTGGCAAGCCCGATGATGCTCACAGGGAAATTGGCAAGGTGCTTGCGCAACAACCATGGTACACGGCGGCACGGTGGAGGGACATGACCTTCAACATCGAGCCTACCGTGATCGATCGGCAGGTTTCGGCCTTGGTCAAGGCTGGCCTGCCCGAAAAATAGTGCCGCGACGGATGCTGCACACGAGGCACTAGGTATATGGCGCTCTTCGGTGTGGCTTTTCACAGGCGGGACCGGCGAGCGTATGGTGATGTCCGCGTCGGGCGCAAAGCCGTCAAAGAGGGGAAGGCAGGTTCCGATGCTAATCCGTTCTTACGAAACGCTTGGCCCGTCTGAATAGGGCAGATCCCTTTGGAACAAAATCGCTGGCTGCGGCGCATTCGCTTACCGCAGCCAGACGCACGAGCTATCAAGGATAGGCCGTCGATCCATCGGGCTTGCGGGTGATCTTCCGCTCCCAGTGAATGTAGTCCTCCGTCTGCAGCGCCTTCTCGTCGATCTCGAGGCCCCAGCCAGACCGATCCGGGCGCAGCTCCATGTGGCCGTCAACGGGCATGTAGGGGTCGGCTGCCCACGGCGCGTGGACGTGCGGCTTGAACTCCAGCACCTTGAAGTTTGGCTGGGCCGCGCAGAAGTGGATGTTCACCGCGGTCGCAAGCGGGCCCATCGGGTTATGCGGTGCGACCGTCACGTAGTGAGCTTCCGCGATCGCCGCGATGCGCCGCATTTCGCTGACCCCACCGACCACGCAGATATCCGGCTGGATGATATCGGCGCCACGTGCAGACAGCAGCGACAGGAACTCGAAGCGCGAATAGAGCGATTCACCGGTTGCCAGTGGGACGGTGACCTTCGACTTCAACTCTGCCCAGGCCGGGATGTGTTCCGGCCGGATCGGCTCCTCGTAGAAGTAGGGATCATTCGGCGCGATGGCGGCGGCCAGTTGAACGGCCTGGTAGGGTTCGAAAATCTTCGCGTGTGCGTCGAAGGCATAGTCGAAGTGCGATGGCGTGATCTCGCGGATCTTTCCGAACCAGTCACCCGTCTCCTTGACCAGTTCGCCCCAACGGCCGGAATGAAGATCGCGGCGATAGGGGCTGAGCTTGAAGGCGGTGTAGCCGTATTTCTCGTTCAGTTCGAGCGACTGGTCACGCGCGGCTTCAGGGTCGGGTGCGGTGTAGACGCCGCAATAGACCTTGACGCGATCGCGAACATTTCCGCCGAGCAGCATGTAGACGGGCAGGCCGGCGGCCTTGCCGGCGATATCCCAGAGCGCGTGGTCGATCGCCGAAATTGCCGCGAGGCCAAGCGCGCCCGGCGGAAAGCGGCATTGCTGGTTGAGCTTGAGGACGAGGAATTCCACGCGGCGGGGATCCTCGCCCTCGATCTGGTGGAAAAGGTAGTCGAGAAGCGGCGGCAGTGCCCAGTCCGGGCCGTGGTTGTAGCATTCGCCCCAACCGGAAATACCTTCGCTGGTTTCGATCTTGAGAAGTAGGCGAGGGCGATCGTCCACGCGCTGCATGTAGGTCTTGATGCCAGTGATGTGCATGGGATGTTCCTCAGGCCGCGCGGCTCTTTTCGGCGACGTTGTCGACGATGGCGCGCAGGTCGGCGCGCTCGGCTTCGGTCAGGCTCTCGACACCGGGCACGCGAACGGGGCCGACTTCGGTTCCAAGCATGCCGAGCGCTTCCTTGACGACGGTGACATTGGCGCCGTTGAGGTATTTGGTGCGCAGCGCCTCGAAGCCGGCGATATCGTCGATGAGCGCGCGGGCAGCGGCGTAGTCGCCCGTTTCCAGCGCCTGGTGGATAGCGTGCGAGCGCTCGGGGAAAACATTGACGAGGCCGGAGGTGAAGCCACGGGCGCCCATCGCGTAAAAGGCCGGGGCCCAGCCCTCGGCAAGGCCGCAGACCCAGATCGCCGGTGCGTCCCTGGTGGCGCGGATCACTTCGGCTAGCAGCATGAGATTGCCGGAGGCAAACTTGATGCCGGCGATGTTCGGGTGCAGCGCGAGCTTGCGGAAGTCGGCGACGGAGAAGGTGTCGCTGCGTACATAGGCGATGACGGGAACGGTGCTGGCATCGGCGAGCTCGAGGAAGTACCGGGCCTGGTAGCTCGGTCCAGCGAACGGGTCCATCGGATGATGGCCCATGATCGCGTCGGCTCCTTCGGCGATGGCATCGCGGGCAAGCGCTTTGGCTTCGGTCAGCGAACGCCCAACAGCTGCGCTGACAAGCGATTTGCCGTCGGCTGCCTTGATCGTCGCGGTGTGGACCGCGCGCACTTCGTCCATGGTCAGGGTGAAGAATTCACCGGTGTTGCCGGCCGCCATCAAATTGTGGACACGCGCGTGGGCGAGGCGGGTGATCAGAGCCGAGAGCTTGGCGATGTCGACGCTGCCATCCGCTTTGTAGGGGGTCACGGGCACACCCGATATGCCCGTCAGGGCCTTGCGGATCTTTTCCATTGCCTCGGTCACGTCAGATGTCCTCCTTCTTCTTGAACACGATGTTGAGGTAGGTTTCGCCGGAACGGACGACGTGGTCGCGCATTACGCGCTCGGCCTTGTCGCTGTCGTTGGAGATGATGGCGGCGGCGATCGCGGCATGTTCGGCCAGCGCTTTGCCGCGCTCGAGCGGATCGGAATGGATGACGCGGCGGATGCTGCCGTCGTAAAACTGCTGTCGTTCGATCATGCGCGAGAGATACTGGCATCGCGAGGCGATGTGGATCTGCTCGTGAAACGTCTCGTTCAGCGAAATTAGGTCGTCGGCTACTCCGTCTTCGGTCGCCTTGCGCATCAGTGCGACGATATCGTCCAGCTTGCCGGCCTCGGCCTTTTCGATGCGCTTGGCGGCAAGGTGGGCGATCATAGATTCCAGCGCGGCGCGCGCCAGGATCATCTCTTCGGCCCAGCCGGCATTGAAGCGGATCAACACACCGCGGCGCGGCAGCGTCTCGACCAACCCTTCGGTTTCAAGCTGACGCAGGGCTTCCTTGATGGGTGTCGTGCTGACGCCGAGCTGCTCTGCGAGCTGGCGCTCGTTGACGCGTTCATCCGGCGCGAAGCGGCCGGAGAGGATCGCGGTGCGCAGCGTCTTGTGCACATGGTCGCGCAATGTCGTCAGAAAACGCGGGTCGATCTTTTCGATGCGGTCTGCGCCAGGCTGCGTCGATGCCTCTTCTTGCATGTTCCGAAAATTCCCCCGTTGACGGCAAAATCGCTTTGTGAGATCTGATATACCAGATTTCACATCGATGTCGATATGAAAATTCGCGTTCGGGGCGAGGTCCGGCGCACCAGGGAGGAGATAGGACGATGAAAAGACGCAGTTTTCTGATGGCATCGGCTGTGGTGGCATCGACGCTTGCCATGCCGCTCGCAGTGCAGGCGGCAACGCCCAAGGACCAACTGGTGATCGCCACCAACATGTCCTCCATGCGCGGACTGGACCCGAACGAGCTCAACCAGCTGGAATCGGCGGAAATCGTCGCCAACCTTTATGAGCGGCTCATCGTGCTCTCCGCCGACGACATCACCAAGCCGCAGCCGGGCATCGCCGAAAGCTGGACGGTATCCGACGACGGCAAGACCTTCACCTTCAAGATCCGCTCCGGCGTCACCTTCCATTCCGGCAATGCGCTGACCGCCAAGGATGTCGAGTGGTCGCTGCGCCGTCTGGTGAAGCTCGGCTTGGCGCCTTCGGTCGATCTCCGCCAGTGGGGGATCACAGACAAGAATGTCGATGAGCTGATCAAGGCGACCGACGATGCGACCGTCGTGCTGCAGACGCCTGAGGTCTGGAACCCGAACCTGATCCTCTTTTCGCTCGCCAGCTTCTCGACCTCGATCCTCGACAGCCAGCTTCTCGCCAAAAACGAGAAGACTGGCGACATGGGGCGCGAATTCCTGCAGACCAACGATGCCGGATCCGGCCCCTATTCGCTCAGGACCTGGCGCGTCAACGACCTCTTGATCGCCGAGGCCTTCAAGGATTACTGGCAGGGCGCGCCGAAGATGCGCCGGGTCATCCTTCGCCATATGCCTGAATCATCAGGCCAGCGTCTGCAGCTGGAAGCCGGCGACGTCGACGTCGCGACGCGTCTGTCCTCCACCGATCTGGCGGCGATCGAAGCCGGCGGCAAGGCCGATATCCAGAAGACGCCGGGCTTCGGCTTCTACTATCTGGCGCTCAACCAGAAGGACGAGATCCTCTCTAAGCCGAAGGTCCGCGAGGCTTTTCGCTATCTCATCGACTATGACGGCCTCGCTAACACCGTCATGAAATACTACGGCATCAAGCAGCAGACGATCATTCCGGGCGGTCTGCCCGGCGCCAGCACCGAGAACCCGTACAAGCTCGATATCGACAAGGCCAAGCAGTTGCTGGCGGAGGCCGGCTATCCCGACGGTTTCTCCAAGGTCTATTACGCAACGCCCGTGACGCCCGAATACGAAGTCGCGCAGTCGCTGCAGGCCAATGCTGCCAAGGCCGGCATCAAGCTCGACCTGCAGGGCGGCGATCACATTGGCAAGTTCCGCAACCGCGAATTCGAGATATTCTCGGCGCGCACCGGCGAACGCCTGCCCGATCCGCATGCGGTTCTGGCGTCCTATGCCACGAACCCCAACAATGCCGACGATGCGAAACTCTCCGGCCTGATCGCCTGGCGATCCGCCTGGGAGGTTCCGAAGGACATCCAGGACATGGTCACGGCTGCAGCGCACGAGACCGACCAGCAGAAGCGCGCCGATCTCTACGCCAAGATCAACAAGGCCTATATGGACGCTTCGCCGGCTCTCATCACCTCCTTCCAGCGCACGGACGCAAAGGCGGTACGCAAAGAAGTCAAGGGCTATGTCGGTCATTCGACCTGGCTCACCCGTTGGGACACCGTCTCGAAGGGCGAATAAGCCCTTCCTGTCGAGGAGAATGACGTGAGTATCTCACAGACATCTGGAAACGCGCCGGTAGGCGCACGGGCGGCGCTTGGCGCGCTGCGCAAGGTGACGGCATCCTTTGCCGTCATCCTGACAACGCTGCTCGGCCTGCTCGTGATCACCTTCGTTGTCGGCCGCATGGTACCCGCCGATCCGGTTATTGCCGTGATCGGCGACCAGGCCGATCACGAGACCTATGAGCGCGTCTACAAGGAAATGGGGCTGGATCAGCCGCTCTATGTGCAGTTCGCCACCTATCTCGGCAATGTCGCGCACCTGGATTTCGGCCAGTCGCATGTGACGAAGAACCCCGTCGCCAGCGATCTCGCTCGCGTCTTTCCGGCAACGCTGGAACTCGCCACGCTCGCAACAATCATCGGCGCCGGCTTCGGTATCCCGCTCGGCATCATTTCCGCTGTGCGCAAAGGCACCTGGGTCGATCACCTGGCGCGTGTCGTCGGCCTGCTCGGCCACTCGACGCCGATCTTCTGGCTGGGCACCATCGTCATCCTTGTCTTCTACGCAAAGTTCGGCATCATACCCGGCAGCGGCCGCCTCGACGTCTATAATGAGGGGCTGGTCGAAGGGCCGACCAATTCCATCCTTGTCGACGCCATCATCGCCGGTGAATGGGGGGTGTTCCGGGATGCCCTGCTGCATGTCGCGGCCCCGCGCTGATCCTCGGATATGCCGCGATGGCCTATCTCAGCCGCATGAGCCGCAGCTTCATGCTCGAGCAGTTGCGGCAGGAGTATGTGCTGACCGCCAAGGCCAAGGGTCTCGGCCAGCGGGCGATCGTCTGGCGCCATGCGTTTCGCAACATCCGCGTACAGCTGTTGACGATAGTGGCTCTCGCCTATTGCGGCCTGCTCGACGGCACGGTGCTGATCGAGACGGTTTTCGCGTGGCCCGGCCTCGGCCAGTACCTGACGTCGGCGCTGTTCTTCGCCGACATGAACGCGGTGCTCGGCAGCGTGCTTCTCATCGGCATCATCTCGATTGCCATCAACCTCCTGTCGGACCTGACCTATCGGTTCCTCGATCCGCGTACCCGGTGACATCATGGCGACACGTTATTTCAACGATCTGCACAATTGGCTGATCAACGAGGAGTTCTCCTCGACACGTCAGGCGCGACTGCACAAGGCTTATGTCCTGTGGCTGAACCTGATCGCCAACCCATTGGCATTCGCCGGCTTCGTCGTCGTGCTGCTGCTGGTTTTGATCGCGACCTTCGCGCCTCTGCTCGCCAATCATGATCCGATCCTCCAGGATCTGACCATGGCGCTGAAGCCGCCATCATCTACGAACTGGTTCGGCACCGACGAATTCGGCCGCGACGTCTATTCGCGCCTCGTCTACGGCGCGCGCACGACGCTCTACATCAGCATCCTGGTAACGGTCATCGTGGCGCCCATCGGCTTTGCGATCGGGGCGACCGCCGGCTATCTCGGCGGCTGGGTCGATGTCGTCTTGATGCGCATCACCGATATCTTCCTGTCCTTCCCAAGTCTCGTTCTGGCGCTTGCCTTCTCCGCAGCCCTTGGTCCCGGGATCGAAAATGCCGTCATCGCCATCGCGCTCACCGTCTGGCCACCGATCGCGCGTCTGGCGCGCGCCGAAACGCTGACGTTCCGCGCCGCCGATTTCGTTGTTGCGGCCGAGTTGCAGGGCGCGGGCATGGGACGAATCCTGTTTCGCCATATTGTGCCGCTTTGCGCGCCGTCGATCATCATCCGCCTGACGCTCAACATGTCGAGCGTCATCCTGACGGCCGCCGGTCTTGGCTTCCTCGGGCTTGGCGCACAGCCGCCGATGCCCGAATGGGGCGCAATGGCGGCCTCCGGCCGACAATATCTCCTCGACGCCTGGTGGCTGACGACGGTTCCCGGCATCGCCATTCTCCTGGTCAGTCTCGCCTTCAACCTGCTCGGCGACGGACTGCGCGACATCATGGATCCCCGCAATGCCTGAACAGTCAAAACCGATCCTCTCGGTCAAGAACATGTCGGTGCAATTTCCGACGCTGTCCGGCGTGGTCAACGCCGTCAAGAATGTAAGCTTCGATGTCGGCCGCGAGAAGGTAGGCATCATCGGCGAATCCGGCTCCGGCAAGAGCACGACCGGGCGCGCGATCATGCGGCTGCAGCCGGGCACGGCCCGCGTGGTTGCCGATGAGTTGCGCTTTGAGGACGTCGATCTCCTGGCTGCCAGCGAAGCCGCGATGCGCGCGATCCGCGGCAGCCGGATCTCGATGATCCTGCAGGACCCGAAATATTCGCTCAATCCCGTCATGACCGTCGGCGAGCAGATCGCCGAGACCGTCATCCTGCACGAGCGCCTTGGCAAGAAGGCGGCGCGCGAGCGTACGCTCGCCATGCTGGAGCGGGTGAATATCCGCGACCCGCAGCGCGTCTTCAACCGCTATCCGCACGAGGTCTCGGGCGGCATGGGCCAGCGCATCATGATCTCGATGATGCTGATCTCCTCGCCATCGCTGATCATCGCCGACGAGCCGACCTCGGCACTTGACGTGACGGTGCGCCAGCAGGTGCTGTCGATCCTCGACGACCTGATCACCGAACGCAACATCGGCCTTGTCTTCATCTCCCACGACCTCAACCTCGTGAAGAGCTTCTGCGACCGCGTCATCATCATGTATGCGGGCCGGATCGTGGAAACAATCGAAGCCTCCAGGCTCGACGAAGCAACCCATCCCTACACACGCGGCCTGCTTGAGGCGCTGCCCAGTCTCGACCGCCCCAGGGATCGGCTGGAAGTGCTGAAGCGTCAGGCAAGCTGGGCGGAGGCGTGACATGTCCATCATATCGGTAAACGATCTCGCCGTGTCCTTCGGCAGCGGCAATGATTTCAAGCAGGTCGTCAAAAGCGTCGCCTTCGAGGTCGCGCCCGGCGAGACATTCGGCCTTGTTGGCGAGAGCGGATGCGGCAAGTCGACGGTGCTCGGCGCGCTGGCGGGGCGCATCAAGGAATGGAGCGGTTCTGTTTCGATCGACGGCGACGTGGTCGGCCCGAAGCGTTCGCGCGCCCAACTCGCCAAACAACAGATGGTGTTTCAGGATCCGTTCGGCTCCCTGCATCCACGCCATACGATCGGCCGCACGCTGCTGGAGCCTCTCGAGATCCATGGGCTGGATCGCAGGCAGGAGCGTATCGAGCAGGTGCTGCGCGACGTCGGCCTGCCGCCCGGCTTCCGTCATCGCTTCCCGCATCAGCTCTCCGGCGGGCAGCGGCAGCGCGTCGCGATTGCTCGTGCGCTTATCCTCGAGCCGAAGATTCTCTTGCTCGACGAACCGACATCGGCGCTCGATGTCTCCATCCAGGCCGAAATTCTCAATCTGTTGAAGGATCTGCGAGAGCGATCGAAGCTGACCTACATTCTCGTCAGCCACGACATGGCTGTCATCGCGCATCTCTGCAACCGCGTGGCTGTCATGCAGGATGGCGTTTTCGTGGAGATCGCAACGCGTGAGCAGCTACTAGAGGGTGGAGTCCAGCATTCCTACACAAGGACGCTCCTTGATGGGAGTAGGGGGTATATCCCCAATCCAAGGTGATATCGGAATAGTGGATCACGCCACCATTCTTGGCGGTTGTTGCGCGTCGGGCCGGGTTCGACCATAGCTTCCAGTCGGTGCACTTGTCGGTCATCGCCCCGAAACGCCCGTACTTGCGCACCCTTCGCTGGTCGAGCGCGGCCTTTCCGAGTTGGAACGCCCGAAGCCGTCCTGAGTCACATCATTCTCGACCGCGGAGCCTAACTGCTATGCTGGTCGGATGGTCGCGCGTGATTGATATCTTTTCGGCATTCTTGAGAAGGCGACTGGTGGCTGTGGCCATGATTTGTATCGTCAGTAATACGCAATTCGGGTTGACGGGCGTGACAGCATTCCCGGATTCTCAGGGATTAAGGCCCGCACAGCGGGCGGTATTCAGGACGTGGTTTTCCATTTCTTGGCGAGCGCGAACGGGGTCGTTGTCGCGTAGTGCCGAAATGATCCGCCGGTGTTCGGCAATCGATGCCTTCATGCGGGCGGGCTCGGTGATCGGGATCGGCTGGCGCTGCGTCTCGGTCAATTGTTCGCGGACCACCTGGTACAGCGCACGCATCATCGCATTGCTGCAGGCGGACGCAATGACCGCGTGGAACTCGAGGTCTGCCTCGACATTCGCGAGCAGATCCTGTTTCGCCCAGCAATCCTCCATCTGCTTGGTCGCCGCTTCCATCGCTTGCAGCTGATTGCCGGTCAGCCGGCCCGCGGCAAGCGCGGCGATGTTACCTTCGAGCATGATGCGGGTCTGGAAGACATCGAAAACCGAGTAGCTGTCGGAGTAGCGCCATGGCGCCATACCGCTGTTTGCGGCGCTGCCGCGTTCGGCGACGAAGGTTCCCCGGCCGGCTTCCGTCTTGATGAGGCCGAGCGTTTCAAGCGTCAGCAGAGCCTCGCGAAGCGACGCACGGCTGATGCCGAGCTTGGTGGAAAACTCGCGTTGGGACGGAATCTTCTCGCCTGCGGCGAGCTCTCCGCTCTGGATCATGTCCTGTATCAGGCGTGCCGCCGATTGCGGTACCAATGTCCTGTTGAGCATTCTTTCCATTCTCTCGGCATGTTGGGTGACGTCACCCGGATTGTCCCAGCATTTAAATCCATCAGTCGCTTGCAAATGACAATAGACCGTGCTTGATTTGGCCTGACTGGTCAGACCGGTTAGACCAATAGCAAAAATGCGCAGTACAAAACAAGGGGAACCTAAAATGCGTCGTTTTTCGATTTTGAAGACTGTCATGCTCTCGGGCGTCTTGGCGCTTGCGGGGGCCGCTGCCCATGCCGCAGATCTTAACGTCGGCGCCAATATCGGCAATGTCCCGTGGGAGTTTCAGGACGAGTCCGGTAAGACTGTCGGGTTCGAGGTCGATCTCGTCACCGAGATCGCCAAGCGCCTCAACAAGTCGGTTGAGTTCGTCAACATTCCGTTCAACGGGCTGTTCTCGGCCGTTCAGTCGGGCCGCATCAACATGGCGGTCTCGTCGATCACCATCACCGAGAAGCGTCTCGAATCGGTCAGCTTCGCCCAGCCCTATTACGACAGCGACCAGTCGCTGACGGTCATGGCCGCAGGCGGCATCAAGGACCTGAAGGGAATGAGCGGCAAGGTTGTCGGCGTCGATACCGGCTCGACGGGCGACATGTGGGCAACCAACAACACCGCCAAGTACAGCCTCGGCGAAATCCGCCGCTTCGAAGGCCTGCAGCCGGCAATGCTCGATCTCGCGGCCGGCCGCATTGACGGATATATCAGCGACATCCCGGCGCTCCAGTACTACGTCAAGGACAAGCCGGAGATCAAAGTCGTCGAGCGCATTCCGACCGGCGAGAAATACTCGATCATGTTCAACAAGGGCGATCCGCTGGCCAAAGAGGTCAACGACGTGATCACGACGCTGAAGGGCGAGGGTTTCATCGCCAAGCTGCATGAAACCTGGTTCGGCGCCAAGGCCGAAGACACGACTTCGACCGTGAAGGTCGCGGACATGCCTGCCGCAAAATAAGGCCGGATGGTCAAGGATACGGATGACGGGTTCGCCCGTCATCCGCCCCGAAACGACTGATCGGTTTCTCAATGGATATTTTCACGACCTTCTTCAATCTAGCGGTGCTGGAGCGATCCTTTCCCTTGCTGCTGTCCGGCCTGTGGATCACGCTCGAGCTTGGCGTGGTCAGCATTATCGGCGGCCTGATCGGCGGGCTGATCCTGGCATTGCTGCGCCTTTACGGGCATCCAGCGATCCAGGCTCTCGCCAAGATCTATATCGATATCTTCCGCTCGATCCCGCTGCTCGTTCTGCTGATCGTCATCTACTATGCCCTGCCATTCGTCGGCATCCGGCTCTCGCCTTTCGTCTCGGCAGTCAGCGCGCTGACGCTGGTCTCGACGGCTTACACGGCCGAGATCTTCCGTGCCGGTATCGAGGCGATCCCACGCGGGCAATTCGAGGCATCGGAGGCGCTCGGCCTTTCCTACCGGCATATGATGGCCGAGATCATCCTGCCACAGGCGATCAAGATCGTCATTCCGCCGCTCACCAACAACTGCATCAATGTGATGAAGGATACGGCGCTCGCCTCCGTGGTGGCGATGCCCGATCTTCTCAAGCAGGCAACCCAGGCCCAGGCGCTGACGGCCAATCCGTCACCGCTGATCGGCGCCGCCGTCATCTATATCGCCTTCCTTTGGCCGATGGTCATTGTCGTTGCCCGCCTCGAAAAACGCTTCAGTGCAGGGAGGCGCAGATGAAAACCATCGTCAACATCCAGAAACTCAACAAATCCTACGGCGACTTCCAGGTGTTGCACGGCATCGACCTGTCGATTGCCGAAGGAGAGGTGGTCTGTGTCATTGGACCCTCCGGCTCGGGCAAATCCACGCTGATCCGCTGCATCAATCACCTCGAAAGTTTCTCCGGCGAAAGCCGCATCGAGGTGGATGGCATCAAGGTCGAACGCGGCAGGAACCTGGCCCAAGTGCGGGCCGAAGTCGGCATGGTCTTCCAGTCGTTCAACCTGTTTCCGCATCTGAGCGTCCTGAAGAACATCATGATCGCGCCGATGCGCGTGCGCGGCACGCCGCCCGAGGAAGCGGCGCGCAAGGCGAAGGAACTGCTTGCCCGCGTTGGGATCACCGAACAGGCCGACAAATATCCGGAACAGCTGTCCGGCGGCCAACAGCAGCGCGTGGCAATTGCCCGGGCGCTCGCCATGGAGCCGCGCGTGCTGCTCTTCGATGAGCCGACATCGGCGCTCGACCCGGAAATGGTCGGCGAAGTTCTCGACGTCATGCGCAAGCTTGCCGGCACCGGCGTGACCATGATCGTCGTCACCCACGAGATGGGTTTTGCCCGCCAGGTCGCCGACCGCGTGATCTTCATGGACGGCGGCCGCATCGTCGAGGCCGGTACGCCGGCGGAGATTTTCGACAATCCGCGCGAGGAACGCACGAGAAGTTTCCTGCGCGCCGTTCTCAATCACTGACAAGAAAAGACAAGGTTCCGGAGGACCACCATGGAAGCGCAACCCCAACTCGACATCGATTTCGTCCGGAGCCAGTTTCCCGGTCTCGACCATGGCTGGGTGTTTTTCGACAATGCCGGCGGCTCGCAGATCCTGAAGCGCGCCGTCGAGCGGATCAACACATTCCTCTACGACAAGAACGTCCAGATTGGCGGCAGCTATGATGTCTCGCAGCAGGCTGCCAAGGCTCTGATGGATAGTCGCGTCGCCGCCATGCACCTCGTCAATGCCTCGCGCCCCGAAGAGATCGTGTTCGGCAGCTCGACGACGGTGCTTCTGCAAAACCTGGCGCGCTCGATGCGCAGCCAGCTTTCGGCAGGCGACGAGATCGTCGTGACGATCTCCGACCATGAGTCGAATATCGGCCCCTGGGACGGCCTGCGGGACATGGGCGTCGTCATCAAGTTCTGGCCGCTCGACACGACGACCTACGAACTCGATATTGCCGATCTCAGGCCGCTGCTGACGGAGAAGACGAAGCTCGTCTGCGTCACGCATGTTTCCAACATTCTGGGCGCGATCAACCCGATCGCCGAAATCGCCGAGGCCGTCCACGCGCATGGGGCTCGCATTTGCGTCGATGCCGTCGCCTATGCTCCGCATCGCGCCGTCGACGTTCAGGCCATGGATGTCGATTACTACGTCTTCAGCTTCTACAAGACCTACGGTCCGCATTACGCGATGATGTACGGAAAGTACGAGCATCTCTTGGAGCTCGATCCGCTCTACCACTTCTTCTATGGCCGCGATAAGGTGCCGGGCAAGCTGGAGCCGGGCAATCCGAATTATGAGCTTGCCTACGCGGTGACCGGGATCGTCGATTATCTTTGCGAGCTCGGCGCGAAAGCCGGTTCTAAGGGTTCGCCGCGCGAGCTGATGCTGGCCGCGTTCGAAGCGATCACCGTCCAGGAGAATGCGCTGACGGAGCGTCTGTTGTCCTATCTGCGCAGCCGCAATGATTGCCGCATTATCGGCGAGACAGCCAACCGCAACGGCAGGCGCATTCCGACCATTAGCTTTGTCTTCGAGGGCCGGAATTCTGAAGATATCTGCAAGGCGATGGATGCCCACAAGATCGCGATCCGGTTCGGAGATTTTCACGCGCGCCGCCTCGGCGATCATGTCGGGCTGCCGCAATATAACGGTGCCGTGCGCGTCTCCATGGTTCACTACAACACCATCGACGAGGTAGACCGGCTGACCGCTGCGCTCGATGACATTCTCGCTGATCAGAAGAGGGGCGCTGCCTGAATGCATTTCGACACGATCATCAAGAACGGCACCGTCGTCACCGCCAGTGATACATTTCGAAGCGATGTCGGCATTCACAACGGGAAAATCGTAGCACTTGCGGCCTCCCTTGATGGCGCGGACGAAATCATCGATGCCTCAGGGCTCTATGTGATGCCGGGTGGGATCGACAGCCATGTCCATCTCGCCCAGCCATCCGGCGACGGCATCGTCATGGCCGACGACTTCGCGAGCGGCACGCTCTCGGCGGCGTTTGGCGGCAATACGACGGTTCTGACCTTCTGTATGCAGGAGAAGGGCACGACGCTGCGTGAATCGCTGAAGACCTACCATGCGAAGGCCGAGGGCGAGTGCTATATCGACGTCTCGTTTCATCTGGTCGTGACTGATCCGACATCCTATGTGCTAGGTCAGGAACTGCCGGCGCTCGTCGAGGATGGATACACATCGATCAAGGTCTTCATGACCTATGAGAACCTTCGCCTACGGGACGACCAGATCCTCGACACGCTCGATAGCGCCAGACAATCGGGTGCGCTCGTCATGGTTCACTGCGAAAACGAGGATGCGATCCGATACCTCATCGGAAAGCATGAACAGAATGGCGAGCTCGCCCCGAAATTCCACGCGCTGAGCCGGCCCGTTGCCGCGGAGCGCGAAGCGACGCATCGCGCCCTTTCGCTCGCCGAAATCGTCGGCACGCCGATCGTTATCGTCCATGTCTCGAATCGCCAGGCGATGGAAGAAATCGAGCGGGCACGCAAGAGGGGCAGCAAGGTGGCCGGTGAAACCTGCCCGCAATATTTGCTTCTGACCGCCGATGATCTCGATGCCGCCGAACTGGAAGGCGCGAAGTTCGTCTGCTCGCCGCCACCGCGCGACAAGGAAAGTCAGGAGGCCTGTTGGGAAGGGCTGCAGAGCGGCACGTTCGAGCTCTTTTCCTCCGATCACTGCCCATTTCGCTATGATGATGACAGCGGTAAGCTGAACGAGAAAGGCAAACGCCATTTCCGTTGGATACCGAACGGCATTCCGGGCGTCGAAACGCGGCTCCCCATCCTGTTTTCCGAAGGCGTCAGCAAGGGCCGTATCGACATCAACCGCTTCGTTGCGCTGTCATCGACGAACCATGCCAAGCAGTACGGCCTCTACCCGCAGAAGGGCACAATCGCGATCGGCTCCGACGCCGATATCGCGCTCTGGGATCCCCTGAAGCAAGTGACGATAACCAACGATATCCTGCACCACGGGGCCGACTATACGCCTTATCACGGGCTGGACGTTGTAGGGTGGCCAGTCCTTACGATGCTCCGCGGCAGGTCGATCATCCGCGAGGGCGCGCTCCAGGGCGCCTTGGGGCACGGCCAATATCTGAGACGAAATCGGGTTTGATCAGTTCTTGCGGCTGGAAGGTGTTCTCCGATCCTCGGTGGCGATTGGAGTGCACTTTTACTGGGCACGGTGGTGCCAAATTTGCAGTTCTGCGGGCTGCTCCGCATGGTTGCTTGTCCATGGAAGCAGGTCGTAGGTAGGGCGGCGTGTGTTGGATCGTCTCAGCCCGCCAGCGAAGGCATGGTCTTTGCTCGCTAGGCCGCTTGCAAGAGTTCGGCGCTCACCGGCATTCCGAGGTGATAGCCTTGAACGCGATCGATCTGGAGTTCCCTTAGCAGGGAAAGCTGTGCGGCGGTTTCGACACCTTCTACCAAAATGGTATTCCCTCGGTTGCGGATGAGCGAGATCATGTCCTGAAGCATCATTAGCCCGCGCGGGTTGGAGCAATCGTGCAGGAATGTTCGATCCACCTTCACAGTGTTGAAGTCGATCGCACGCAGCCAAGACAACCCCGCAAAGCCCGAACCGAAGTCGTCCAGCCATATCTCGACGCCGAGGTTACGGAGATCGGCGATGCATTTGAACACCTCCGACCGCATATCCATATCCAGGCCCTCTGTGACTTCGAGCGCCAGGCGCGAACCGCTAACACCGCATTCCCTGAGGATCTCAGCCACGCTTGCCGCTAAGCCGGGTGATCGCAACTGTATGGGCGACACGTTGACGCTGACCGTCGCCATGCGGTCGGTCATCAGGATGTCACGGCATGCAGTCTCTATCGCCCATCGACCCAATTCGAGGATCGCTCCCGTTTGTTCAGCCACGGGAATGAACACCTTTGGCGAAACCGCGGTGCCGTTGGGCAACCTAAGTCGCATAAGCGCCTCAACAGCTCTGGCCTTGCCGTGAACGTCAAATATTGGCTGGTAGACGAGCGATACGAGGTTCCGATCGATTGCGGCGGCGAGCAACGGAACAAGCTTTCCGGCATTGTCGTCCGGCCGTGGCAGCAGGGGATCAAAGCATCTGATGCAGTTCCGGCCACTCGCTTTTGCGTTATAGAGCGCAAGGTCCGCCTCACGCACGATCCGCTCGACTTTTTCGCCTGCTGGTTCGCGTGTGAAGGCGACACCCACACTTACCGATACGATCGCCCTGTCATCTGGCCGTTCGTCGTGTCCGATGGCAAGAAACTCGACTTCGGTCCGTATCCTTTCGGCCAGGCTCAGAGCCATCCGTTGAGATTCGACCGGTATGACGACGATAAACTCCTCGCCGCCATATCTTCCGATCATGCCGCCGGACGGCTCGACGACGGCCTTCAAAGCCTTGGCGATAACAGTCAGGCACCGGTCGCCCTCCTGATGTCCGTACCGATCGTTGAAGCGTTTGAAGAAGTCGACGTCTATGAGAAAAACGGAGAAGTTACGGTGGTCGTTTTTCCAGGCGAGCCAGCACTCGTCGAGCCGCCGATCCAGCGCGCGCCTGTTACCTATACCTGTCAGATAATCGGTATGGGAAAGCTCCAGTAGTGATTTTCCGCGTTCTGACGCCTCCCAGTGCTGATGCCGCGCTTCCGCGGCATTCAGCAAGACGCTCCGACGCTCGATGGTCAGCCGCCAATTGACGAAGGATGTGAAGGTGAAGCACGAAACGTAGAACAACCCAAATGCAAGCTTGTAGGCCGGGCTAGACGGGAAGAATGCTTCGATCGTGACGAAAAATGCGCACAGAACGAGACCGGAGGTGATGACGGAAAGCAGGAAGCGGAAACTGAAGAAGAGGTTGGCACCCATCATGAATATCGCGCCGAAAATCATGTAGTACGACATTGCTGCCGTGTCGCGCGTGGCGATCGCCGGGCAAAGCCAGCCAACGTAGCCAACAACCAGCGCCGCGGCACATGTCACGTCAAGCCAGATGGTTTTGGCCTTCGCCAGCAACAACAGCTCGAACATGAAGAGCGCAAGCGTCGCGACAACGAATCGCGCGGCTATGGTGACCGGGGCAACGTCGGGAATGAGCAATTGGTCCGGAACCGCAAAGGCGACGTAAACCGCAACCGCCATCCAGAGTCCGCGCCTTGAACCTCGCCTTCGGACAGCGTCATTCTCGGTCTCGAGAGACTTGCAGGCTTCAGCGAATGAAAAGGCTATGGGGGAGCCGCCTGACGGCAGGTCAATGTATGATGCACTCATGCAAACAGACCGAGCGGATTTTGGTCTAGGTATAGTCGAAAGTAAGTCATGCTTCGGCGCCCTCCTAAAGTTACTTGCAGCAACTTGCGACCCGTTCGTCTATTACTTTGCACTATTAAATGGTGAGAATCATAAGCCAGACACCAGAATTACCCTCATCACGTGCAGAATCCAGTCGCCTTCGGAGTTGAGGTTGATTATAGTTAACTCCGGATCAACGGGGTTTCGAAATGGCACAGAGCTTGCGGTTGGATGGCGAAAGCCTTGTGGCGCCTGGCGAAATACGCGAAGCAACGAGAGGCGTAGCCACCCCGGACCCAGGCGATCTCTTGCTTGCCAAAGCCGAACTCGCTCTTGCTCTTGACCTCTCACTCCGTCAGTTCCGATCTGCTGTCGAGCCTGCGGCGATAATCGAGCGTCTAACTGTTGCCTTGCATCAGATGCGGCGGCGCTTTCAACCAGAAGTGTGGGACGTCGTCGTCGCAATCGCGCAAGCCCATCCGGTCGCGCAATTTCTGCATCAAGACCCGCTGACGCGTTGGTCGTTCGACAAGCCGCGCGGTTATTCTGGCGACGCGCATCTTCTCGATTTTATCTATGGCAGCCCGGAAACCGCAGAGAGCGTAAAGGCTTCAAGCGTGCTGGGTCGAGCGATCTACGAGTACACTAGAAACGCCTCGTCGTCGGTCGCGGTGAGGGAGCGCCGCGACCTCCTCACGCGGCGCGTCGACGAAATGGCATCCGTGCGACAGGGATCCGTGGAAGTGCTCGCCATCGCGTCCGGCCATCTTCGGGAGGGGGTTTCTTCTGCAGCGCTAGCGGGCGGTTCGATCAAACGATGGGTCGCCCTGGACCAAGATCCGCTGAGTGTCGGAACCGTCGCTCGCGATTTCGCCAACACGTCCGTCGAGGCATTGAACGGGTCAGTTCGATCGCTTCTCGGCGGAAAGCACTCCCTAGGAACGTTCGACTTCATCTATGCGGCTGGATTGTACGACTATCTGCCCGACCCCGTTGCAATAAGGCTGACCAGGAAATGCCTTAGCCTGCTCAAGTCTGGCGGATCATTCCTATTCGCGAACTTTTCCCCTGAGATGGAAGTCGACGGCTATATGGAGACGTTTATGAATTGGGCGCTGTTGCTTCGTTCCGAACTGGACATGTCGGTGATCGCGAAGGAGAGCGCGGACTCTGCGGATTTTCGGATATCGCTATGGTCAGGTGGAAATCGCAGCATAGCTTACTGCGAGATCACTAAGCTCGCTTGAACGATACTGACACCGTCTTCTCTGGTGGCTCAACCTGTCGCGCCGTGTCCGCTGCTGACGAAGGGATGTCACCGCTATCTTTGCTTGGAGGTCCCCGAGCCGGCGGTTGTCTAAGCTTCGACTTGTCCGTCCAATGACAGCACGACCGTGACGAGCGTGCCGTTGTCGCGCGCTATGGTGCGTATCTTGCCGCCGAAGGCGCGGATGCGGCGTTTTTGCATCAGCTTTCCCAGACGGATTCTGTCTTCGGCTGCCGGATTTGCTAATTTCGGCGGTGCACCGATGTCGGCAACTGCGATCACCAGCCGATTTCGCCAGATTCGGAAGCGTACCTGTTGCAGGTTTCCAGGTGCATGTCGCTGCGCGTTCATCAATCCTTCCTGGATAAAGCGGTAGACGCAGATATTGAGATGTCCGTGGACTATCTCGGTCGTGATCTCGCCTTTGACGTCGACCACATGCCCGGTCAGGTCGGTAAAGCGCCGGACGGCAAGCTGGATGGTCTCCTGCACGGAAAGGTTGTCGAGTTCGGGCAAGACAAGGCCGGACGAGATGTTTCTGATCTCATCGAGGGTCATGGTGACCAATTGCAGGAGTTTGCCCAAGCTTTCGACCGCGATGTTCACGTGGTTCGGGGCTGCCTCTTGAGGGGGCGCCAGGTCGCTCAAACGAAGCTTGACGAGGGTCAGAACCTGTATGGGACCGTCGTGAAGGTCGCTGCCGATCTGGTCCAGGATTTTTTCGTTCAGCTTGCCGGCTTCCAGCCGCGCGCGCTCGGCCTCAAGCCGCAAACGTCTGTTCTGGTTCGATAGACCCAATGCATGGCGCAGGCTCGCGCGCGCCGCGGCGCGCTGTTGATCAATGGTCACACGGCCACTGCGCACGATCATGTAAAGAAGTGCGAGCATAGGAGCGGAGACGAGGAGAACGATTGCGAACGTCGCGCGCCAGGCGCCACCGATCTCCGCAAGCAGATAGTCCGGCTGTTCGTAGAATTCGCCAACGAGCGCCGTCGCCCCGGACGCATCGCGCACCAATGGAGCGTAGACCTCGATATACTCGGCCGCCTGCTCCTCGTCGGAATACGTGTGTTTGTCGACCATGGTCCGCGAGACGACAACCTCACCGGCCAGTGCGCGCTTCAATTCCGGGAAGGCGTCTTCCTGGTCGAGTTCCTGGTCAGAGGTGGAATAGAACAAGCTGCCGTCGGGGTTCCATATCTTGATCTCGCGAACGTGCTGGCCAAGTGGGCTATCGCCGAGGAGTCCATCAAGTTTCTGCTTCACTTCGGGAGAGAGCGCCTTTGCCTGAATATCCGCATCCGAGATCATCGGTTCGACGAAGGTTTGCAGGTAAGCCGCGCCGACGCCGCCAGCACCTTTCATGATCGCCTTTTCGATCCTGTGCGTGGTCCACAACCCGAGTACGAACATAAGGACAAGCACGATCAGCGATGCGATGACGATGAACTGCACCTCAAGACGGGATCGTCGGAATAGAACTGCCACTCGCCCCAACGGGCCTCTGGGCCCGCCGACAACATCTCCACCCGACTGCAGCGTTTCAATGTCCCCGGTTGCCATGCTTCTCCCCCGAGTCACGACATTCTGACCTAGATTAGTATTTCCCAATATTGCGTCTGCCAACAGCAATCTTGCGCGCCGCCGCTATTCCCTCTGTGGGTTGAGGCGTTTCTCCGTCCTGAGTGGCGATGCGACCTTAGTCTGATGGATATACTGACTTTCGTTCAGGACTGGCTGAACCAACGTCTCGAAAATGACGCGACCTTGTTCTCTGTGGGGGCGCTCGGGCCGAAGATATAAAAGTAACGACATCAATTATGCTTGCGGAACGAATGTAACAACTGTTCCGCAGGGTAGTTTTGCTTCGGAGGGAGAGAGCAATGGCCGCGTTTACATTGAACCTGCAGGACATGATTTTCATTCTGCGTCAGATCAAGGTCGCCGAAGCACACGCGGCGGGCACAGCGCTGACCCAAATCTACGTTGATGCCGAAGGTAACGTGGTGGACCCAAGCACGCCTGGCGCCCAACTCGCCATTCCTGATCCCCATGTTCCCGTCGGTCTGAGGACTGTCGATGGGACCTATAACAATATCGTCCCGGGACGCGAGACCTGGGGCTCGGCCGACCAGCCGATGCCAAGATTGCTCGACGGAAGCTTCGTCAATGATCAGGACGGAGACACCTTCGACCCCGATGGCCCTGGTCCCGCGCCGACCATAACCAACACGAATTATGGCGCCCCCGGAAGCGTCGCCGACGCCGACCCGCGTTTGATTTCCAACCTTGTGGTCGACATGAGCCTGAACAACCCAGCGGCAATTCTTGCCGCTCTGAAGTTTGCTGGCTCCGAGGATCCACACGCGGACCTCGAACGCCTGATGGCGGGACGCGTAACCGCCGCGCAGGCAGCGGCAGCGCTCGCCGAGGCGCAAACAGCTGTTCAATCGGCCGAAAGCGAGTTGGACCAGGCTGTCACGGCCTACACTGCTGCGCCCAGCTCGGCGAGCATCGATGCAATTCAGGATGCCGCAGCCGCGCTCAGCGACGCCGAAGCAACGCTCGTGCATGCCCAACTAGTGGCTGCCGATCCCGCCGCAGCGTTCACCGCGCTCGCGCAGGAACTTGGCCTGACGATCAACGCACAGGGTTCGTTGGTTATCCCGAACGTCGCGCCGGATGAAGGGCTATCGAAGCCGTTCAATGCCTGGATGACGTTCTTCGGCCAGTTCTTCGACCACGGCCTCGATCTGATTACCAAGGGAAGCAACGGCACCGTCTACATACCGCTGCAGGCGGACGATCCACTCTACGACAAGGGCGCCGATGGCATTGCCGGCACGCCGGACGACGGCCATACGAACTTCATGGTGCTGACGCGTGCGACACCGGATGCCAATGGCGAGCATACCAATACGACAACGCCATTTGTCGATCAGAACCAGACTTATACATCGCATCCGTCGCATCAGGTGTTCCTGCGCGAATACAAGTTTTCCGTGGATACTGCCGATCCGGACAGCGTTCCCGACTCGCGCCCGGTTGCCACGGGAAAGCTGCTCGACGGCTCGGATAACGGCCTGCCGACGTGGAGGGATATCAAGGCACAGGCGCGCGATTTCCTCGGTATCGAGTTGACCGATCGTGACGTTGTCAATCTGCCTCTGTTGCGGACGGATTTCTACGGGGAATTCATTCGCGGTGCGAACGGATTGCCATTGCTGGTGCTCGGCATCGGTGCTGACGGCATTCCCAATACGGCGGACGACGTCGTCGTGGAAGGCAACCTCGCAAATCCTGTGAATACATTTACGGTCACGAACGGCACCCTGACCGGCGCCGTGCGCACCGGACACGCCTTCCTTGACGATATCGCCCACAACGCGGTGCCAACAGGTGTCTTCGATCCGGATGGGCCTGCCGGCCCTCTCGGCGACACACCGATTGCTCCGGACAGCGACGACGTCGCCGGCAACGACATTGCCCTGGACTACCGGGGACGCCGGGTTGCCTATGACGACGAGCTTCTCGACGCCCATTTCATCACCGGCGATGGGCGCGGCAACGAGAATATCGGCCTGACGGCCGTCCACCATATCTTCCACTCCGAGCACAATCGCCAAGTCGACTCTCAAAGGTTGACCATTCTGCAGAGCGGCGACATCGACTTCATCAACGAGTGGCTGGTCGGCGATATTGCCGCGCTGGATCCGGCATTCGCAACGATGAGCGCTGTCCAGAGGCTGGCCTATGCGGATACGCTCGACTGGGATGGCGAACGCCTGTTCCAGGCGGGCCGCTTTGCCACGGAAATGCAGTACCAGCATTTGGTCTTCGAGGAGTTTGCCCGCAAGATACAGCCGGCGATCGATCCCTTCGTCTTCAACAACATCACCGATATCAATCCGGCGATCTTCTCCGAATTCGCCAATACCGTTTATCGCTTCGGTCACTCGATGCTGACGGAGAGCATGCCGAGAATCCATCTCAACGCGGACGGCAGCATCACAACGGACGATATGGGGCTGATCACCGCCTTCCTGAACCCGCTCTCCTTCAACAACGACGGTACAACTCCCACCGTAGACGATCCCAATACGCCTCAGAACGAGGCGAACGACCCGTTCATCACCGC
Source organism: Rhizobium grahamii (assembly GCF_009498215.1). Classification (NCBI taxonomy): domain Bacteria; kingdom Pseudomonadati; phylum Pseudomonadota; class Alphaproteobacteria; order Hyphomicrobiales; family Rhizobiaceae; genus Rhizobium; species Rhizobium grahamii. The sequence goes on along the minus strand of NZ_CP043499.1, from coordinate 1,103,999 downwards.
CGATCAGGCGGCCGGCGCCATCGTGCGCGGCATGACGATCGAGCGGGGCAACGAGATCGACGAGTTCATAACCGGCGCCCTGCGCAACAATCTGCTCGGCCTGCCGCTTGATCTCGCGTCCATCAACATTGCGCGCGGTCGTGATACCGGCATCCCTTCACTGAACGATGCCCGCACGCAGCTTTTCGCGGCAACCGGCTCGAGCTTCCTGACGCCGTATGACAGTTGGACCGATTTCGCGGCCAACCTGAAAAACCCGATTTCGGTTGTGAATTTCATCGCTGCCTATGGCACGCACACGTCGATCACCGCGCAAACGACCGTCGCCGGCAAGCGCGACGCCGCTTGGGCGCTGGTGTTTGGTGAAGCTTCGGGATCAGTTACCGAAGTCCCCACCGATCGGTTGAGTTTCCTGAACAGCACGGGCAGCTGGAATGCGGCCAACAGCGGTCTCAATACAATCGATCTCTGGATCGGCGGCCTTGCCGAAAAGCAGATGGAATTCGGCGGTTTCCTGGGGTCCACCTTCAACGCGATCTTTGAAGCACAGCTCGAAGCGCTGCAGGACGGCGACCGGCTCTATTACCTGACTCGCACCCAGGGCCAGAATTTCCTCCATATGCTGGAGCAGAACTCCTTCGCCAAGATGATCATGGCGAATACCGACATCGCCCAGCCCGGAGCGGACGGCATTCGTGGCACTGCCGACGATGTGATCAGCCGTCATATCGGCGTGGACGCCTTCGCAGCCTACGACTTCGTCCTTGAGGTCAATCCAGCCAATCAGGTGGACTACAACGGGGCGGATGTCGATGGCGTTGATCCCATCGGTACCGATGCGGCGCTCGAGGCAATGGGGCTCGGCAAGGTGGTTCGCGACAACCCCGGCACTGTTGGCCCCGATGCGGATTATATTCGTTTCACAGGCGGTGAACACGTCGTCGTCGGCGGCACGACCGGCAATGACACGATCATCACCGATTTCGGTGATGACGGCATCTGGGGCGATGACGGCAATGATCGCATTGAATCGGGTGCCGGCGTCGATCTCGTGAACGGCGGCGGCGGCGACGATATCATCACCGACAGCGGCGATAGCGGCGACTTCCTCAAGGGCGATGAAGGCAATGACGTCATCGCAAATTCCAACGGTATCGACATCCTGATGGGTGGTACCGGCAAGGATGTCATTTTCGTCGGCGTTGATGACACCGAGGTGTTTGGCGGCGAGGGCGACGACTTCATCGCCGGCGGCGATGGTGTCGACTTCCTGATGGGTAACGAAGGCGACGACTGGATCGAGGCCGGCGGCGGCTTTGATACGACAGCCGGCGACAATTCCGAGCTGTTCTTCAATTCGACGATCATCGGTCATGATGTGATGTTCGCCGGAAACGAAGAGCATGACTTCGACGCGGAATCCGGTGACGACATCATGGTGCAGGGCGAAAGCGTCATGCGCAACGAAGGCATGTTCGGTTTCGACTGGGCGATATTCAAGGGCATGGCGCTCAACGGCTATGCCGATATGAACATCCCGATCTTCACGACCGAACAGGCAGACATCCTGCGCAATCGCTTCGACAAGGTGGAAGCACTGTCGGGCTGGGACCATGACGACACGCTGATCGGCGACAGCCGGGTGTTCGGCGACATTGCGCCGGGCGCGACAGTTGGTACGACGGAAGGGGTATTCTTCAACGACGGTCTGGATCAGGCCGGTATCGATCGTATCCGGAACCTGTCCCAGATCGTTCAGGTCGGGCCAACCGGCTTCTTCGAAAGCGGTAACATCCTGCTGGGTGGTGCGGGCAGCGACAACCTTCGGGGCAATGGCGGGGATGATATTCTCGACGGTGACCGATGGCTGAACGTCCGGATCGGCATCCATCAGAATGCCGATGGCAGCGGTCCCGAAATCGCCACCGTCGACAGCATGCGGCACGTGTTTTCGGACGACTTCGCAATCACCGCCTGGCGGGGCAAGTCGCTGTTCGAACTTCTCGTCGATCGAGCCATCGTGCCGACCCAGATGCAGATCGTGCGCGAAATCCTCACCGATGGCGCGAGCGCAGCCGACCAGGACGTCGCCTACTACAATGACGTCTTTGCCAACTACACGATTACCCGCACCGGCACCGGCCAGGCGATGGTCACGACGATCTCGCATGTCACCGTGTCCAACGTTGTCGACCCATTGACCGGCGGAAATCTGGTTTCCGATGGTGTCGATACGCTGCGGAACGTCGAGTGGGCGCAATTTGCCGATGGCACGCGGATTCGCTTGACCAATTCGCCGGCGACAGGCGCGCCTACGATCACCGGCGTTGATGATGACCTGACCGTCAACACAGCCGGAATCCAGGACGAGAACGGCAAGCCGACCAACGGCTTCAGCTATCAGTGGCAGAGTTCCGCCGCACCCGGCAGCGGGCCTTGGACAAACGTAGGGGGAGCAACGGCTGCGACGATCAACAACGTCGTCGCCGGGACGTTCTATCGGGTCATTGTCAGCTACACCGATAACGACGGCTTCGCAGAAACCGTCGTCTCCGAGATGACGGCTCGCGTCGGGACCAATGGCAATGACGGTACCCTTGCCGCGCCGTTTACCGGCAGTGCTGCTCCCAATCTCCTCAATGGCCGAAATGGCGACGACGTGTTGAGCGGTCTGGCTGGTGACGACGTCATCAACGGGGGCGGCGGCAACGACACCTTGAATGGCGGTCTTGGCAACGACGTTTTGAACGGCGGGACGGGGATTGATACAGTCACCTATGCCGCAGCGGCGGGCTCAGTCACTGTCAACCTGGCAACGGGCGCTGCAACCGGGGCAGACGGTAACGATACGATCACCGCGGTTGAAAATGTCACCGGCAGCGGATTCGACGACACGATTACCGGCAACGCGAACGACAACGTGCTGTCCGGAGGTAGTGGCAACGATACCTATCGCTTCGAACTTGCTGCCGGCGATGACACGATCAACGAAACGGCCGGCACGGCCGATCGGATCACCATTGCCACCGCAGGTGCTGCTCTGACATCCTTGTCGGTCTCAGACAGCGATACCGGGACACAGAACGGAAACCTGGTTATCGATTTCAATGGGCAGCAGGTCACAGCAATCGATCATTTCGACAACACCAATGAAGGCATCGAACTGATCAATTTTGACGGTGGTTCCTTCGCTGGCTATCAGCTGGGTGCCGGTGACTACACCATCAGCACCTCTGATCCCGCCAACAGTGGCGCCCCAACCGCAAGGACGGTTACCGTCACGACCGGCAATAATCTGATCGCCGGCGAAACGGGCGTCGACCGATTGACCGGTGGTACTGGTCGCGACTTGCTGTTCGGCAACGCAGGCAACGACATCCTCAGCGGTGGCGGCGACGATGACCTGATCGTTGGCGGCGAAGGCAACGACACGATCGACGGTGGAGCAGGAAACGATACGATCGTCTACGACATCGATGAAGGCGCCGGCGGCAGCGATGTGATCGATGGCGGTGCAAACACCGACACATTGGCGATCATCGATAGCGGTGGTGCCGACGCCGAGACGTTGAGCGTAGCCTATAACGGTACGTCAATCACGCAGATCGAGGGCGGCGGCTCGATCGCCGGTATCGAGCGTATAACCGCCGATCTCGGCGTCGGGACGGATACGCTGGCTTATGCGACAACGGCCGCCGTCAACGTCGATCTCTCGGCCGGTACGGCGAGCGGGTTCACATCGATCTCAGGCATCGAGAACGTCACGGGCGGAAGCGGCAACGACGTCTTCACCGGCGACGTGAACAACAACACCTTCACGGGTGGGATTGGTACCGACCGCGTCGTGTTTACCGGTTCGGCCGCGGCGCATAGCTTTGCGCTTGCCGGGGCGAACCTGGTGGTGTCAGGCGCAGGCGGCTCAGATACGCTTTCCGGCATCGAACAGCTGCAGTTCGGCGCAACGGTCTATTCGACAGCGGCCGGTAACCTCGTGCAGGGCACGGATGCGAGCAACGCGGCTATCAATGGTGGCGCCAACGCCGAGCTCATCCTGGGTTTTGACGGCAATGACACGATCAATGCCAATGCCGGAAACGACATCATTCAAGGTGGGGAAGGCACGGATACGATCAATGCTGGCGACGGCGACGACACCGTCGTCTGGAACGTCGGCGAGGGGCGCGATATCGTCAGCGGAGGTACAAACACGGCCGTCGGCGACACTATGGTGATCAATGGCGACGCCAGTGCCGAGACCTTCCGCGTCATGACGCGGGCGGCCTGGGATGCAATCGGCGGCAACAACGGCGCACAGCTGGCCGCCGCCACCCAGATCGTCATCACCCGCAACGGCACCAACTTCAATTCGATCGTGGCAGAGCTGTCTGGCATCGAAGAAATTGTCATCAATACTGGTGCCGGCAATGATACGATCATAACGAGCGGCGATTTTTCGCCGACAGCTCTCTTCACCAACACGATCACGGTGAATGGCGAACAAGGCGACGATACCGTCGATATCTCTGCACTGCAGTCGGCGCATCGAATTCTTTTCCGCTCCAACGGCGGTCACGACACGATAGTCGGCAACTTGCGGCCGCAGGATGTGGTGGAACTGGCACCAGGAAGCGATCTTTCCGCCTATGCGATGACCACCAATGCCAATGGAACGAAGACGTTCTCGAACGGCACGCATTCGGTCACCTTCACTGGTGCCGTGCCTCCGCAGTTCCAGAACGCGCCGACAACGCCGGGTAATGACGACGGGGTCACCGGCAACTTCGCATACACGGCTGCCGATCTTGCCGGGCTGAAGAACCTGATAAACGGTCAGTCGGCTTTCCCCGGCGATGACGACACCGAAGGTTTCGGCGGTGTACGGACTTTGTCGGGACACGGCAACAATGAAGACAACCCGAACTGGGGTTCCGCCGATACGCCGTTTATTCGCATCACCAACGCGCACTTCGGCGAATATGACCCTGTAACCGGAAACAATGCCATCAACCCGATCTTCGATGGCCTGGATCCGCGCAACATCAGCAACATCCTTGGTGCCCAGGAAGCCGATCTGCCGAAGAATGCCAGCAATGCCAACATCTTCTTCATGGCATTCGGCCAGTATTTCGACCATGGCCTCGACTTCTTGTCGAAGGGTGGCAACGGCACGGTGCAGATTGGCGCTCCGGGCAACGGGTCGCCGGGCTCCGGTAACCCTGCAGACCTCACGCGTGGTACCGTCTATGCGATCGACGAGAACGGCGTCACGCAGCATATCAACAAGACATCGCCTTTCGTCGACCAGAACCAGGCTTACGGCTCGCACGAGCTGGTTGGCCAGTTCCTGCGCGAAAGCGACGGTAACCAGGGTGTCGGTTCGCATCTGTTCCAGGGGGCGGTCGATCCATCCAATCCGGAATTCCGTCTCTTGCCGACGCTACGCGAGCTGATCCAGCACCACTGGCAGGCCAATACTATCTTCCACGATCCGTCTCTGCCTGGCGGTCAGATCAGTTTCCGGGACTACTACAGCCACTATCCGATCTCGGAGACAGCCACTGGCAACCTCTTCGACGAGGTCACGGGTGCCTTCGATCCTGACGTCCTGAAGGGGGCGGCGGCGAATTTCATGGGCAGCGGCCACGCCTTGCTGCTGGATACCAATCCCTTCGTCAGCCTGCTCGATCACTATGTGGTCGGCGACGGACGCGGCAATGAAAACTTCGCCTTGACCGCGATGCACACCATCTGGGCTCGCAACCACAACTACCACGTCAACCTGCTTGAGGAATCTGGTTTCCAGGGAACGGCCGAAGAGCTGTTCCAGGCCGCCAAGATGGTCAACGAGGCCGAGTACCAGCGCGTCGTGTTCACGGAGTTTGCCGACATGCTGATCGGCGGCATACGCGGCGACGGCGACCATGGCTTCGAGGAATACAATCCCGATGCCTCGGCTTCGATCTCGCACGAGTTCGCCGCTGCCGTCTACCGCGTTGGCCATTCCCTGATCGGCCAGACGATGACGGTGCTTGGACCCGATGGGCAACCAAAGCAGGTCGCGCTGTTCGATGCATTCCTCAACCCGAGCAACGACGCCGACGTATTCGCGGCGCCGTTGCCTCCCGGATACGTGCCGCAGCCGGGCTACGAACAACTGGGGGTCAATTCGATCCTCGGAGGTATCGTCACCCAACAGGCGGAAGACGTGGACTTCAACATCGTTGACGCTGTTCGCAACGATCTCGTCCGCATCAATGCAGACCTGTTTTCCTTCAACGTTGCCCGTGCATGGGATGTCGGGCTTGGAACACTCAATCAGGTCCGCATGGATCTTGCCGCATCGCAGGATCCCTATATCAGGGAAGCGATCGGGTATGCCGGCAACCTGGCTGCCTATACGTCCTGGGAAGACTTCCAGACCCGCAACAATCTGTCGAACACTGTCATTGCGCAGTTCCGCCAGGCCTATCCCGATCTGGTTCTTCAGCAGGGTGATATCGCCAGCTTCCAGGCGATCAATCCCGATATCGCGGTCGCCATCCAGGCGAACGGCACGGGCATCGTGAAGGGTATCGACCGTGTCGATCTCTGGGTCGGTGGTCTCGCCGAGCAGCACATCAACGATGGCATGGTCGGCCAGACCTTCTGGGTTGTCCTGCACGAGCAATTCGATCGTCTGCAGGAGGCGGACCGGTTCTACTACCTCAACCGCTTCGACAATTTCGACTTCTACGAAGAGTTCATCGACGGACAGGCCTTCGCGGACATCGTTGCCCGCAATACCGGCCTGACCAACCTTTCGGAGCACATCTTCGAAACCGAGCCGTTGGATGATGAAGACGAAGATGACGGCCCGACAGGCCCGGTCGACGACGACGACGACGAAGATGACGATATCCCGTCCGGCGGCGGCGATGACGATGAAGACGACGACGGCCCGTCTGGCGGTGACGATGACGAAGACGACGGCCCAACCGGACCGGTGGACGACGACGATGACGACCTCCCGTCTGGTGGTGGCGATGATGATGAAGATGATGATGACGACGACAGCCAGTCTGGCGGCGATGACGATGATGACGATGATGACCTGCCGTCCGGTAGCGGCGGTGATGACGGCGATGATGATGACGACGGCCCATCTGGTGGCGATGACGACGATGACGTTCCCGATGACGGTGTTGCACCGTTGCCGGTTGCTGCCCGGACGCTGATCGGGACGGTTGCTGCGGACGTCCTGATCGGGGCCGCGGCTGGCGACACGATCCTCGCCGGAGCCGGTGGCGACATCCTGGTTGGGGATGGCGGCAACGACATCCTGCGTGGCGAGGACGGTGATGATGTGGTGACCGCCGGTGACGGTGACGACAGCGTCAGCGGCGGCAATGGCGACGACGAGCTGCATGGCGGCAGTGGCGACGACATGCTGTTCGGCAATGCGGGCAAGGATGCAATCCACGGTGAAACCGGTCACGACTTCATCGAGGGCGGAGCCGGCGACGACCAGGTCTGGGCGGGAGCGGGCAACGATACCGTGATTGCCTCGACCGGTGATGGCGACGATCAGTACTGGGGTGGCGACGGTGCCGACACGCTCGACTATTCGATAGCCACCGGCAATCTGACGGTCGATCTCGGCAATGGCTTCATGCAGCGCGGCCAGGTGTCGGGTGGGTCGACAGGGACGGATATCGTCTACGGCTTTGAGAATGTGGTGACCGGCTCCGGCCACGACACGATCACGGCGACGGTGGAAGCCAACATCATGGACGGCGGGCTCGGCAACGACACCTTCCGCTTCTTATCGGCGGCGGCGGCCAATGGCGATACGATCCATGGCTTCCAGCCCGGCGACAAGATCGACTTCAGCTCGATCGATGCCAATACGTCAACTGCGGGCGTGCAGCACTTCACTCTGGGAAGCTCGCTCACGGCTGCCGGACAGATCTCAGTCACCCACGAGGTGCTGAACGGCACCGAGTTCACGGTGATCCACGGCAATGTCGACGCCAATACCGATGCCGACTTCGTGCTGATGCTGAAGGGCAACCTCAACCTGACGACGAGCGACTTCAACGGCGTCTCGTAACACGGTTGCGACAGTCTTCCCGGCCGGGTGAACCGGCCGGGACGGTGGTTCAAAGCAGAGGGGCATGCCATGACCAAGAAGAAGATCGAGCCGCAATACAAGATCGAAGGACTGCGCGGCATCCTTATCTACCTCTTCGGACTTTCGGGTATCATCAATATCCTGGCGCTGACCGGCGCCTTCTACATGCTGCAGATCTACGACCGGGCGCTGACCAGCGGTTCGATCTCGACGCTGGTGGCGCTGTCGGTGCTGGCGATCAGCCTGTATCTGTTCCAGGGCGTCTTCGACATCATCCGCTCGCAGATCCTTATCCGGCTCGGTGCGCGCCTCGATGCGGAACTTGCGCCGATCGCCCACAAGGTGGTGATCGAGATGCCCCGCTTCGGCTACTCGACGTCGGAAGCGATGGAGCGCGGCCGCGACGTTGATACGCTGCGCGGCTTTCTTTCCAGCCAGGGGCCGGTGGCGCTGTTCGACCTGCCCTGGATGCCGATCTATCTGGTGTTCGTTTGGTTGCTGCATCCGATGCTCGGGATGTTGACCGTCGGTGGCGCGGTGGTGCTCACCTTGCTGACAATCGCCGCCGAACTGCTGACGCGGCGCCACTCCCAATCCATGCTGAAGGCGACGGTTGCCCGTAACTCGGTGGCCGATTCCAACGCCCGCAACAGCGACATCATGCATGCCATGGGCATCACCGGCCGGGCGGTCGACCGCTTCGAGCGGGCCAACCGGCGTCACCTCGATTGCCAGACGAGGACTTCCGACATCGGCGGAACTCTGTCTGGCCTGTCGAAGGTGTTGCGGATGATGCTGCAATCGGCAATCCTCGGCCTCGGCGCCTATCTCGCCATCCGCGGCGACCTGTCGTCCGGCTCGATCATCGCGTCATCGATCGTCACCGCGCGAGCGCTTGCACCGGTCGACTTGGCTATCGCCCAGTGGAAGGGCGTGGTCAGCGCTAGACGCAGCCATCATCGCCTCACTGAGACGCTTGCGGTGCTGAACGACAAGAGCGGTCATGTCGAGCTGCCGGCCCCGCATGACAGTCTGACGGTCGATGCCATCACTACCGTTGCGCCGACCAGCGGCGCGGTGCTTCTGAGCGACGTCAGCTTTACGCTGAAGGCCGGCCAGGCGCTCGGGCTGATCGGCCCTTCGGGCGGCGGCAAGACGACGCTGGCGCGCTCGATCCTCGGTATCTGGCCGGTGCTGCGCGGCTCCGTCAGGGTGGATGGGGCCGATCTCAGCCAGTGGAACGAGGCCTTCTTCAGCGAAAATGTCGGCTACCTGCCGCAGGATGTGGCGCTGATGGAAGGCACGATCGCCGAGAATATTTCGCGCTTTGCCGAGACGCCGGATGCCCGCAAGATCATCCGCGCTGCCAAGGCCGCGGACATTCACGAGTTGATCGTGCATCTGCGCGACGGCTACCAGACCGAGCTCGGTCCGCATGGCACAGCGCTGTCGGCCGGGCAGCGCCAGCGTATCGGACTGGCACGTGCCTTGTACGGCGATCCCTTCCTGGTGGTGCTGGACGAGCCGAACTCCAATCTCGATGCCGAGGGTGAGGAGGCGCTGAGCAAGGCGATCGCCAAGGTGCGCGAGCGCGGCGGTATCGTTGTCATCGTCGCCCATCGTCCAAGCGCGCTTAGCGCAGTCGACATGGTCGGTCTCGTCCAGAACGGGCGGCTTGCGGCCTTCGGGCCGAAGGACGACATCATCCAGCCCACCAAGGTCCGCCCGCTGGTCGTGGAAAAGACAGCTGCAGCCGGCCGTAGCGCGAAGCCGCTTGCCGCTGAATAGGCGGCAAGCCAGAGAGCAAGGAGTTCGTTATGGGCGACAAGTTGATCCTGGGACTACCGGATGATGGTCAGGCCAGCGTGGCACCGGCCAACCGCTTCCGTCTCTCAGAGGACGATGACCTCGGCAACAGCAACGGCAAGGGCCCATCCAGGGGCGCTGATCGTCGGCTCTATTCGCTGCCGCTACTGTTCGGGGCGCTTGGCGTCATACTCGGCAGCAGCGAGCAGGAAGACGCGGCCCCGGCGACACCACCACGCAACACGAGTGATGCGGGGCCGCGGAGCGTAGGTGCAAACGCCAATCTTGCAGCCATCGAGGATGTCGCCGCGTTTCTGCGCGAGATGACCGATGAGTTGATGGCGAGCACGGCGAACATTGCTCGCGGCCGTCACGTTGCCTCTGTACGCCTCAGCTTCGAGGACACGCTGCTCGCTCGCTCGCCCAACCTCGCCGACACCGTGCTTCGGTCCTTTAATGCCAACGATAACGAGGGCCGCATCAATATCAGCGGTGAGAGCTTCCGCTTTCCTCCATCCGCCGTTCCGCGCCCGGGACGCCAGCCAGCCGGGCAGCCGGGCGATGGCGGTGGCCACCAGCCTGATGACGATGACGACGAGGATCGCGATGACCACGAGGAACGTGCAAATCGCTTGCCGGTCTCGCTCGGGCGCAACATCCTTGCCAGCGGCATGGTTAACTTGTCGACGCTGATTTTTCTCGACGACCTGCTCGCCAAGACCAGTGATCCCGATGGCGACAAGCTCGATGTGCGAAATCTGGTCGTCTCGAGCGGCGCAATCACCACCTACGGTGACGGCATCTGGCTCTATACGCCGGAGCGCGGCTTTGGTGGCAATGTCACTTTCACCTATCAGGTCTCCGATGGAAAGGGCAACATTGTCACCCAATCCGTGATGTCGCTTCTGAAGGCGCCACCACATGAGATCGGCGGCAGCGAGGCGGATGACCGGTTACTTGGCACACCCCAAGACGACCTGGTCTACGCCAAGGGTGGTGACGACTTCGTCTATGGTCGCGAGGGCCACGACATCATCTTTGCCGGCGATGGCGACGACACCGTCTTCGGTGGTGATGGCGACGACCTCATTCATGGGGAGGGTGGCAATGACCGGCTATTTGGCGGCGCCGGCAACGATGTCCTCTTCGGCGGCGTCGGCAATGACGACCTTCATGGCGAGGACGGAAATGACAGCCTGATGGGCGAGTCGGGCAACGATCGCCTTTTCGGCGGCGCGGGCAATGATCGCCTCTTCGGCGAGGAAGGCAACGATACCCTGCTTGGCGAAGCGGGCGACGATCTGCTCGATGGCGGCGATGGCGACGACGATCTCGGCGGTGGCGCCGGCAAGGATGTGGCACTTGGCGGGGCAGGGGATGACCGGTTCCGTGCCGGTCTGGTCGAGGAGGACACACGACAGACGGCGGTGGCCGCCGGACCTGTGCCCGGCGATGGCGACGACACCTATGTCGGTGGTGAAGGCAACGACACCTACGATGCCAGCGCCGCCGCGAGCGGCGTGGTGGTTGATCTTGCGGCCGGGACAGCAACCGGTGCGGCGATCGGAACAGACAGCCTTGCGGAAATCGAATGCGTCGAGGGCAGCGCTTTTGACGACACGATTGTCGGGGACGACGGCGACAACACACTTGAGGGGGGAGCCGGCAACGACCGACTGAGCGGCGGCGGTGGCGATGACACGGTCACGGGCAACGACGGCGATGATATCGTTGTCGTCGCAGTGACCGGCGACGCAGGCCTCGATGACGGCGACGACATCTATGATGGGGGCGACGGCTGCGATACGCTGGACCTGTCGGCACTCGTCAAGGCGGTGATTGCCGATATCGAGACCGGCTATGCGGAGAGCGAGGAGATCGGCCGCGATACTATCCTCGGGTTCGAGACCATCCACGGCGGTCGCGGCAGCGATCGCTTCTCCGGCGGCAGCGGCGATGACATCCTCTATGGCGGGGCTGGCGACGACCGGCTCGATGGACGCAGCGGTGACGACCATCTGGTCGGTGGCGACGGCAACGACCGCCTCTACGGCAGCAATGGCAACGATGTTTTCCTCGTCATCGCCCACATGGACGGCGACACCGACGGGAACGACGAGATCGACGGCGGGAGCGGCAACGACGTCTATGATGCGTCGGCCACCATCGCAGGGGTGGTGATCGACCTCGAAATCGGCACCGCCTCCAGTTCGGAAATCGGCAACGATGTTCTGAAAAGCGTCGAGAATGCGATTGGCGGTAGGGGCGACGATGTGCTCGTGGCGTCGATCTCGGTCAACGTTCTGACCGGCAACGACGGTGATGATGTCTTCGTCTTCAACTCCGTCGCCGCGGCACGCAACGACGGCAACGGGTGGGACGAGATCATGGACTTCCACGTCGGGGACCGCCTGGATCTTTCCGCCTTCGCGGGGCAGGCAGGGACGCTGATGTTCGCGGGCTTGGAGCTCGACGGAGCCTCGCCGCAGATCGGCCGCGTAAGCTTTTTCTACGAAGCATTGGGCGACGACACGCGAACGGTCGTGCGCACCATCGTCGATCTCGACCACGACGACGACATCCAGATCCTACTGCGCGGTCATCACGAACTGACGCAACAGGACTTCATTCTCGCCGCACTGGATGGTGGCGCGCAGGATGCGGTGAACCAGGGCTGACAATCTACCCTGCTTCGATGAACGATTTCGGGAGGAACCAAGATGACGACGACAGCAACAATCAAGGAAAAGACGAACCGCAATGTCCAGTTCGGGATCTCTTCACGGGTGATCGTCTCGGCACTGCTGGCCGGGACGCTGGTCTTCGGCGTCGGCGGATGGGCGGCGCAGGCCAAGCTGTCGGGTGCCGTCATCACCCATGGCCAAGTGGTCGTCTCCGAGCAGGTCAAGACCATCCAGCATCGCGACGGTGGGATCGTCGCCGAGATCCGGGTCGACAACGGCGACCAGGTCAAGAAGGGTGCCGTGCTCCTGGTTCTCGACGACACCCAGACACGCGTCGAGCTGTCGATCGTCCAGGCACAGATACAGCAGCTCGTCGCTACCCACGCCCGACTGATCGCAGAGCGAGATGGTGCCGACGGCATTGCCTTTGAAACGCTCGCGCTTAGTCCCGCCGTCATTGCCGGAGAGAACAAGCTGTTCGAGGAAAATCGCCGGATGATCGCCAACCAGAAGGAGCAGCTGCGGCTGCAGATCGGCCAGCTCGAGCAGCAGGTGCATGGCTTCGAGGCTCAGAACCGGTCGAACGAGAGCGAGGCGGAGATCGTCGAGCAGGAGCTCGTCAAGATGGAGAAGCTTTTGCAGAACAGGCTCGTGCCGATCTCGCAAAAACGCGATCTACTGCGCCAGCGCGCCCGCATAGAGGGCAGCCGTGGCGAGCTGGTCGCCAAGATCGCCGAGGCCGCCGGCCAGATCAGCGAGCTCAACATGAAACTGATCTCCATCGATCAGACCACAAGGAAGGAAACGCAGACCGAGATCGTCGTCCTTTCGGCCAGGATCGCCGAATTGCGCGAGCGCGAGGTCGCCGCGCGCGACAGAATGAGCAGGATGGAAGTCCGTGCGCCCGTCGACGGCTTCGTCTACGACCTCCAAATCCACACGATCGGCGGCATCATCGCCCCCGGCGCAACGGTCATGTCGGTCGTTCCTGATGGCGGCGATCTCACGATCGAGGTTCGTATCCCGCCCGTCGATATCGATCGTGTCACGACCGGGCAGGCAGCACGGATGCGCTTCGTCGCGTTCAATCAGCGTACGACGCCGGAACTCCACGGCGCCGTCGACGTCATCGCCGCCGCAACGACCCTCGACCGAACCACCGGCCAACCCTATTATCTCGCGACCGTGTCCCTCGACGATGCGCACATGCTCAAGGAAAACAAGCTCCTGCCCGGAATGCCTGTCGAAGTCTTCGTTCAGACCGCGGAGCGTACCGCAATGTCATACATCCTCAAGCCATTCACCGACCAAATGATGAAGGCATTCAGGGAGGAGTAGAGTAGCTGCAAGACCCAATAGGTGTATTTGTGATTTTACTACCGCGCTACCCATAAGTATTATCTTACTAAGATAGTAACGATGAGATATGTTACTGTTGAAGGTGATGAATGGGAGGGCGACTTGGTAATTTCCGTGGCGTTCGTGGATGATCATCCAATATTACTTGAAGGATTGGTCAGTCTTTACTCAAATAGAGCGGATCTTTCCATCGTTGGTCGCGGCGAAAATGCCGTCGACGCCTTGCAGCTTGTAGACGAGCTCTGTCCGGACGTTATCGTCCTCGATCTCAGCATGCCGGGCGATCCGCTTGCAGTGATTGAGATCATCGCTCAACGCTATCAGCGCACGCGCATTATCGTATTTACCGCCAGCTCGAGTATCGAGACGGCCATCCAGGTGCTGGGCCTAGGGGTTTCCGGTTATGTCTTGAAGGGCAGCACCGCCTCCGACCTTCACGAGGCCATCAAAACGGTTCACGCGGGCAACACCTTCATGACCCCTGGCTTCGCCACCAAGGTCATCATGTCGATGAAGACGGACTCACTGCGGCGCAAAGCGCAAACCTCTGCACGGTTGAGCGCCCGCGAAGAGCAGATCATCGCTTACCTGATGCGTGGCAGCACCAACCGCGAGATCGCCGCCTCGCTCGATATCAGCGAGAAGACTGTAAAACACTACATGACTGTCCTGATGCAAAAACTAGATGCGCGAAATCGGCTCGAGGTTGTCCTCGCCGCGCAGAAGCTGGACAGCAGCAACCTTGCCGCGACGGGAGCGAACGCGTTCAACTAGCATCGGCGCGGATGATGTCAGATGGTGCCGGTGTTGGAATCTAGGAATGAGCTCAGCTGACAATTAAGATTTGTCAGGGAGCTATCGCAATTGGTGGATAAAAGACGAAAGAAAAGTCGGTGTGATTTCACACCGACTTTTTATGTCGATCCCTATCAGGCCGGCCGGACGTTCTCGGCTTTGGACTTTCCAGTCTTGCGATCCTGACCTAGGTCGTAGCTGACATTCTGGCCGTCGCGCAGCGATCCGCCCTGGACTGCCGAGATATGCACGAAGACGTCTGGACCGCCATTGTCCGGCGTAATGAAGCCGAAGCCCTTGTCCTGATTGAAAAACTTTACAGTGCCATTCGCCACAAACTGCTCCTATGGTTTAGTGTCTAGGCGCAGTCATAAACCGAAGCGTGATCGCAGGCAAGCAACGCTGCCGCTCTGAACGCGTTATCTGAGGGGGTGGCGTTATGAGTAGGGCTGCCTCAGCTGCGGCCATCGCAAAGGTGGAAGACTGACCCGTGCCCGAGGCGCGGACAATCCTCGATCGGTCGGGCCCGGTCGGCATGACTTCAAGGCGCGCCGCCTACCGGCAGGGTTGGGTCCGCGACCGATCCTTGCTCGCGAACCGTCGGTCTATGGAAACAGCCGGCGTGGGCCGATTTGCTGAGAGGGACGATCATATCTGTGCATTGCGGGCGTCGTCGTCGGGCCCCAGAGCTTACAAGTCTCGATGATCTTCACGCCCTGCAACGCTTGCAGATACGTCGAATGAGCGCCGCAGTCCGTAGAATTGCGACCCGTCGCTAAGGACGGTCCCCCGTGAGCGTCAAGTTTCTGAGGGCATCGTTGACGTAATGTCGACGATGTTTTGAAACTCTGGAAGATACTCTGGTCGATTGACAACGAGATAGCTGACCACGCGGGCATTTCCGAGCAGGCGCTTGAGATAGCCCTTGACCACGGTAAGCTCCAGGTGGTCCTTTCCATAGGTATCCTGCATCGAAGCCATAGCCTCTTGCAGACGGGACAGTTCTTTCTCCATACGCGCGATGGCATCGGCCGTCATTCCCTTGACGCTCTTGGGTTTGTCTGGCTCCACCAACTGGCTGCATCTGCGTTCCTGCTAGGACCGCAGATGCAAAGGCGACGGAATAGTTGTTGGCGTTGATCATCATGTCCGCGACCTCGATCTGTCTGAGAGGTTGCATCTTTTTCAGGATCTCAAAGATTGCCATCGGGCAGTTCTTATCCTTCAACAATTCCGTTGCTTCGGTGCAGACCCCATTCAACATGCGTGAGCGTCGCCGGACCGTCGACACATTGACGGAGAGAACTTTCGCGATCCGTTCCTCAGGAACTCCCTGATTCAGAGCGTTGACGATCATGGCGTATTCTTGAACAGCAGCCAGCCTGTTGATTTGTTTGTTGTATGTGAACGCTTCATCATCGGTTGAGACGAGGCACTCAACCTCGGTGCGTCCCAGATCGTTCAGGACCTCGATGCGAAGGTGGCCATCGAGAATGAAGAATGTACCGACGTTGTCCGGGTTGCGGGCCACAACAGGTGGTTCAACCAATCCGACTTCAGCGATGGATGTTGCGATCTGCTTATATTTCCGGCTTGATTTGATGGCCTTGCGCATAATCCTTCCCGGCAACAACTGATCCATCCGTACGAGGATGCAATCGTTTTCGAAGCTCTGGCGCACGGGCCTGTCTTGTATGCAGTTGTGGCGATCATCGTCGTCCATTTTCCTAGCCTTTCGTAAGCCGATACCGGAGGGGAGCGGGAACCGCATCCAACCCTTCGGCTTTCAATAGGTTCGTGAAACCCTCTTCGGCATGAGCGACCGAATGGCCTCAACGACGAACAGGAGCTTGCCTTGCGTCACCTCCGCCTTTTTGATCAGGACTCTCTGTCGATCAGCCTCTTGTTGGTACGCCCGGACCATTGTTTCGCTGGTTAGCGTACGTCTCGGTGCGTTATATCGCCCAAAATTCTGGTCAAATAGCCGGCCGCCTTTGAGGCTACGCTGCTGCAACAGCCGCCGTACTGTGACGAGCTTTTTTCCTCGAAGCTTCTTTTGCGTGTACGCTTCCATTAGTGCTGCTTGCGCGCCTTCTTCATCCGCCTTGGCGATATCAACAGCGAGGCCGAGCGGCAGGATGCCTGCTTCAACCGCAGAAAGAAGCCGTTCCTCGCCCCTTTCAAGAAGGCCGCCAATCATGTTGACATATTCCGCGGTGAAACCGATCTTTGCGCCAATAATCCTATCGCTGTAGCCGCGCTGGCGAAGGTTGGCTATTTCCTGGAGGAGATCGATCGCCTGGTGCTGCCGGCGAGCACAGTTCTCGACAAGGCTCATGACCAGGCAATCATTTTTGCTCGCCTCAATGACCATTGCCGGAATGTGCGTCTGCCCACTAAATGCCGGGATTAAACACCTAATCTTCCGGGCTCTCGCGCTCCCCTGAGAATGGGAGCGCTTAAGGGAGCTGACGATTGCCTGGCCGTCGTAGCTTCCGCTATTCACATGCGAGCGGATTCCGAAATTTCGCAGATGACGAAACTGACTGACGCTGGAAGCGCGTGATTTTAGACCAGCGGCGACCTTGTTGGAGATTGACGTGACACACGCCTTTGGAACGGCCGCCCGCACACCGGACCTATCGACCGATCTCGCATATTGCGAGCTTCTGACCGAGAGCTACCGACGAGTTGTCGGAAAGCCACTCCTCGATCCGACGCTGGGCCCGACGTGGCTTTACAGAAACGCCCGCTTCATCGTGGTCGCGCACAACACCGATCCCGACCCACGGTTCGTTTACGCCAATCAAAGCGCTCAAGATCTCTTTGGTTATGGGTGGGATGAGTTTACCTCATTACCCTCACGCCTTTCAGCGGAAGCGCCAGATCGTGAAGAACGTCAGCGGTTGTTGGATGCAGTTGCGACGAATGGGTTCATTGAGAACTATCGTGGCCTTCGCGTCCGCAAATCAGGTTCCCGCTTCTGGATGGAAGATGGCCTCGTTTGGCAGCTTGTGGACGCCGATGGGAAATATCGAGGTCAGGCAGCCACGTTTTCACGATGGACGGACGAAGTCTGATTTGGCGGACGCCATCGAATTCTCTGCACAAAGACGGAAACCGAACGTGCTGGCGCCCGAATGCGGGCCGGTACTTACAACGTATAGTGACATCGGAATTCGAAGTTATTTAATCATGCAGCTCCAGTGGACCTGAGACCTATTGCCTGGAGATAGTGATGGCTGTTGAACTCAAACGCACCCTTGCCGGCGTGGTTGTGCCGGATACCGAGATTGTCCGAAAGGCGTTGGAGTACGCCGGAAAAATATACGAGCCATACTTATTCAATCACGTAATGCGCTCGTGGCTGTTTGCGGCGAGCCTGGCGAAGATTCAGAATATCGATCACGACGAAGAAGTTGTTGCCCTAGGCACCCTTCTGCATGACGTGACGTTGAATACGTCGTTTCGGGACCGCGCCGCTTCGAGGTCGAAGGGGCCGATATTGCGCGACGCTTCGCGTTGGAAGCCGGGGTGGTCGGCCAGCGGGCGCAACTTATCTGGGATAGTGTAGCCCTCAACTCGACGCCCTCGATCGGACTCTACAAGGAGCCGGAGGTTGCGCTTTGTACGGCCGGTATCTGCCTCGATGTGGTCGGTCTGCAGTATTCCCAAATTCCAGCTGAAGAGATAAGGGCGATCGTCGACGCCTTCCCAAGGTTGAGTTTGAAGAAGAAGATGACCAGCTGCTTCTGCCACATGATCGAGAACGCTCCAGACACGAGCTACGACAATTTTCTGCGCGACTTCGGACAGCGGTATGTGGCCGGCTACGAAGGGCCGTCTTCTGCGGATTTCGTGATGAACGCTCCCTTCGACAGCTAGGCGTCTAAACACGTGTTTGCATACTGCCTATTCGCGATGAGAACCGCGCGGGAGAGAGGTTCACCGGTCCGTGAATCGGAGATCTTGCCGGGAACACTCGTTTGGGATCCCGAGCCCGGCGCGCACGGCGACGGTCTCCAGCGCAACGTGTTACCTCTATCCAAAACCAACGTATATCTACTCTCGGGGCCAGCCGCGCAGTAATTTCCAGGCGTCAAGATCGTGGTTTCCCTCCCAAGCGACTTGACTATCCTCGGTCTCCCTCGTCGCCGAGGACTGCGGACGCCGCGTCCGCATAGTGGGGCCGTCTTCCCGCCGGAGACGGCCCTTTTCACGTGCCACCTTGGCCGTCGAGATCAGTCCGTGAACCCGATCGACTCGCTAACTGCCAACCACTTGGCAGCGTCTAGTGCCCGTGTCCGCTCTCCGGCCTCTATCCGCTTCACCGCGTCACTTCCGAGAACCAGATGGTGAGGCAATTCGCTACTCAGCGCGAAATCGTAGATGACCTTCGCGCACTCTTCAGGGTCACCCGGTTCCTGACCAACGATTTCCCGGCCAAATCTTAGATTGGGGCCGATGACTTTCTCGTATTCCGGCAAGAGCTCAGGCGGATTTGCCAGCGCAGATGCGGTCCATTTCGTTCTGAGGCTGCCTGGTTCTATCGAGACAACCCTTACACCCAATGGTCCGACTTCCTTAGCCAGAGCTTCCGAGAAGCCACTGACGGCGAATTTCGCCGCGCAATAGGCAACTGTTCCCGCTGCAGCGACACGGCCAGCCGAAGAAGAGATGTTCAATATCGTACCTGATCCGCGCTTCCGCATGAGTGGCAGGGTCGCCCGACACATATTGACGACGCCGAAGAAGTTCGCATCGATTTCATCGTTGAAGTCCTCGGCTGTCGTCTGCTCGAACGGAGCGACGCGCGCGAAGCCAGCATTGTTCACCAAGACATCGACACCGCCAAACACGCGCGCGGCCTCGTTCACAGCGGCTTGGCAAATCTTTGCGGCGGTAACGTCAAGTTCGAATAGGCGTACGTTGTCACCGTATCGACTATGAAGGTCCTCCAATGCTGAAAGACTTCGAGCTGTCGCCATCACGCGGTCGCCGCGCGCCAACACCGTTTCGGCTATTGCGCGTCCTAGGCCGCTCGAACACCCAGTGACTAGCCACGTCGTGCCCATGCAGAATCTCCTTGAGGATTTGAAACAGCGGTTAGGTAGGAGGATCCGAGCAGGCTCGAAAGTGGGAGAGATTTGGACGCAGCGTCCAAAAACGGACCGAAGGAAGCCAACCCGCCGTGTCGCTTCCCGGTGCGAATACCGCTACGCTATCTGACAGCTAGAACCGATATCTCACAGCAACTTCCACGGACTTTACGAAGGGAGGGCTGTACAGCTTGCCGATCCGCTCGCCTGCTTTCAACTGCAGTGCAATCGCGCAGTTGGCGGACAGTCCGGAGTTCTCGGGCACAATGGTAGTGGAGGCTGGCGTGGACGTTACATCGAGGGTCCAACACGATTTCGCCTCAAGGTCCAAGATCATCAGTCTAAGTTCTGCGAAACGCTGCCATTCGCCGAGCCTGCTGGTATCCCATTTCCAGGTCAGCGAGGCCACTCGGCTGGGGTAGGGAATCTGGAATTCTGGACAAAGTGCGACGCCGTTTATCCATTGGCCGCCGCCGAGAGCCACGGGCCCAGGCCCGGAGCCGGTCCATTTGGCCAGGCGGCTTTCGCTTGGGTCTGTTTTCCGTGCGATTGAAAGGCCGCCAAGGGTCGGCAGGACGCCCTGTTCTTCTGGGGAAAGGATGAGTTGTGTCAGCATTTTATTACCGGATATCGACGCGTCCGACGGTACGGAACGACGCTTAATTTCGGGTTCTCGCGGGAAAGAATTTTGGAAGTGGACGCGGAAACCGACGCCGGGCGGAATAGCGATTTCGCCCGGCATCGCGACCGTTATCGCTTGAGGTTTACAAGCACGTCGAGGATGTCAGAGCCGGTCTGAAATACCTTGGAGTTCGCCGTATAGCTTCGCTGGGCCTCGACCATTGTCGTGAGCTGATCGGCGAGATCGACGTTTGAGCCTTCAAGCGATCCGGAATTGATCACGCCAAGACCGTTCGTTTGAGGAAAGCCGGTTACTGTCACGCCGGAGTCTCCGTTCGCCGTGTAGATGTTGCCGTTCAGCGGCGTCAGAAGATCCGGGCTTGGGACGGTCGCCAGCGGGATACGGTAGATGGGCTTGGGGTCTGCCGATTTGTAAATCGCGTAGACCGTACCGTCCTTGTCGATCTTGATATCCGTGACGGCGCTCGGGGCCTGTCCATTCAGCCGGCCATTTCCCGAGAAGTCGGAAGCGACCTGGCCCATCTTACTGAAATCCATGTCGATCGTGTTCCCCGTTATCGGATCGCTGATGGTGACCTCGCCGGTGCTCGTCTGCTTTCCGTTCTTATCGAAAGTCAACGTCTGCACGGCGACCGCGTCGTTGGAGTAGGGGAAGGGGCTGGAGCCGACCGCCGCGTCGGCATTGCGGAATACGGCGACCTCCCATGTGGAGTCGACGGGGGGAGTGGCCGTGGGGTCCCCCGCCGAGGTCTTTGTGAAATACAGATCGTACATCACAGTGTTTCCGAGGTTGTCGTAACCGACGACCGACATCTTCTTGGTGTCCGCGGTCGTGCTGGATGGATCGTTTGCGCCCGGCAGCGTGTCTGTTCCCGTGGGGGCGACCTTCGCGTTCGAATTCAGATTGCCTTCAAACGATCCGGAATCCGACGGCCTGGCGACAAGGCCGCCAAGGTTTTTGATATTGATCGGCACGAGGCCGTCAAAGCCGTTGACCACGACGGCCGGAGATCCGGACGTGTAGGGGTATCCCATCAGGGTATATTGAGCCGAGTTCTTCAGATTGCCGGTGTCATCAGGAAGAAAGTCGCCCGCACGGGTCAGAACCGTCGTCCCGTCGTCGCCCTGGACGATGAAGAAGCCGTCTCCCTTGATCGACAGGTCAGTGCCGGAGGTCGTCGATGTGTAGTTGCCTTCCTGGGAAATCGAGTATCGCGTCGTGCTTTGAACGCCTCCCGAGTTATAGTTGCCGGACGAACCAGGGATGACAAGCGTCGAGAATGCGATTGACGCGCTCTTGTAGCCAACCGTGTTGACGTTCGCTATGTTGTCGGCGACCGTGCTCAGACGATTTGCCTGCGCGTTCATACCCGATATTGCGGTTTTCATGCTGCCGAAGATGCTCATTGAAAATGCTCCTGAAGTGACGATTGAAAAGCTTAGACGCGGGGATTGCGAAGGCGCTCGGCCAAGTCTCGATCGAGGTGCCCGACACTTACGGGGAGCATTTTAGCGAGCCCTTCGCCGAGCTCGGTTTCGTCGACCCAGCCCTTGCCTGTCGTGTCGATCGTCGCCCATCGTTTCTCGTTCGCGGCCGTATCATTTGGGCGGTCGTTGAGTTCGGCAAGGCGGGCCTGGCCGTTCAGGTACTCATCCCTGGTAACCTTGCCGTTCTTATCGGAGTCCGCCCAGTCGAGGGATTGCCGGGCCATCCGCGCATGAAAGTCGGCAACGAGTTGGTCGTCGCTCGTGGTCGGCTTAGCCTTGGGTTGTTCGGACTGAAGCAAGGCCATTTTTTCGTCGGCGATCGACGGTGGCCTGCGGTTCGTGCTTGAAAACACACTATAAATCGAATTGTAGGACTCAACTTTCATGACGCTCCATTTCCCGTTGATGGCGGTAGGTGGGCGCACGCTGGGTCGACGGGCTTGCTTCAAACTTGCCAAAAACGAGTATCGGCGGCCAATGTTGCAACCGCAACCATATGTATATTACTGGTTGCAGTATCTTTAATTGGTTCGCGTCAAAATCGGCTATCAAACGAGCGTATAGCTGTACGGAGTGTGATGCCCGTGGCCTATTGCCGTGCTTAGAAGCAAGGGTACCACGATGAGTCGAGAGAGGCTGACAACGGCTGCGGCCGCGACGTTGTGGACGATTTTAACATCGAACGGCGCGGCCTCGTAGATCGACGGCAGCCGGGCGGTCTCTTCCTATACTGTCCGCGCAATGTCCGTTGTTTCGATGGCTGTAATAGCCCGGCATGTGGCGAATGGCAGTCGAGCTCGCCCGAACTTTGGCGGTCGGCCGACGCCCGGTCTGGAGATTTCGTAGAGATCAAGATTGCCCGCAGTGCTCGGCCCGGATTCCCGGCAGGTATCTGGGCATAGCATTGGGGTCCACGGCAACGGCACGGGTGTTTCAATCCGTACCGTTGCCGCACAGCCTAGCGCGATCACGAGATCGGCGGCGTTGTCACCGTAACAACTGTCGCGCGATCGATTTCCGAAAGGTGCGGCCGATCCGCGTGGCTGGCTGCACGGCGAAGCCATTCAGCAACTTCAGGAACGAATGATGTTCCGGTCGAGCGGCTAATACCGATCGTCCCGGACGCGTATCTCAGTGACATCGAAAACGGAGCAGTGGAAAATGAAATCTTTAACGGGAAAAGTCGCAATCATTACCGGTGGAAACAGTGGGATAGGGAAGGCGACTGCCAAACGCTTCGCGGAGGAGGGCGCGCAGGTTCTAGTTACCGGTCGTCGCCAAGATGTCGTCGAGGCCGCGGCTGTGGAGATCGGCCAAGATGCCTGGGGCGTCTGCGGAGACGTTGCCGAGCCCGATTTTCACAGACGGTTGGCAGATATGGTGCAGCGGAGGTTCGGTGCCATTGACATCTATGTCGCAAACGCGGGCGTGATAAACCTCGAGGGCTCGGCGACCGTTACGGAGGCAGAATTCGACCGGCATTTCGATATCAACGCGCGCGGTGTCTTCTTCGGCGTGCAAGCGATCGCACCCCTGATCCGCGACGGAGGGAATATCATCGTCACGAGCTCGCTGGCAGCCACCAAAGTGCTCCCGCAGCACACCGTTTACGCGGGCTCCAAGGCGGCGCTAGCGGCTTTCGCACGGAACTGGGCGATTGAGTTCAAGGATCGCCGCATCCGGGTCAACATCCTGAGCCCTGGTCCCGTAGAGACCGAGATACTGAGCAAGCTCGGGGTAAGCGACGCCGACCGCCCCGGCTTCGAGGCCCATATGGCGGGCCTGATCCCAGCAGGTCGCATGGGACGACCCGAAGAGCTCGCCGAGGCAGCACTGTTCCTCGCGTCAAAAGGGTCTTTCGTCAACGGCATGGAACTGATCGTCGACGGGGGAATGCATCTGACCTGAGACCCAATCTCATCGACCCGCTTCGGCGGGTCGATGTCGAGCTAAGCCTAGTTCAGACCCTCGATCGCCAATGCTACTTTCACAGCGGGTCGCGCTCGCATTCGTTCGCGGAACGCGACCAGCGGCTTCGGTGCTTCGAGGCCAAAGCGTTCGGCCCCGAGAAGCATGACAAAAAGATAGCAGTCAGCGACTGTCAGCCTTTCGCCAAACAGATAGTCGCCGGGGCAGCAGAACAATGATTCTGTCGCTTACCGCTTGATGCAGTGTGTCGTTGCACTGGAGGGGATCAAAAGACCCAACGAGCTCCATTGATTGCCTTGGCAAACCTTTGTTTGGGTTGAGGCGGGAGAGGCCGGCAGCGAAACTGCTCTCGTCGCCGTCTGCCGTCAGATCAGACCGGAAACGCTCCCTACCCAACATGATCCACCAAGTGCTAACGGCGGGTAGGGCCTCTAAACATAAAAGGAAAGCAAATGCGCAACATCGCACGGCTCGCAGTCGCGGCGGGCCTCTATATGGCATCCTCAATCACTGGGCATGCGGATACGCCGAAGCCGACAATCGTCTTGGTTCACGGGGCCTTTGCGGACTCGTCAAGCTGGAACCTGGTGGTGACCCGTCTCAAGAAAGATGGATACCCCGTCGTAGCCGTCGCCAACCCTCTCCGTGGCGTCAAAAGCGATGGGGCTTACGTCGCCAACGTTATCAGAGGCGTGAAGACGCCCGTCGTGCTGGTTGGGCACTCCTACGGTGGCTCTGTCATAAGCGACGCGGCAAGCGATGCCCAGAACGTTAAGGCGCTGGTATTCGTCGCCGCTTTTGCGCCCGAAAAAGGAGAGTCCGCTGTGGATCTGTCCGGCAAATTTCCAGGCAGCACGCTGGCACCTACTCTGGCGCCGCCCGTCGTCCTGCCCGGAGGCGAAAAGGACCTTTACATCGATCAGAGCAAGTTTCCCGGGCAATTCGCAGCCGACGTTCCGGCCGCTACTGCGCGCCTGATGGCAGTAGCCCAGCGGCCGATTACCGACGCGGCGCTCGCCGAACCGGCTCCCGCGGCAGCCTGGGAGGCTATCCCGTCGTGGTTCATCTACGGCGACGCAGATAAGAACATTCCACCAAAGACCCTGCAGTGGATGGCCGAGCGAGCAAAGTCGCGAAAGACCGTCGCGGTCGAAGGTGCATCTCACGTCGTCATGATCTCTCACCCCGGTGAAGTGACCAAACTTATAGAAGAGGCCGCATCGGCGAACTGATAGCTGGAGCAGGAGCTACGCCTGGCAAGGCTCCTGCTGCGAACTCCATGCGCCAGTAGCCGACAAGAACGGAAGGCGGAGCCCTACATGATGCATGAGGCCAAGCTGCCCGGCGTGGCGGCGGTCTACATTGTCGACCATGACGAACAATCACGGCTTTCGCTGGCCAAGCTCTTCAAGCATCCAGACATGGAAACGCGACTAACGTCCGGACCCCAGTTCAGCGACTGCCGCGAGGTCGGCGTCACCGTTGCGGGCAACGGCATCTTCTGTGCGCAGCAGCAAGTATGGCATACCGGTCTTGGCAAGCGCGAAATCGACATCTTCCATTTCTGCTTCCGTCTCGATGGCGACAAGGTGCTTTTCGTCGGACACCACGCCCGCAAACTGCAGAAGTGCGTACTTCGCATCGAAAAGCTCCCCATTGGGAAGATAGGCTATAAATTTCTGCAAGATCGGCTCCCCACACTCTGTTGTTGCGCTCAGTGCCCAAACCTTCGTTTGGGAGGTTTCGACTATGTCACGGTGATAATTTCTTCGGCAGTCAACTGAAGGAGATTGAAATGCAGATCGTCAAATTTTGTGTACTCGCAATGGTGTGGTCCAATGTAATCCTAGCCTCCTGGCTCGCGCTCTATATGCTTTACGATCCAGAAGGCTGGTACTATTTCGTTCCAGGCGTGACCGATACCGGGTTTTACAATCAGCATTTCATTCGCGACATCGGCATCATCCAGGGATTCATTGCGCTGGCTTTCGCGATCGGTACTTTCAAGCCTGAGCGCCGAGTTGAACTCTGGGCGGCCGCCACCCTGTGGCTGATTGCCCACGCCTGCTTTCATCTCTGGGAAGTCGCGGTTGGCATTTGCTCGGCCTCGGTCATCGTGCGTGATTTCCCAGCAGTGAGCCTCCCGGCACTGTTTGGTATCGCCGGCACTGTCTGGGCTTGCACGAATTCCGGGATGGCTGGGAAAAGAGTGGCAACTGTCCGTCTCTGATCGGAAACCGCCAAAGCCGTTGCCGGAGCCATGCTAGTTCCGGCGACTTTCTCAAGCACGCAGCGTCCTCGACAGCCAGTCGTGATATGTCAACTTTCCGAGAGCGGCAGGAACCGATGGTACCAGGCCTTCACGGCGTACCGAAACCCCAAAATACGGTGCATTCGGATCTGCAGTGATTGGCCTGCCATCCTCGGTAATGGTCATCAGTTCGTTCGCAAGTTCAAGAAGACTGGCAGCTTCAGGGCCTCCAATCTCGACAATCGAATCTCGCGGTTGCTCGACGATGAGCTTCGCTATCCAGGCGGCCACTTCGTCGCCGGCCACAGGCTGAAGCCGAACCATCGGGAGGCGGATGACACGGCTGTCCGAAGAGGAGCCTATGATACCGCTCAGGAATTCGAAGAACTGGGTAGAGCGGACTATGGTGTGGGGTAAGCCGGAAGCACGGATCAGGTTTTCCTGAACGAGCTTTGCACGGAAATAGTCGTTCTCGACAAGACCTTCAGTTCCGACCACCGAAAGAGCGAGATAATGCTGGATGTTGTGCTTCGTCGCCGACTTCAGCAGATTGGCTCCTGCCTGCTTGAAGAACCCAAGCGCGTCTCCGCTGCCAAACGAACCGAAATTCGTGACGTCTATTACGGCATCCGCACCATCGAACGCTTCGTCCAGGCCATTGCCCGTCAACGCGTTTATTCCGGTGCTGCTGGACGCCTCGACGACGTTCGTTCCATCACGTTCGAGATACCGAACCACCCTCGAGCCCATCGTGCCGCTGGCACCGACCACCACCACCTTCATGTCAAACTCCATAAGATCTGCGATGATGGATCGTAGAAGCTTGTGGTCGGAGTTGCGACTAAACGAAGTTTTGCCTTGACCCAAATGACTTCGATACAGCTGTTTTCTCGCAGCTCGTGATGGGAGAAGGCGGTGGCGCGGGGGAACCTAAACGAAGGTTTATGATCAAGATCGGACCGAACTGTGGTATATCTGCGCGCAGGGTCAAGGTTGGCCAAGGCTGGCTGTGGCAATCGCAGGGCCTGAGATGCGGGGTAGCAACATGCAAATCGCGAATGGGAAACCGGGCGTGCCCGCCGAACCCATCGTTTACGTCGTCGATGACGACGAGGAAATGCGCGAAGCGCTCCTTGATCTCTTCCTGGTTACGAAAAAGCGTGCTTCCGCATTCTCTTCCGGTTCAGAGTTCTTCCAGTGCGCCGACACCACCGCGCCCGGATGCGTCGTCGTTGATTTAAGAATGCCTGGCTGCACCGGGCTCGACTTGCAGGATCGTCTCATTTCGATCGGAAGCAAGCTCCCTGTCATCTTCCTGACCGCGTTTGCCGATGTGCCCACCAGCGTTCGGGCGATGAAGGCGGGGGCGACCGACTTTATAACCAAGCCATTCGTCAATCAGGACCTTCTTCAGGCCGTCGAACACGCCATCGAGATGGACAGCAAGCGGCGGGACACGGACGCCGATCGCGAACGGGTGAGAGCACTTGCCGAAACGCTGACGCCCCGTGAGACCGAGGTTATGCTGGCTGTCGTGCGCGGTCTGATGAACAAGCAGGCGGCCTACGAGCTTGGCATCAGCGAGATGACGGTAAAACTGCATCGTATGAGTGTCATGCGTAAGATGCAGAGCCGCTCGCTACCCGATCTGGTCCGTAAGGCAGAGATGTTGCTGCGGGACTGAACGGCAAGATTGAGGTCTCCATATCCTCGGATATGAACGAAAGCGGACACGCTCGCGCACAGTCGGGGAGTCGATAAGGGATATCCCCAACCTACGTTTAGCTATGCTGTCCAGCATATTCTCCTAGACTTTCGGTAGGTCAGATCCTCGGTCGTAGAGCAGATTAACTCTCAGCGGAGCGGGTCGAGCGTCCAAGCGACCAGGGCCTGACCGTGCGTGTCTATTGCGCCAGTTCGGGCACAGTAGACGGATCACCATAATAGGAGCGAACAATGAAAATCGTCGTGATTGGCGGAACCGGCCTGATTGGTTCGAAACTCGTGAAGCGCCTCGAGACCAAGGGCCATGAGGTGATTGCCGCTTCTCCGGCGTCTGGAGTCAATACGGTTACCGGCGAGGGGCTTGCCGAAGTACTTGCCGGGGCGCAGGTCGTTGTCGATGTCGCGAACTCCCCATCCTTCGAAGACAAGGCGGTCATGGAGTTTTTCCAGGCATCCGGCCGTAACCTGCTGTCCGCTGAAGCGGCGGCTGGTGTGAAACATCACGTGGCGCTGTCCGTCGTCGGGACCGAGCGGTTGCAGGACAGCGGCTATTTTCGGGCCAAGCTGGTTCAGGAGAACCTCATCCGGGAATCGAAGATTCCGTACACGCTGGTCCATTCCACCCAGTTTTTCGAATTTATGTTCGGCATCGCCCAGTCCGGCGTGCAGGGTGACAAGGTTCACCTGTCTCCCGCGCTGATGCAGCCGATCTTCTCCGACGATGTCGCGGACGCGCTCGCGGAAATCGTGCTGGGTTCACCCTCGAACGGGGTGAAGGAAATTGCGGGACCGGAGCCGATCCGCATTGCGGATGCAGTCGAGAAGTACCTTCGTCAGATCGGCGACAAGCGCGAGATCGTCGTTGACAACAAGACGCCGTACTTCGGCGCGGTCCTCAATGACAAGACGCTGATGCCGACCGCTGGCGTACTTCTGGGCCGGACGGCCTATTCCGAGTGGGTGAAGACAGCGACCCCGCCGCCGGCACGTTGATTGCACTCGCAATCAGCCATTTGCCCGATATCTGAAGTGAATGTGGGATCGTCCAGAACTGTGCGGTCCCACATTTTTCGGTAGCCGCAATCGATGTTGGGCGGCCGGTCAGCGTCGCCAAAAGGCGATCATAGTCACAGCCTGCAAATCGTCGACAATCCCACCAAATGACCAGCTTCTGCAGGCAAGTGACATCCGTTGCTCCGCCGGGATTGCCGGTGAGGAGCAGGCAGGCAGACCTACGTATGCGACGTTGCAGCGAACAAGACAATTGCAGTCCTGATGAAGGTTTGCGCGAGCGGAGCGCGGCTAAGGCTGGTGTCTTGCGGCTCTTAGCGGTCGTATGGGCGTACTTCGTGCCTATCGCAGCATGGGTAGCGGAGCATCGCCAGGAGTTGCGTTGAACGTGCCCACGCTGGCGGCAGTATTGAAAAGCTGAGTTTGAGGACCGACGGGGGCGCTCGTGACCGAGCGCCCCCAGGCTGTTAGGCCTGGATGAATGCAAGGATGTCAGCATTGATGACATCTGCATGAGTGGTAGCCATACCGTGAGGCAGCCCCTTGTAAATCTTCAGGGTCGGCTTCTTGAGGAGCTTCGCGGAAAGCTCGGCGGAGTCGGCAACAGGGACAACCTGGTCATCATCGCCGTGGAGTACGAGCGTCGGCACGTCGATGATCTTGAGGTCCTCGGTAAAGTCTGTCTCGGAGAACGCCTTGATGCCGAGGTAGTGCGCGTTTGCTGCTCCCGTCATGCCCTGCCGCCACCAGTTCTTAATCACGGCGTCGTTGGGCTTTGCGCCATCGCGGTTGAAGCCGTAGAACGGGCCGCTTGCCACGTCAAAATAGAACTGCGAGCGATTGGCGGCGAGCGCAGTGCGGAACCCGTCGAAGACCTCCACCGGCAGGCCGCCTGGGTTGGATGGCGTTTTGACCATGATGGGAGGTACTGCTCCGATGAGGACCAGTTTGGATACACGACCCTTGCCGTGACGTGCCGTATAACGCGCTGCCTCGCCGCCGCCAGTCGAGTGACCAACATGGATCGCATTGCGAAGATCGAGGTGTTCGACGACTGCGGCGACATCCGCCGCATAGTGATCCATGTCGTGGCTGTCGCTTACCTGGGCAGACCGGCCATGTCCTCTGCGATCATGTGCAATGACACGGTAGCCCTTGCCGAGGAAGAAAAGCATCTGATTGTCCCAGTCGTCTCCGCTGAGCGGCCAGCCATGGTGGAACACGATAGGTTGCGCGTCTCTGGGACCCCAATCCTTGAAGAAGATTTGGGTGCCATCGCTTGCGGTGACAAAGTGGCTGTCGCCCGAGGTCACTGCTTGAGCCTTCTTTTTGTTTGCCGCGGTCGCCGGCGGACCTCCAACAGCCACCGCGGCTGCAGCGAGTGTCAATGTTCCTGCGACGACATTGCGTCGCGTGGCGCCAAGAGAAGATCTGGTCATCGGTTTCTCCAAAGTAAAATAATTGTTTATTGTATTTGCCGTCAAAATAGACGAGCAATACAATTGCATAATACTATATATATAGATTTTATATTGTAACTATACATAGGTTATATGCGCGTCTGCCGAGCGCGGCCAATTGCCGATGCCGGCATTGCCGCCAGCGTCTTCTCGACCGGAAGTTTCTCCCGCCACTCGTACAGATGAGTTCCCGCCTGATGACCTTTGACGATGAGGTCTCGCTCAACGGCGAGGAAGAACTCGGCATGTATCCGGTCGCTGAAGCCAGCGAATAACATGCGCTGGATGCGAGAAGTTGAATGCCGCTCCCGGACTTCGATCTCGATGATTCCTATCGTCGCATCCCAATGCGCTACCGTCAGCGGATTCTTCTCGGATAGGAGAGCGAGATCCGAATACGCGTAGATCTCGGGCAATTCGAAGAATTCATCAATCTCGGCGCGTCCGACTTGTTCATGGTCCGGCTGCCAGTTGTTGATATTCAGAGGCCCCATATGATGCTCTGAGAAGAGGTGTCCTTCATCGATGCGATCACGGCATCTGTAACCAAACCCGTTTTTGCACAACGTAAGTTGGACATCGGCACTGTCGAATTCGAAGGGCCTGTCGCGGATGCGATCAATGATCCGTTTTAGATCTCGCAGATAGCCCGTATAGGAAGTGACAGCCATGATGAGACCCACGATGCGCGTCCGTCGACGATTGACGTCGTGATCGGACGGCGCGCTGATGATCAGGTAAAACTGTTCCTGCTGGCGACGGCTAGGAAATGAGCGAACGTTTCCTTGAGATGCTTCGCAGTCCCGCTTGACCCTAGATCTCTAGTGACTGTGCTTAAAGCTATACGGAAGTTTGCGGTCGTCCGCCGGGATTACCGTCTGGGTGGGTTTCGAAGTTCGAAGGCGACCTCGCTATCGAATAGATAGCCAGAGCCGCGTACGGTCCGGATCAGCCGGGGCTTTGCGGAATTGGGTTCGACCTTTCGACGAAGTCGTAAGATCAGGGCATCCAGACTACGATCGACAATTTCGCCCTCATGCAGCCTGCTTTCGGAAAGCAAACGCGCCCGTGTCAATATCATCCGTGGACTGGCTAGAAATACCGTCAGCAGGTTGAATTCCGCGGTTGTCAGCTTGATTTCGCCGACGTCAGGATGAGTCAGTAATCGTTGACGAAGAAAGAGTTCATAGCCGCTGAACGTGTACGAACGTCGGTCTTGTCGCTGGGCGGAAGCCGGTTTGTTTCGTATCGCGGCCTTTAGGCGGGCAACAAGCTCGCGGCTTCCGACAGGCTTGCAAATATAGTCGGTCGCGCCGGCTTCCAGGCCGCGAACTTTTTCCTCTTCTATGGTTTTCTCAGGCCCGACGAGCAATATCGGCGCGTCGGTAACTCCTGTGAGATGGCGGATGACACCTACCATCTCGTCGAGCGCTATCTCGATCAGGAGAGCGTCCACCATCTCTCTGGCGAGAACGCCTAAAAGATGATCGTTTTCGGTGACGTGGGTCGCGCGCATGTCGTGCCGACCCATGAGCTCGGTAAGTTCCAACCTCGTGACCTGATCCCGATCGAGTACGAGGACGTGCTTCATGAAGAGCTCCACGGATGCTGCTTTCGGAATTTCAGGGTGTCTTGGATAGAGCTGTGGAGTGACTACGGCTGGATGTCCGTCACCAGGTTCTTCTCGTCGCTGTCAACGACGAACACGGCAAGGAGTTTGGCAGGTTCGGTGGTGCTGGCGTTGGCACTCACGCCGTGGCGATCTCCCGGAAGCTCTGAGAAGTTCTCCCCGGCCTTGAAGATTTTCTCCGGGCCATCATTGACCTTGCTCTTAATTGCGCCCTCGAGAACCGTCGCATAGATGAACGCCGATTTGGGGTGAATATGTGCCGACGACGAGCCGCCCGGTCCGTACTCTACGAGTACACCTTTCATGCTTTTTCCAGGCACATTCGGTAGCGGTTGATCGAAGACGATCGATATCTTCGCGGACGCTGCGTGGACGTCCGATGCGTTTACCGAATGCGTTGACAACGATGAGGCGGCCAGTATCAAAAGGGCTCGGATAAACATATCGACTCCTGCAAATTGAATTTTGCGACCTTGGTCCACGGTGCCGAAAGCCGATAGGCCCAATAAGATAGAAAGGCGTTGTACCGAATGGCGGGTGCGTTTCTCCCGTTGGTGAACCGTGAGCATAAGGTCTCGATTACCCAACAGATTTTCCTTGGTATGCGCACGGCGATCTTGAGCGGCACGCTCGAAAAGGGATCGCGTCTTTCGTCCTGGCAGGACCTTTCGGTACAACTGGGCGTGTCCCGAGGAACCGTAAAGCGAGCTTACGATCTGCTGAAAGATCACGGCTTCATTGTCACCAAGGGGAGGGGTGGAACCTGGGTAGCCATGGCGCTTCCGGTGGGGCCGGTCGAAACACCCCCGCAGGTGCACGCGCCTCGGGGATTGTTCTATGATTTCGAGGAAGGCCCGCAGTATTTTCAGTTGGGCGTTCCAGCGCAGGACCAATTCCCGTCAAAAGCCTGGCACGGTGCCTGGCGCAGAGCAATCGCAACAGAGGGCGCGCGACCACAGATTTACCCGGACCCAAGAGGGCTGCTTTCCCTAAGGCGTGAGGTAGCTGGGTATCTGGCGACGGCCCGTGGCTACAGCTGCCATCCCAGCCAGGTCTTCATCACGTCAGGTTTCGCGGGAGCGCTCGGAATCGTGCTTGGCGCTATGGGATTTCGTGGCAACAGAGCATTTGTGGAGGACCCAGGATTTCCCCGCACACGGCACGCGCTCCAGCAAGCCGGAGTGGAGACCATCGCGGCGCCTGTCGATCGCGAAGGGGTGAGGCTTCCAATTGGCGAAGAGGGTGCGCGGCTCGCGGTTATAACTCCGGGCCAACAAGCACCGCTCGGAATGTCTCTGTCGGCAACCAGACGCGCGGAGATCCTGCATTGGGCGAGTGAGGCTGACGCCTGGATCATCGAAGACGACTACGCCGGCGAATTGCAGCTGTCGGGGAGGGCATTGCCGGCTTTGGCTGCCGATGACAGGTTCGGCCGGGTCTTCCACATCGGGAGTTTCAGCAAGACGCTCAATCCAGGTCTGCGGCTTGGATTCCTCGTCGTGCCTCTAGCGCTTGCCGATATGTTCGGCGCCTTCGTGGGCCACCTCGCGCCGGCCGGCTCGGTCGTCGCGCAGCAAGCGGTGCAGAACTTCATGTCCGGCGGGCACTTCTACAGACATCTTCGACGTATGAAGGCGTTGTACGCTCGACGGAAGGCGTTGCTGGTCGAGAATCTATGCCGCGAGATCCACCCAGGGGTTCGTTGCGAATATGAGGGAGCGCTGTCGGTTCGATTGTTCTTCCCGAAATCCGCTGATGACGTGGCGATCGCGGCGGAGGCCCAAAGGGCCGGCCTCGGCGTGCTACCACTTTCTCCGTGGTATCAATCTCATGGCCCCGGAAAAGGTCTGCTTCTTGGAATAGCGAATGTCCGAGACCGCACAGTTCGCGGAAAGTGTGAAACCCTCTCGCAGGTCATCTCGTCCCATCCGTACGCGTAGCTTGATCCAAAGGCGACGCCGGCCAGTGGCTCTTGTTGTATGCAGCTTTCCCTTGGAACAACGAGGTGTCGCCGGGGGAACCTAGCTCGGACACAGCGAACAACCGATTTGATAACATCCGTCCTCAAATCCGGAGGGCGTGTACCTCGATCATTTCATCGAAGCCCTTAACGCTGTGCATTCCGAGGCAATCCGTCTGCGCCGCGCATCCAGCGGAAGCTACGAAGTCTCCCGAAATCAACACGGGTCTCTTCAACTGCTTCGTCAACGTTTCAAGCCTCGAAGCGAGGTTCACGGCCGGACCAATTACGGTGAAATCCAATCTTCGCTTGGAGCCGATGTTTCCATACATCACTTCGCCCACATGAACCCCGGTCCCGAACTGGACTGGAAACTTCGTGGAACTGCGCCGCGCTGAAGCCTCATAAGCGGCGGCCAACGCTGCGATCAGCCTCTGGCATGCACCAGGCTCGTCAAGGGGGAAAACGGCGAGCAAGCCATCGCCCATGAATTTCAGGATCTCGCCGCCGTGCTTTTCGATGGGATCGGCCATTAGATCGAAGTACTCATTCAGGATTTCGATCACCCGATCTCGGTGTTGACTGCCGGAAAGAAGGGTGAAGTTCCGCAGGTCGCAAATCATTATGGCTGCGCTCAAGGTCGTCCCGCTTCCCCGAGTCGTTGCGCCATCCAGAATTTGCTCGCTGGCGTGCGGCCCGACATAGGTTTGTAGCAGCGTTCGCGCCAACTGGTTTTTGAGACGGATTTCGGTGATCAGGGAGAAAATTGGCAACACACTTCGTATCAGTGCGATGTCTGCGTCGTCGAAGCCCGTCGGCCGATCCGTGGCAAACGTAATCAGATGCCGGCGGCCCTGTGTGTGATCGAGCGGCCAGGCAGCGTAGTCGGTATGACCTTGCTGGCGCAGCTCTTCGTATATGGGAAATATGTGAGGTCCGTGGATCCGGATCCTCTGACGGACCTCGTTTCCAGTGGCTATCACCACGCGAAACGGACTTCTCAAGAAAACGTCGGTGGCCTCAACGTCATAGGCGACCGTGTGGACGTCCACCTCGGGCAGCCCTCTGGTCCAGATGACGCGAGTGCCGAGCCACTGCGGATGATGAACTCTGAAGTGCAAGGTCGCACGGCTCAGCGCAATGCCGGCGTTCATAAGGCGCTCGCAGAGATGCACGAATATCTTCTCGGACGCGGCTTCGTCTCGAAGGCCTTGCGAGAGCCATTCAATCACCTCTAACTGCCGATCAAGTGTTTTTGCGTTCATCTCTCGCTCCCGTCGAAGGCAATGCCGGACCCTAGGTCACCAATAACGAGACCAGAGCTCATGTATAGGACTGCAAATTAGGCGCAGGATCCTCATGGACTTTCATTCTCGCGATTTTGGAGGTCCGACAGACGATCGGAAGTGTGATGTTGGCTGAATGGGAACCCATGAGGATATGCCTGGCAACATAGATCGGAACTAGAGATCGCTCGGCCTCGCTGGCAGAGGAGCGGTTCCGCGAAGGCTCCTTCCATAGCGATTTCGCCAGGCGGATGAAGCCCCTCAAGCCCCGCTCTCCAAACACGATGCTGCACTCCCGTTGCGATGAACAGGAAACTACGCGCTCCGGCAATCGAAATGAACTATACGTCCGTTTGGGCGTTACAAGCGTAACCGGTGTTCGGCTCCCACGTTGTCCTCGCCGCCCTGATCTGTGATCGCATAACCACGGACGAGCAACGGGAGTTTCTCCATGGAGAGTACATTGGAGGTTCTCATGCCCAGGAAGCGGGAGCGCAGATGCGCATCACCTTGATGCAAATCAATGCCGCGATCACGGTATGCTGCATCTACTATCGGGAGTGATAGGGAGGTGTTTAAGATGCGTAGAATTCGAGCTTGCGCGGGTGCGCTATTGATATCCACCGTTGCCGCCACAACCGGGTGGGCGGCCGACGAAGCCGCCACGGTACGGGTAGCTCTCATCGACATCTCCAGCGCTATGCCGACAGGAATGATGGGATACGGCATGATGGGCCCCGGAATGATGGGGCAGGCTCCGGGCTCGACGACTCCGGGCGGGAGCTACGGCATGATGGGTGGGATGATGGGCCATGGAATGATGATGGGCATGATGTCGATCCGCACTGACAAGCCGACCGTCAAAGCAGGGACAGTGACCTTTGACGTTACCAATTGGTCACGCAGCGTGTTGCATGAAATGCTCATCGTGCCAGTCGATAGCCCCAACGCGCCGTTGCCCTATGACTATGCGCGTGCGCAGGTCCCGGAAGAGCAGGTCAAGGTGCTTGGCGAAGCGGAGGACATTCAACCAAGCAAGTCGAAAACGCTGGAAATCACTCTGCCGCAGGGCTCGTATCTACTGATCTGCAACCTGCCTGGCCACTATGCGGCCGGGATGGTTGCACCGCTCAGCGTTACGCCTTAGGCGAACCAACACTTACCGGGTCACGACACCTTTAAAATTTGTTGCCAAGGTGCGAGCGAAACACCGGTTACTTACAAGCCGCTATGCTCAATGCCTGCTCTTGGTGGAGATAAAAGCGAGGAGGTCGGCCGAGTTGATGGGTTTTTCGAGAAAGCCCGCCGCGCCGCCACGGACGGCCGCCGCCTTGGTCCTGCTGTCTGCGAACGACGTCATTATACACACCGGCGGCCCCCCTTGTTCGACCAGCGATTCCAATAGTTGGAGACCACTGGTCCCGGGCATTTTTAGATCGACGAGCACGCAATGCACTTTGGTCGCATCATCGGATGCGAGAAATTCGTCCGCGGAGCTATAGGTCTTGCTGTCGATGCCCATTGCGTCGAAGAAGTCGTGCAGTGACGCCAGCACGAACTGATCATCGTCGACGATGGCGACTGTGGTGTGTGGCTTGGGACGCATTGAACCTCTGATTGTGACGTTGGCCGTGACAGGCCTGCCTTGTGTTGATTGTCGGGAGGTTAAGACTTTTCCTAGCCGATGAGTTTGAACTGGCGGACGAGTTCCGCGAGGGATTTCGCGCGCATCTTTCTCATCCCGCTGCCGCGGTGAAGTTTGACCATGATCTCGCTGATGCCGAGTTTGAACGCTATTTGCTTGTTCATCAATCCGCTGGCCACGAGACCGAGGATCTGCATTTCGCGTGGCGTGAGCGTCTCCGCGCGCGTTCGCATCTCAATCCGGTAGGCTCGCTCTTGCTGCTTGCTCTCATCCAGAGAAAAGGCGGACTTTATGGCATCCAGCAGTTCTTTTGTTCGGAGTGGTTTTTCAAGGAAGTCGACTGCACCGGCCTTCATCGCAGTCACGCTGGTTGCCACGTCGCCGTGTGCGGTCATGAAGACCACGGGAAGATCGTAGCCGCCCCCAGTCAGCTTCGCCTGGAATTCAATGCCATTGACACTTGGTAACCGGACGTCGAGGAGCAAACACCCCGAGGCGGCTGTCGACGCTCTCGCAAAAAACGAAGCCGCGTCCTCGAACGCTTCGGCCTCGATATCCAGCGCTTGGAAAAGGTCGAGGAGCGATAGCCGAAACTGTTCGTCGTCCTCTACGATGTGGACGACCTGCGGGGGTGGCACTAGGGGCTCGGCAACGTCTGCCATGACGGGTCCTCCAACCGGAATTGATGGCATCAGATCAGCGTTCATTGTACCACCCGATCCTCCTCAATCAAGTAAACCAAAGTTTGCTATGTATCTGCAATTAAACGAGGAAATGTTTCAACTGCAACCTCTTGCGGCCCGTCGGCGACCGGCAACGCAACTGCAAACACGGCACCTCGTGTTGCCTCGTTGGCAGCCGTTATCGTTCCGCCGTGGTCAGCAATGATCGATCGGCAAATGGCAAGCCCCATTCCCATCCCATCTGGTTTCCGCGAGAAGAAACCGTCGAAGATCCTGTCAATGTCATCAGGTTTAATCCCTCCACCGGAATCCTTGACAACGAGCGATGCCGTGTTCGCCGACGGAATTGTCTCGACCAAGATCTCGCGGATACGCGGTTTGTTTGCCGCAATCGCCTGTATCGCGTTGATCAGAAGGTTAACGACGACCTGTTGAAGCTGGACGCGGTCGCCCAAGATTTGTCGTAGGCCGCCTGCAAGCCGGGAGGTAATGACGATGTCATGTGCTTGGCTTTCCGATCTCACGAAGAGAACGGATTCTCGGACGATGTCGTTTATATCGACCAAGTCGCGGACGGGATCGGACTTGATCGCCATATCCTTTATTCGCCGGATCACCTCGTTTGCCCTATGCGCGTTCTCCATGATCCGCGCCATGATGGTCTTTACCTTCGGCAAGTTTGGCTCGTCCCGGGCAAGCCAACGGATCCCTGTATCGGCATCGGTAACAATCACGGACAGCGGTTGGCGCACCTCGTGGGCTATCGATGTCACCAATTCGCCAAGAGCGGAAATGCGGGCGGCGTGAGCGAAATCGGCTTCGATCTTCCTCAGTTGTCGTTCGATGCGACGCTGTTCCGTGACGTCGATCATCATGATCAGCGTTTTGTCCAACTTTTCCGGATATTGGGGAAACGTGACGTAGAACAGAACGTCGAGCAGCTCGCCGTCGAACGTGAGGATTTTCATTTCTTCGCTGTAGTTCCTTCCGCCACCGAAGTGGGCGATCACCACGCGAGCGGCCGCAGCGGGTGTGCCAGCGAAAAGATAGGATACGTCCTGCAGGCAGTCTTCTCTTCGTTGTCCTCGAAAGAGACGCATGGCGCTGTCGTTTACCTCGGTGACCACCACAGCCTCGCTGGCAAAGCGAACCAAGTCTGGTTGGGTTGCAAGGTAATCCTCGATGTTGTCGACGCCGGATGCCTTGAGCCTTTCGATGACGCCACTCATGACGCGGGCATCTACCTGCCAAACGGGGAGCGGAATGTTGTCGATAAGGTTGCGGTAGCGTTGCTCGCTCGCGGCGATCTCCCAGTAGGTTTCCGGATCGCTCCACGAGCCTGTCACGCTGACTGAAATGAGAGATGGGTGATCTGCATTGGCCCGCCAGACGGTAAGTGTGTCGGGTCCGACGATCCTTCTGAGTATCGGAGTGTCGCGTTCCGCCATAGGCAGCACCGCCAGCGTCATATTGAGCAGGGCATCCCTGTGGTTCTTTGGCCAGCAGCGGTACGCACTCTTGCCAACGACTGCGATCGGGGAGCCTTCGTTTGCGAACAGCTTGGCGGCAGTGAGGTTAAGGTCTTTGATTTTGAGGTGGTCGGCCACCAAATGCGGATCCGTAGAGAATAGATGGCTCGCTCCGCTCTCGGTGCCGCCGTTCATCTTCCTGAGCGCAGCGGTCGCACCCGATACCTCGATACTCCAAACGGCTACCCAGTCCCTTTGGATCCCGACCGAATGGCCCTCGACTATGCGGGGATCTGCCCGACGGGCGAACTCGATGAATAGATCCGTGCCGGTGTCATCCTGTCGATGAGCCCTAACTCGAACTTCGACGAGCAGCGGCACCCCATCAGCCATACGTCGCTGGACAATGCCCTGCCATGAGCGCCTTAGTGCTATCTCTTCGCGTGTCGGTTCATCGCCTGATGCCCCAAACAGCTCTGCCGCGGTCTTTCCGACGGCCTCCGGATTAACGATGCCGTATAGTAGGTGCGATGCCTCGTTCCAATGAACGATGCGGCCGTCCGTGTCATAGACAACGATGCTTTCGCTGGACACGTCGGTGATTTCGGCGGTCAGTTTGTCCATGACACGCCTTGCGCAATCGACATCCGTATTGATCTGATCGGCCATAGCACTTGTTCAACAACCCGTTGGTAGCGACTCGCTCTTGCTCGGATTGTTCCGTTGGTTCCGTGGACGCCGTTGCGTCGGTGTTGAGGGGCGGAGTGGCTCGCGGAAATCGTAGACGCTGTGCAACGGTCCTGTCTGACCAATTGCTCGCCAGATGGCGACGGCGCCGATGGTCAGCCAGAGGAAGATCGAGCCGCGTTTTAACATTGACGCCCTCCATTGATGGCGGCGTGTCGACGACACACCGCCACGCCCGTTGTCAGGCAGCCGCGGCGAGAACTTTCGCGTGGAGCAAGCCGCGAGCCACTGCGGTGACACGTCGACCTTGGAAGCGCGCCACAGCAAGATGATCGTCATCTGGTTTCAGGCTGTCGCGGGCGGAAACGTGTGTTGCGCCGTAGGGAGTGCCGGCCTTGAACATCGCCGGATCCGAATAGCCGAGCGGGACGATGATGAGCCCGAGGTGGGCCATCGGGGTATAGATCGACAGGAGCGTGGACTCGTTGCCACCGTGGAGGGAAGAGGTGGAACCGAAAACCGAACCAACCTTCCCATTGAGTTTGCCCTGGAACCAGAGGCCGCCTAGGCCATCGATGTAGGCCTTCAGTTCGGACGAGATGGAGCCAAAACGGGTGGGTGTTCCGAATACGATGGCATCGGCCCACTCGGCGTCTGCCTCGCTCGGGGCTTCGTACTTGCTATTCATCGCCTTGGCATTGTCGCTCCAGCCCGGTATCTGCGACATGACTTCGTCGCTGACCAGTTCGCGAGTGCGACGGACGCGGACCTCGGCACCCTCTTCGATCGCTCCCTGCGCAATCGCGTTTGCTAGAATTTCGGTAGAGCTGTTCCGCGAATAGAACGCGATCAGCACCTTGGGTTTCGACATATCTGCCTCCGGGTTGCTGCTGTTGGCCGTTGCCACAGTGTTGCGGGGAAAATGGCGAATCTTGGCGGCCGGAAGAAGCCGTCAAATGCCGGACTGTGCGTCCAAGAATTTGGACGATGATATTTCGGATATCCTCATTGCAGAGCGTTCGCTCACCAAATCCCGCCCGCAGAGGGCGATGGAGCTCAACGCGATTGTCTTGCTCCGGCCGGAGCGTCCATGATTTTGGACGCTCCGTTTTCACCGCGCCGACTTCTGGCCGAGCGTTTGTGGCTCTACGATCACGGCTGATCAAGCCATTCAAGACCGAGACGCAATGACAAATAGCAAAGGTGGAACATGAACCAGATGGTCATCAGGGGTGTCAGCAGCCAGACGTTCGTTGCGGCCAATGCCGATTGGATTGCAGATCGCCGCCGGAAGAGGGCGGGATAAGGAGCTTTTGGGCTTCGCGCGCGAGATAGAAGCACGTCTGGGCGTCAGCGCAACGTATGTCGCGGCAAAACATCGATGAATGGGAGGAGGCCAATATGTCAGTAAGTGCGATCTTGATGGAAAAGGGATGTGATGTCGTAACCGCTTCAAGCGCCAATACCGTGAAGGATGCGTGTCGTTTGCTTCATTCGAACCACATCGGCGCGATAATCATCGTAGATCACGAGAACCGCATCGAAGGCATCTTCACCGAGAGGGATGTCGTTGCGGCGATTGCTCAGCGCGGGATCGCTTGCATGGATATGGAACTCTCGGAGGTCATGTGGAGAAACGTAGTTTCCTGCACCAGAGCGACGAGCATAAACAGGCTGATGGATGCCATGAACAAGCACCGGGCCCGACATCTGCCGGTGGAGGAAGACGGCCACTTGGCGGGGTTCGTCTTGATCGGTGACGCAGTGAAGCATCACATCAGGGCAATCGAATACGAGGCGAAGTACATTCGCTCATACATCGCCGGTTGAACCGAGCGGAGAGAATACAAGCTCAAATTTGATAGCCAGCCCCGTGGGTTAGAAGCTAAGCTGCGACTCGTTCGATCAGAGAAGCGAGGGACGCACGCGATGCTTAGACTCTATGACAGCCGTTACTCCGGCAACTCATGGAAGATAAGAATCCTGCTCAACCAACTGGCTCTCCCTTTCGAGAGACGGACGCTCGATTTGGAATCCGGCGAGACCAAGACCGACGCATTCTTCGCATTGAGCCGTTTCAGCCGCGTTCCGGTCCTGGAACTTGAAGACGGCCGGACGGTGGTGGAGTCGTCCGCCATCCTTTTGTATCTGAGCGAGGGTACAGAATATCTGTACGACGATCCGTATCTGCGATCTCAGGTCATCGGCTGGATGTTCTTCGAGCAAGGCGATCTTCAGCGCTTCCTCGCCATGGCCAGGGTGTATCATCTTCGTGGCTTGGCCGACAAAATGTCCCAGCAGATCGAGCGGCTGCACGCCGACGGCTATCTGGGACTTGAAAAGCTCGAGCGTTGGCTCGTTGGCCACGAGTGGCTGGTGGGGGATCGCTACACAGTCGCCGACCTGGCAGTCTTCACCTATGTTTCGCTTGCACATCAGGGCCAATACCAGATGGAGCGGTTTCCAGCCATCGCCGCATGGCTCGCGCGGGTGAAGGCGCAGCCCGGATGGATCGATATATTCGACCAGAGCCCCTACCAATTGGTTTAATATCGGGGCGGACCTCCAGGGGATAGGATTGACGGCAAAAATCCTCTGG
This sequence comes from Rhizobium grahamii, assembly GCF_009498215.1. Classification (NCBI taxonomy): domain Bacteria; kingdom Pseudomonadati; phylum Pseudomonadota; class Alphaproteobacteria; order Hyphomicrobiales; family Rhizobiaceae; genus Rhizobium; species Rhizobium grahamii. Next base: position 1,061,681 of record NZ_CP043499.1, on the reverse strand, counting down.
AGGGCGACGGGCGAGAGGTTTTGCGACCCGTTGCGAATGCGGGTCTCAATGCCTCAAGATACTTTTTTGCTCACGGTTTTGATCAACCTGCTCGGTGTAGCCGGGATTGTCGTCTGGCATCTGCAGGGACGGTCGAGACCCAATGAACGGCTGGTAACGCAGATCGTATTTTTCCTTGCGATGACCGTGGCGCTCGTGTTCGCGCGGATCGTGCCGTTTCGGTTTGACGCGCCGCATCTCGACAGCAGCGGCTCGCTCATCGTCCTCGCCAAGATACTCTGGTGGACACACCTCTCCTGGGCGACCATCGGTTTCGTTCGGATTTACATCGTGCTCGACGGCAGGCCACGCGAGGCCCGCCTAATACAGGACCTCCTCGTCGCAATCGTTTATCTGGGCGTGCTGCTGTCCGTTATGGCGTTCGTTTTCGGGGTTCCGATCGGAACCCTTTTGGCCACGTCGGGGGTTTTCGCCATCATTCTCGGCCTTGCTCTGCAGAACACGCTCGGCGATGTCTTCTCCGGCATCGCCCTCACACTCGGGAGGCCTTACACGATCGGAGACTGGATCCTGCTTCCCGATGGAACCGAGGGCCGTGTGGTCGCCAGTAATTGGCGTTCGACCTACCTTCTCACGGGCGCCCACAATCTTGTCGTGATGCCGAACAGTGTGCTTGCCAAACAGGGACTGACGAACGTTAGCAAGCCCGACGAAACCCACCAGATCGTTCTCGCCGTCCGGATCGTCCCGACCCACGCTCCGGCGCTTGTTCAGATGGTAATGTTGGAGGCGCTCAGCAGTTGTAACAGTATCGTTCAGGAACCCCCTTCGAGTGTGTCCTTGATGGGGATCGATGCATCCGCAATCGATGTTCAACTCTACTTCAGGGTCATGAACCCCGGACAGCGAAGTTCCGCTCGAAACGACGTGATCGACCTTGTCTACAGGCATTGCAACGCCAATGGCCTTGTCTTCGCGCGCCCCCTGGGCACACAGGTTTTTCAAGATGGAGAGATCGCCGCCCCAAAGATGTCGGCGTTGGCATTGCTTAGATCGATCGCGCTGTTCTCGGATCTGACTGAGGGCGAGCGGGAGCAGTTGTCCGCCGGCGCGGTTGAGAAGAAGATCGCGGCAGGGGAAGAGTTGCTGGCAAAGGGCTCGGTATCTGGCAGGCTTCTCCTTATCGGCGAAGGTGTCGTATTGTTGCGCGATCAAGGCGAAATCGTCGCGAGACTTGCGCCTGGCGACATGCTTGGAGCCCGAGGCGTGATTGCAGGCCAGACCGAGAGCCATCAAGCTTTAACGCTGACACCTGCCACACTCTATGAGATTGAAAAGTCGACTTTCGACAATCTCGTTGCGGGCAGACCCGGTTTGATCGAGGACCTAGCGCGGCGCGTTGGACATCACGGCTCGCACAATGTTTCTGGATCGCCACCCCCTATCAAGTCCGACGGAACGCGCGCGGACCTTGTCCACGCGATCCGGGTCATGCTCGGGGGAAGCTAGCAAGGTTAAAGGTGCATCGTTCAACTGCGTTAGGCCATGCTTATAAGCTCAGGAACTTCGCAAGCTATTAGTTTTTCAACAGCTGAGAAAAACGAAAGGGGAGCTGTCATGCACACCAATTCGAGATGGGACGAATCCAATTTTGACCGAGTAACCATTGTCGACCAGATCATGACGGAAAGGCGGGCCAAGCGAGGCTTTCTAAGTACTCCGGTTCCCACGGAGACGGTGGCGGATATTCTCAACGCAGCCCGTTTCGCTCCGAGCTCGAGCAATACGCAACCATGGCGATGCTATGTACTCAAGGGCAGTGCGCGCGAGCGGATCACAACGAGAGCGGTCGAAAACTTTCGTGCCGGGCCGGAAAAGCTGGCACCGGAGTACCCGTTTTTCCCGCAGCCGCTGCCTGATCCGTTCATCAGCCGCTTCAATCTTTTTCGCGGCCAGCTTGGTGATGCTGTCGGCGTCCCTCGGAGCGACAGATACGGCAGACTGAAGGACGTCGAACGGCAGTTCAGGTTCTTTGGAGCGCCCGTCGGTATGATCTTCACGATGGACAGGAAGCTCGAATGGGCGAGCTTCATCTGCTACGGGTGCTTCCTGCAAAATCTGATGCTTGCAGCCAGAGCAAGGGGATTGGATACATGCGCCCAGCAGATTTGGTCACTACAGCACCATTTGCTGCGCGAGGAGCTCGGATTTCCGGAGTCGGACATGGTGATAGCAGGCATGTCTTTGGGCTGGGCGGATGATAGCCTTCCCGAAAACAACATGATGAACCACAAGTTGGCGATCGAAGACTTCGTTGAATTCGTCGGCTGAACGCATCGGCCACTTGACGTTATGCCCAAGAGCCGCCGATTAATTGGGGCCTCGCGAACTCTCGCGATGACCTTTTCGTGCTTTCATGCGCCAAAGTGATAGGTGCCTATGCTCGACCTCAAAGACGTGTACTTCTTCGTCCAAGTCGTTGATCGCGGCGGGTTTACCGCGGCCGGCGAGAGCCTCCGTGTGCCGAAGTCGACCCTCAGTCATAGGGTCAGGGAGCTGGAGGACTCGCTTGGGGTGCGGCTGATAAATCGCACATCCAGACAATTCGGGATGACGGATGTCGGAGCGGAGTTTTACCAATATGCGCTTCAGCTGCTTCATTCAGCGGACTCCGCCGAGGAGTTCGTCCGCCAAAGACTGCACGAGCCAAGCGGAACGATCAGGATTACGACAGCGGTCGAGATTGCCCAGTTCGCTCTGCGCGATGTGATCCCAACCTTTTTGAACCGATACCCCAAAGTGAGGATCGTTGAGATCGCTACCGACCGGCTGGTCGACATGGTGGCCGAGGGATTTGATCTGGCTTTGCGCGGGCATGTAGCCTCCCTCCAAAACTCCACTCTCGTTCAGCGGGGAATTGCCAGTGTGCCGTGGTATCTCTTCGCAAGTCCGGAGTATCTCCGGAAGGCGGGAGACGTGACGGAGCCAGAGGCGTTGTCATCTCACTCGACGTTGGCGAACGACCGCCATGGTGCGGATCTGTGGCGCCTAAAGGGGCCGGCAGGTCGCGAAGTCGAGGTTCCAATCGAGCCAAGGTTTCTCAGCAACAACATGATCGCCCTGAAGGAGGCCGCGTGCGCGAACCTTGGTGTCGCTGCACTCCCCGGTTATATGTGTCTCGAGGAGATCGAGGCGGGAAGGCTTTATCAGATATTGCCCGGATGGATGGCGGCAGATGCCCGCATGAGCGCGTTGATACCCTACCGCAACGGTCTTCTTCCGGCGGTGCGGTCGCTCGTGGATTTCCTGGCGGTCGAGGTCCCGAAGGTAACCGCCTTTACGCCGCGGCTTGCCAGTGAGTAAGGGAAGGTATCGGTCGGGTCTACCCAAACATCGGTTTGGTACTCTTTGAGTGCCGGCGGGTCTATCCTCCGGTGGCAGTCGGCCATTGGGGGCGGCGTGCACAGGCGCGGCACGGCCAACACTCGGTATAGGCGGAAAATCTCGGTGCATGGTCTTCTGAATGAAGCCGCGGCATTGCTCGCGTTTTGTCGAACGGTCGAAATGGGATCGTTCACCGCTGCTGCGCGCAGCATTGGAACGAGTCCGTCATCAGCCTCAAAAGCCATATCGCGGCTTGAGGCAATTTTCGGTGCAAAGCTCCTGCGCCGCACCACTCGAACGCTAACGCTGACGCATGAGGGAGAGGCGCTATATAAATGGGTGCGACCGATCCTTGCCCAGATCGAGCAAGCTGGGGACGTTCTCCAATTCAATGAGAACACGTCGGGCCATTTGCGGGTCAGCTTGCCCGGCGAATTCGGCCGCCAACTTCTCGCGCCGATTTTCGAGAGCTTCATGGCAGCACACCCGAACATCTCGCTGCAGTTGGACATGAGTGACCGCCACGCCGACGTTGTCCGCGATGGCTACGATGCGGTCTACAGAGTGGGTTATGCTGACGAGAACTCGCTTGTTTCCCGAACCCTGACGCACTTGGAAATGGCGGTGGTGGCGTCTCCGTCCTTCGCCAGCAAACACGGCAATTCGATCGGCATCGACACACTTCGCGAGTTGCCGTTTGCCCGATACTCGATTGACGGAAGGGTCTATGCCGTTCAATTGGCTGACGGAACGGAGTTCGTTCCGAAGGGCCGACTAGATCTCGATACTGCGACGGCCATCCGCCAGGCAGCGAAATCGGGACTTGGCCTTGCCTATGTGATCAAGCTGATAGTGCAGGCCGACCTTGCTCGCGGCACGTTAGTGGAGCTCGTCCCCTCGACAATGCTGAAACCGATGCCCTTCCAGGTTCTTCACACGCTGGGCAAGATGCCGACACAGCGATTGCAGGTGTTTACCGACTTCGTCGCCGAGACGATTAAAGAGCTTCAATCGGCATCCACGTCATCGTTCAAAATGTGACGGAGCGCGTCAACATCTCCTCGACTTTCTGCTACGGTATGCGCCTATCCGTCGGGAGGGGCCTGATGGAATTTCGCTTCAGCTAAGCGTACGAGGCAATGCAAGAACGTAGTCCGCCATCGGCGAACGACCTAGTAGGGCTTACCCGTCGGCAGCTTGTAGCCACGGCTAGCACAGTGGCTCTGTTGGTCGGCGCTATCATCCTGTTTCTGTCTGAAACGATGCTGGGTTTTGTCCCAGCGGTTGCAACGATCCTGCTGAGCGTTCGAGGTCGAACACTGCGCTTGGTCCAGTTGGGCATTCTCACCGCGTTCGTTTGTGCGCTTTTGATACTGCTGGTGGTTGGTCGCCAACCAACCGCGGTCGATGCAGTTCTGTTTCTCGGAGCATCGCTTTGTACCGTTCTCGCCTCGGCGCTGGTTCCCATGGCCTCGCGTCCATTGGATGCAGAGATTGGTCGCGGGCGCGACTCCCGCGAGACCTCGGCGAACGGCAATTCGCAACTCGACGCCTCGGAGCAAAGGGCGATGGCCTTTGCGGAGTCTCGGGCATTCTGGACCGATGTGGCCCAGGTCCTTCGCTTCAGGTCCACCCAGTCCGGCGGAGAATCCGCGTGGTCAGAGCTGCGGGCCGAGCCTCCCATGAAGTCCAGCCTGCACATACCGCCGCTCGCGCCCACAATGGCGCAGCGAGATTTGGATCCGATGGATTTCGGTAAGCCGCATTCCGATGCCATTGCGGCGGCCAGGACCATCGAGAATCTCTTTGGAAACGGCTGGGCGTTCGATCCCGAGGGCAATTGGATATACCTTCCGATTTTCGCGCAATCCACGCTTGGGGTTACGCCTGAAGAACTGAATACGTCTCGCTCCGATGGCAGTATTGCCTGGAAACGGCTTCTTCACCCCAAGGAGTACGACAGGGTCGCAGCCGCCTGGCAGCACTCGCTGGATACGGGCGAGCCGTTCAATTCGGAGTTCCGCATCAAGCGTAAAACCGGATTTGCCTGGGCAAGGACGGCTGCACGCGCGTCTCGGAGCGCGGATGGTAAGATCACCGGGTGGTACGGTACGTCTATCGATATCGACGTCCATCGGAAGACTGTCGATGCCCTTCGAGACCGTGAGCAGGAATTGCTCGAGATAGTGAATTTCGTTCCAAGCAATCTGTGGAGGCTGCAGCCAGACGGCGAGCCGACGTTTTTCAACAAGCCGATGGTCGAATTTCTCGGCATGGATGTGGGGGAATTGGATTCAGCGGATGGTACTCGTCTAGAGGCGATGATCCGGCTTGCTGTCCACCCTGAAGACCAAGAGAGGTTCAGCGCCGAGCTCGCCCAATCACTTTCCAGCGGGCAGGGCTTCTCTTCCCAGTACCGCTTGCGCCGGCACGACGGTGTTTATCGATGGATGTCGAGCCGGGCTGCGGCTCTTCACGATCGAAATGGCCGCCTCGTTCAATGGAACGGGCTTTGTTTGGACATTGACGATCAAGTTCGGGTCGAGGAGGCTCTCAAACGGAGCGAGTGGCATCTTCAACAGCTGATCGACGCGTTGCCCGTGCACGTTTGCAGTTGGACGCCCGAGGGTGAGCTGCTTTACGTCAGCAGGCGGTATCTCGACGAACTTGGACTGTCTACGGTCAACCTTTCAGAGTTTGCGAAGACGGCGCTGGAATACGTGCATCCGGAAGACGTTGGATCGGTCGAGGCCTCTTTGCGGGGCGTCGAAAGCGGAAGCGCGTTTTCCATTCGCTATCGCAGGAAAATACCCGATGGTGGATATCGCTGGACTGATGGCAGGTTTGAGCCGCTCCGTGATGAGGCAGGGCACATAACCGAGTGGTTTGGCCTGTCGATCGACGTCGACGACGAGATGGTGGTTCAGGAAGCTCTGAGGGAGAACGAGCGGTCTCTGAAGGAACTGGTCGAGACTCTTCCGACGATGATTTATTGCGCAACGACGGAAGGCAAGCCGATTTATCGTTCGCGGAAGCTACAGGAGTTCCTGGGTTTCGGGATTGAGGACAAGGATGGTCTTCGCGCGTCGCGGCTGGAGGGAACGCTCGACGCGATCATTCATCCCGACGACCTCGATGCGGTGCGACAGCGTTACGCTTATTCGCTGCGCACTGGCGAACCCTACGTCATGAAACATCGTCTAAGGCGATACGACGGTGAATATCGTTGGGTCGAAACCCGCACCGCGGCGATGCGAAACACAGAAGGCGCTATCATCCAATGGAACGGTGTCTGCGTCGACATCGATGACTGGGTCCGAGATCAGGAGCAACTCGGTCTCGCCCAGCGCAACCTTGCGCGTGCGAGCCAGGCAGCAAGCCTGGCCGAGTTGACCGCTTCGATAGCTCACGAAGTTGGGCAGCCTCTGGCCGCAGTCGTCTCCAGTTCTGACGCAAGTCACCGTTGGCTTTCCGCAGATCCGCCAAATGTTGAGCGCGCCCTGAAGGCTCTGGAACGGGTCATGCGAAGCGCGGAAACGACAATGGATGTCTTCAACCGAGTACGTGCGCTGTTCAAGCATAGCAACGATGCCAAGCAGCCCAGCTCTATCAAGGAGGTCGTGGGATTGGCGCGCGAACTCCTTACGGAAGACGCTATTCGTAGAGATGTACGCCTGGACGTGACGATCGAGCCCGATCTGCCGAGCATCGCACTCGATCGCGTGCAGATTCAGCAGGTCCTCGTCAACCTCATGAGAAACGGCCTGGAGGCCGGGTATCATGGAACGGGCCGGGCAAGGCTCTCGATCGACGCCAGGAGGGAGGGCGCTGTCATCAAGATTGCGGTGCGCGACAATGGGCCTGGCCTGGTGTCCACTGACCGGGTCTTTGAACCTTTCTTCACGACCAAGTCGGACGGGATGGGTATGGGGCTCGCCATCTGCAAGTCGATCGTCGAGGCCCATGGCGGTCGGCTCTGGGCGGAGGCGTCCGAACCTACGGGAGCGGCGTTTATCTTTACGCTGCCGCTTGGAACGGTTGCGCCTGAGCCAGAAGCGGAACCTTCGGATTTGCCACAGCCGGCTAAGTGATGGCGGCTTCGATGGCCGCCTTCAGCTCCCGACCCGCAAACGGTTTGAAGAGACAGGCCCCCGCCGATCTCGCCTCCGAGATCATCGCTTCCTGTGCGTGACCCGTCATGAACACCACCGGGATGTTGATCGACCGGCTCGTCAGTTCTGCGTTGAGCTCGACGCCGTTCATTCCAGGCATCGATATGTCGAGCAGCAAGCAATCCGTCTGCGAGATTGACGAAGAAGCAAGAAACTCAAATGCGGATGCGTAGGACGTCGGCGAAAAACCCAGTACCTCGAGAAGATCGATCAATGACTCTCGCACCGATTGATCGTCGTCGATGATCGCGATGTTTGGTGGGGAGTGCATGTCGATAACGTCCCCATTCAGGCGTTGCGGTCAGGCCGCGATCCGTTCGCTTCAGAGCTGCTTCGCTTGTCACCCGAACTGCTGGCACGTTTAAGGGTAAAAGAAAAGGTCGCGCCGCCACCTGAATCTGCCGCCGCCCAGATTTGACCTCCGACGCTGTCAACGATCGCCTTGCTTACCGATAGGCCAACGCCCATGCCGTTCGACTTCGTTGTATAGAACGCTTCGAACAGGCGTTCGCTGTCGTCAGCGTCGATGCCGCAGCCGTTGTCGGTAATGTCGATCCGCACCTCATCGTCGCCGTAAGGTCTGGTGGAGATGCTGATGGAGCGCCTGCCTCCGGGCAATCCCTGAACGGCATCGACCGCATTTAGCAGAATGTTCAGCACGACCTGCTGAACCTGTACCCTGTCTCCAGAGGCCGAGGGCAATCCTCGTTTAAACGATGTGTGCACCAGTATGTCATTCGCTTGAAGCTCGTTTCCGGCAAGCGTCAGAACCTCGCGTATCACGTCATTCAAGTCGAAAGATTCGATGGTGGGCGACCTGCTGCCGAACAGGCTGCGGAGACGCCGGATGGTCTCGGCCGCGCGGTTTCCGTCCCTGAGGCTGCGTGCCGCAGTTCGCCGTGCGCCATCAAGGTCGGGTGGGTCGGAGTTGAGCATGATCTGGCAGGTTTCCGCGTTTGCTACCACGCCCAACAAAGGCTGGCTGACCTCGTGCGCGATTGATGCAGCGAGGACGCCAAGAGTGGCGGTGCGCGAGACATGGGCGAGCTCGGCGCTGATACGCGCAAGCACGTCTTGCGTTCGTTGCATTTCGCTGACGTCCTGCAGCGAGCCGAGATGCCGGCGGCCGCCGTTCGCGTCATAGCCGCTACGCGTCACCAAACGGACATCACGCGTGCTGCCGTCGTGTAACTGCAATTTGAACTGACGATCAATGTCGGCGCCGAAATCCCGAGCGCCGTCGACGAGTTGGATAAAATCGGACCGCTCCGCGGGGTGGACGAGGGCGCCTAGGCCGCCAATGGTCAAGACATGATCCCGGGGGAGGCGGAGTATGCGATGGATTTCCTCTGAGCATTCGAGTTTATCCAACTCGTCGCTCCAGTAGAAGCTGCCTGTGCGGCTGAGTCGTTGCGCTTCGCGTAGCCAAGTCTCGCTCCGTTGAAGTTCGGAATAGAGCCTCGCATTGCCAAGCCATATGCCCGCCTGCGAGGCGAGGAAGCCCAAGACTGATGTGCGATCTTCAGAGAAGACATCGGAGACGACGTTGTTCTCGACATACAGAAGACCAATCAGGTCTGTCGCATTGAAGACCGGTACGCATAGGATCGATCGTGGTTGGTTCGCCTGGAAGTATTCGTCAGCGGGGTCGAAGATTCCTACCGCCACGTCGTGCAAGGCTACGGGAGACTGCGTGCGCAGTACATATTGCAGAACGGACGTTGGAAGTTCGGATCCCGTAGGTAGCCTCCGGTCCTGTTTGACGTCTATCTCAGACTCCCGTGTCGCTGCCGTTGCTTCTATAAAGAGCTCGTTGCCTGAGAGGAGCATCAAGACACCGCGCTCGGCGCCGGAATGTTGCACGACAAGCTTCATCAGCTTTTCGACAAGGCTGGCGAGTACAGTCTCGCTCGACAGCACGCGAGATGCCTTGCCGACGGCATCAATATCCAACGACGCAACAGGCAATGTCAGAGACGCATGTGATTGCGGCAGTGATGCGCGATCGGTCAGGTTGATGAAGCTGAAGTCCAGAAGCCTGACCTTCGCAGCCGCGCCCCATCGCGAAAAGGCCTCTCTCGCGCGCTTGAGATAGGCTTCAGCCGGGATGTCCAATCCTTGTGTGACATAGTAGCGTCCCGCCAACTCGCTGGCGATTGCGTCCACCTGGAGAAATCCGTTCGCCCTGGCAGTTCGGATGGCCTTTTCGTAGAGTGTTTGTGCCTCCGCGCCCCTACCTTCCAACTTAGCAACCTCGGCGGCGAGCAACGCTTCTCGGCAAGCGAAGGTTTCCTGGCATCCGGTTGCCCATGTAGCCAGCCGCGCGTGGCGCCTACGCAGTTCTTCGAGGTGCTGTTCGCGGCGGCCGGCGGGGATCACATCGCGAACTGCCAACGCGGATGAGTTAAGGCCCGCGTAGAATTCGAATTCGGCTTCCTCGATCGAAGATCGCATGGCCCATTTGATCGGCTCTATGTGGGAGGCGGCTTCCCGCGCGGCAGTAAAGTCTTCGGCCAAGTAGTGTTCGACCAGACGGAAAACCCAGTGATAACAGATCATCATCGCAGCGCCGGGCTGAGGATCAACCTGCCCGATCGCCCAACCATCGACATCTGCACTTCCGTCGGCTGCGATACCCCGCAGCTTCCTTATGAACCGTGCTTGGCTGAAGAAATTCTCCTGCGGCAGGCCAAGCTCCACTGTGCGGGCGAAAGCAAGTGCGCTTTCCGCCCGCTCTTGGACCTCGCTGAGCGGTTTGCCCGACATTATGTCGTGCGTGATGTGGTTTCGAGCGTTGTATGCGGCAAAGGCGAGGTCACCCGTCGCCGTGCTGATGCGAAAAGCCTCTTCGGTAAGCGGCGCACTGTACGACAGTGGTTTGATCCAGGGAACCGCGAAGCCTGCGAAGAGGGAGTAGACGCGTGCCTTGTATCTGCCGGCTCGGCCCTGGTCCACGAGCCTTCGCGACAGTTCGCCGAACTTGTACGCCGTTGCGTAGTCACCGAATTGAACACCGAGCGCCATGTTCAATGCCGAAAAAGCGACACTGGAACTGTCGCACAAGCCGTGTTGAAGGCTGAGGACGGTCATGCGCAACAACAGAAATTCCATCAGCCGACGATCAACGGCGTAGGCCGCTGGGAAGACCTCGGTCATCACTGCCATGCAAGACATGATGTGTTGGTCGGTCATCTCGGGGGAGCCTGCAAGTTCCTCGATCGGTCGCTCGAGTAGCTGCCGGTGAAGTTCCTCGAATTCGCTGACAACATCAGCGTGGTTTGGCTGGGGCGGCCATGCAATGCCCGCATCCACCAGAAAGCCCACTCCCGCTTCCACCGCCTCCACGTTTCGGCCGGTAGTGAACAACAGCAACACTGTCAGGCATATCACCTCCGCGCGGTCCGCGAAGACGATTGTCCTTTTCATTAGCGCGCCAAGTCGCTCCTCAGCGGAGGAGAGGTTTCCCGTGACTATGTCACATTCAGCAAGGCCCAAGCACAATCTGAACGATAGAGCATGCATCTCTTCGGTGTTTCTATCTAAGACGGTCAGCCCTTTTTCGAAGTATGATTGCGCAGAAGTATAAGCGCTCGCCTGCTTCGCGCGCTCTCCTGCGGCGAGGAAGACATTGGCAACGCTTAAGCGCTCGTTGTTCGAAAGGGAGCCGAGTGCTTTGTCGAAATGCCCGGCGATCTCATAGATCTTCTCGTCCAAGCTCGTGGCGTCGGTCCTGGCAAGTAGCAGTCGTCCGATCCTCAGGTGCTCCCTGATGCGCTCGCTGCCGCCTATCGAGAGGTATGCCGCCTTCTGGATTTCGTCATGAATGAACGAAATTGAACCGGAGGATATTCGTACCATGCCCGCTTCGGTGGCCGGACGGAGTATCGGCCCAAGTTCGTCTGTGGATATTCCGAGAGTGAGCGCAGCTGTGTCAGTGTCGGTCGTGTTGCCCAACAGGGACAGAATTCCCAGTGCGGTCTTCGTATTTTCGGGCAGCCCATCCAATTGAAGCGAAAGTAGCTGGGCAACGTTCTGGGTAACGTTTCGGCCCGTGACTTCCTCCTCGTTCCAATCCCATTCGGAGGTTTCCGGATGGAAGGTTAGAACTCCGTCGGCGGCGAGTTTCCGAATAAACTGGAGGGCAAAAAACGGATTTCCACCAGTCTTCTCGCCGACGATCGCAGCTAACGTTGCTACGCGATCCGGAGCACAAGAGAAGACATTCGCCAATAAGCGCACCAGGTCGGTCGGCGACAATCTCTCGAGCCTGATTTCGGTAACCCGGCGAGGCATTTGCCGAACGCTCGGCAAGACGGTGGCGAGAGAATGCGTGGAATCGATCTCGTCATCGCGATACGCGATGACGATCAGCGTATGTTTTAACTCATTCTCCGTCGCGAGAACGTGGATCAGATCGAGAGTGGCAGGATCAAGCCATTGCAAATCGTCGACGAATATCACCAACGGATGCTCTGCGGTGGCAAAGACGCTCAAGAAGGCTTTGAAGACGTGCTTGAAACGGACGGCGGCAGTTGTGAGCTCGGCGGCCATCACCGTCGGCTGATGTCCGATGACGTGCGCAAGCTCGGGGACAAGATCAATGATCGACCCGGCATTATCCCCCAGCGCCCTGGCGAAATTTGCCCGCCATTCATCAAGCGCTGGTTCATCCTTCGCCAGCAGTTGTCGGACCAGCCCCCGAAATGCCTGAACAATTGTGGCATAGGGGGTGTCCCATCTATTCTGGTCGAATTTACCTTCGGCGAAAAGGAAGCCGCGGCCGATAAGGGTCTGCTGAATACCGGCCACTAGAGACGATTTGCCGATGCCTGCTTGCCCCGTCACGAGAACGAGTTCGCTATCTCCACATGCCGCCACGCGCTCGGCCGAGTTCAGGAGAAGTTGTCGAGCGATATCGCGTCCGTACAACGTTGCCTCGTGACCCGAATGTCTGAACAGGTCGCCACGGGCAACTGGAAAGCGGTCAACCTTTCCTCCGGAGGCCCATTCGACCAAGCAGCGTCGAAGATCGCTCTCCACTGCACGGGCAGACTGATATCGGTGGTCGGGATCCTTCTCTAGCAACTTGAGCAGAATAGCGTCCACCTGCTCCGGCAACCGCTCCGATCTCGCACTGGGCTTTGGGGGACGGGCGGTCAGGTGGCGATGCGCCCATTCCAGCGGATCCGAGGCCGCGAAGGGCAGGGTGTTTGTCAATAGCTCGAAGAGCGTTACGCCAAGGCTGTAGAGATCGCTGCGTTGATCGGGTTGGCGATTGGTCCGTCCCGTCTCCTCTGGGGACATGTAGGCTGGCGCTGCCAGTGGGAATGCCGGCAAGGAGGCGGTCTCAGGGTGAGCCCGGCCCGCGCGGCCGAAACCTGCCAAGGCAATCTCCCCCGACGTCTTCAGAAAACAGTTGTCGGGTCTTACGTCCCCGTGGATCAATCCGCTCTCGTGAACGAGCCGCAATGCCCTGGCGACGTGGTAAGCGACCTCGAGCTTTCGTTCGGCGGAGCGACGTTCCCAGTCGGGAGTTCGAAAGACGCCGACCAAGGGAACTCCGCCCGGGTCTTGGAAGGCAATTCCGATCCGCTGAGCACCTACACTCACGTGGAGCGGATGTAGTATGGCCGGGCTCTGCGCAAAGCCACTCAGGAGATCGAACTCGCGAGTAAGCAATTCCGCCCACTTTCCAGAGGGGTCACTGACGGCAGCTTGAACGAGTACGGCTTGGCCGCCCGATCCGCTTACTCGATACCAAACTCGGTCAGCTTCGGAATGGAGTTTTTCGGCTATGACAGGAGCATCGCTAAGTATGGCAGCTGCGATCGAGGCGGCGAATGCTAGGTCCGCTTCGGTCGTCAGATCGGATTGTGCTGCTGTATGGATCGGCGACATTCATACATTTTACATGAATCGCCCCCACCAAACGAAGGTAAACCAACGTTCTATTGCGTTGGTTTACCTGAATTGCATTGGCCGTTCACCACACCCGTTGGTTATACATCTGCCGACATTTTTCCGGGCCACGTGAAGTAATAATAGCTGCCGTCGACTTTCTCGAAGTAGGCGTTCTGCCCGGTTTTCGCGTCGACATACGACCCATCCGCCGATTTTACAAAGCTGCCTTTCTCATCGCGCTTCAGGTGTTCGTCCAGGAACTTGTTCCAGGCCTTCGGGTCGCCTTTCTCGGGTTTGGAGGTGTGGTTTGAGCTATTCGGCTCATAGGCCGTCACCGTTTCCCCGGTTGCCGGACTTGTGACCGTAAGCGTTCCGTCTTTCAGCGCCTTGAGCATTTCCCGGTTGTTGACGTAACTCATCGGTTCGCTGCCGCTGTCGCTAAGCTGCGCCTTGAGTTTCGTCATGAAATCCTTCGAGCCGATCGATCCCGTCGTGTGCTGCTGAGTCTGATCGCCGGCTGCATCACCCTGATTTTGCAGAGCTTGCAGGATTATTGATAAGGTTTTGGAGTTGAGCCGGGTCGATCTGCTGTTGTCGAAGCCCAGAGAGCCGAGAAGTCTTGAGGTAGGGCTGGCGTTCGTTTCGGTGGTTGAATTGTTTTGCAGGACGCCAAGTGCGAGCCGTGTGGAGTAACTGCGCGCCAGCGCTATCGCGGAAATCATGAGACTAACCTTTCCAATATGCCTTTGTGAATGGTGGACATTCGGACGCGGCGCTAGGCCGGACGTCGGACCGCGCTGGGGCTTGATCACATTTTTGATCGAGCCCGCCGGGGAGTGCAATTCCCCGTTGCGCACTCAACGGCTATGAACGCGAGCTTGCGCCTGGCTGGAAATTGCGGATGCGAAATCCGCAGTGGAAAGCGCGGAGATCCAAAATAATAGTTATATAAAACAGGTGCTTAGGTCGTGGAAGTTTTGAGTATAGCTGGCCGGCAATGTTGCGGTTGCAACCTTATTGTTGGGCATCCGCGGGCGCGACACTCACGCTGCGAGAAGTGAGCGGAGCAGTTCCCTGCGTCGAACAAGATCGGCCACGGTGTATTTGTCGAATACTCCGATAAATGCAGCCGTCGCTTCGGACAGAATGCTGGGCATTCCGCAGCCGCTTCTGACCATGCAGGTTGGACAGTCCAGCAAATCCGTGAGGCCCTCGGTATGCCGGAGTAGGGCGCCTAGATTGATGTCCGGAGCCTCGCGCGACAATCTTAATCCCCCGTTGCGCCCCCGAACCGTCTCGACGAACCCGGCCGCGGCGAGGTCCTGCACGACCTTCATCAGGTGGTTTTGGGAGATTGAGAAAGCGCTGGCGATAGCGCGGATCGAGCATAACTCGCCTTCTCGAGCTCCCAGAAAAATCAAAACGCGTATCGCGTAGTCTGTGTAGCGGGTGAGGCGCATCACGGCTCCTGCGTCAAAAAGACCATGTATAAAACATGCATTTAAATAGCATGTTTTCTGCTTCGTATATACATGCATCTCAGATGAATGTTTAGGAGCGGGCTAATGGAAGGTCTCGACCAGCAACAAATCGGACAGGTGGTTCGGCGGTTCTACGATCGCGTCCGCGCCGACGAAGAACTCGGGCCGGTCTTTTCGGTCGTTGAAGATTGGGATGAGCACTTGGTGCGGCTGAGCGAGTTCTGGTCATCGGTGGCGCTGATGACCGGGCAGTACAAGGGAAACCCGCTGGCAATGCACTTGGTTCATATCGATCGCTTCAAGCCAGGAATGTTTGAGCGTTGGCTCACGCTGTGGAAGGCGACAACAGATGAGTTGCTTTCGGCCGCCGATGCCTCGCTGCTGCAAGCCAAAGCTACGAGGATCGCCGGTCGGTTCCGCATGGCCATGTTTGCCACATCCGAGGGAATGTCACCGGTCTCGCATCTCCGGCCATACAAAATCTCGTGCGAGTTCACGCATCAGAGTCTGCCGGCAGTACTTCTTCGGGAGCGCCGCCTTGATCAGAAGACCTGGGCAGTCGTCCGTGTCCGTATGGGCGAAATCCAGTACGTCGAAGGCGATCACTCCAAAACGCGAATGATCGAAGCCGGAACGGCAACCGTAGTCCCTCCCGACACTCCGCATCACCTCGAGATCGTGGGTCCAGTCGCACTCACCTTCGAATTTTACGACCAAAACCCAGGCTCGCTGGTTCATTGAACGAAAGGAAGATCCATGCCCAAGCCCCTGTCACCACGGACAATTGAGCTCGTCAAACTTAGCGTCCCCGCCCTTGCTGCTCACGGTTCTGACATCACCCGCCGCATGTATTCGATCCTGTTCCAGGACGATCACATCCGCGAACTATTCAATCACGCAAATCAAGGAGAAGGCGGCTCCCAGGTCAAAGCGTTGGCGGGTGCCATTTTGGCTTATGCGCAGAACATCGAAAACCTCGGAGCCCTGGTCCCGGTGGTCGAGCGGATAGCCCACAAACATATCGGCTATCACATACTTCCCGAGCATTATCCGTTCGTCGCCAAGGCACTCCTGTCGGCTATCGCGGACGTATTGGGCGAAGCAGCTACGCCCGAACTCCTCGATGCCTGGGGAGAGGCGTACTGGTTTCTGGCGGATATCCTGAAAGAGAGAGAGCTGGAAATCCGAACCCAGCTCGAAGCCCAAACTGGTGGATGGAGCGGTTGGCGTGCGTTCAGGATCGAGGCAAAGATCAGGGAAAGCAGCGTGGTCACTTCATTTATCCTTCGGCCTGAGGACGGTCGGCCGGTCGTGCGGCAAAAGCCCGGACAGTACCTGACAGTCCGCCTTCCGATTGCGCCGGGAGAAACCGTCAAGCGCAACTATTCGATATCAAGCGCTCCTAACAATGAGACGTACCGGATATCGGTAAAGCGCGAGACCAACGGGCAGGGAGCGTCCAAATATCTCCACGATCAGATGGATGTTGGCGCGGTTCTCGAAGTCACCCCTCCGGCGGGCGATTTCTATTTGCCCGAGGAACCGCCGAGGCCTGTGGTGCTCCTCTCCGGCGGTGTTGGATTGACGCCGATGGTCAGCATTCTCGAGGCGATCTCATCGGAGTATCCCGAGCTTGAAACGCATTTCGTGCATGGTGCGCTCAACAGTCAAACCCACGCTATGGACCGGCACGTTCGCAAGCTGGCGAGCAATCACGGCCGCGCGACCGTGAAGACGTTCTATAGCGAGCCCACCGCGGAAGATGCGGAAGGACTGTCTCACGATCACGACGGCTTCGTTACCGTTTCATGGCTTAAGGAAAATACGCCGTTTGACGCGGCGGACTTCTACATTTGTGGCCCGAAGGGGTTCCTGTCCGCGTTGGTTTGGGGCCTTGTTAAAGAAGGCATTCGTCCGGACAGAATACACTATGAGTTCTTCGGGCCGACAACCGAGCTCATCGCGGCCTGAAATCAAGTGTTCCCGGCGGCGCATTGCCCCGCCGGGAACACGCTGCGCGCGTAACCCCAACGCGTGTATAGCTATCCTGATCCCGCGCCGTGTCCCACGATTAGTGCGGCCCGCAGACCTGGTGGTCGCGAGGGCACTCAACACACATCAAAGTGGAAGAAAACGATGACACAGCGGATCAACTACGCGCAGCTCTCGCCCGAGCTTTTCAAGGGACTCATGGGCTTCAGCACAGAAGTGAAGAACGGCTCCATCGAGCAATCCATCATCGATCTAGTCGACATTCGTGCCTCCCAGATCAACGGATGCGCATTCTGCCTCGACATGCACTCGAAGGAAGCCAAGATCCACGGCGAGCGCGAACTGCGGCTCTACCACCTTGCGGCGTGGCGCGAGTCCACGCTCTTCAGCCCGCGCGAGCGTGCCGCGCTTGCATGGACGGAAGCGGTCACCAAGCTGCCCGAAGGCGGCATTCCCGACGAACTCTACGAACGGGTCCGCGGTCAGCTTTCCGAGAAGGAAATCTCCGACCTGACCTTCCAGATCATGGTCATCAACAGCTGGAACCGCGCGAGCGTTGCGTTCCGCGCAGTTCCTGGCTCTGCTGACAAGGCGTTTGGCCTCGACAAGGCAGGCCTCGCATAACAACGCAGTGCGCATGCGGTCGGGGAACCGGCCGCATGCGTCCGAGCCGAACACCGTCCAGCTTTTTGACGCTGAGTCGAAGAACGGCTGCCTGTCCGACCTCAAGCATTGGCTTTACGCTGGCCCCGGCCGGATCCAATAGCCGGCGGCGGACAAGCCAAAAAAGGACGGAACAATCAACGATACCGGCACTGGCCAGCAAATCCGTAGCGATAGCCACACGCCTTATAGCAGATATGTCCAGACCGAGGTCCTGTACACGCCACAGGAGTTCGTCAGCGACAGCCCTGCCGAACCTGCATTTCTCGCCGACGCACAGATCAGTGAGAGCTAGTGGGCTCCATCAGCAGCGAACTCGTAACTGTGCAGACCAAGCTCCCCAACGATTGCATCGCGGCGACAAATCGCGTCCTCCGACGGATCATAAGCCACATGGAAGCATTCCGCCAACTGACGATCGCTTTCCTGGCTAACGCTGGCGGAGTTGGTGCCCAGAACATGCACGTCGAAGGCCGAGCCGGTGCGCCGCTGACAAGATCGGCAATGGCACAGGGCGACCATCGCTGGCGGGCCGTTGGTGGTTGCCGATAGTTCGCCGCAGCAGCATGTCGCCAGCGGTGTCATGTCATGCTCGCAATCTAGTCAATACCATCATGATCAAGATGCCGGCGCTCGACCGACCGGGATCCCAAGCACTTGGTGAAAGCGAACAATGGATGTCCGGCTATTGCCGGACATCCAATCTCACATCGAATTTTGGACAGCTGCTGCTGCCGCAAATGCCACCGCACTTTCCCCGTTCAGAGGATGTCATTTCAACGGTGGAACGTTCCGCCTCCTCGAGATCGTCAAACCGATCTCCGGAGTTGCGGTTTTCTTCAGTAATCCCAGAAGACCGGGACCCACCGGAATGCGTCGCCGGCGACGGCGACGCGGCCGAGCGATGGGAATGGCAAATGGGTGGCGACGAGAAGCTCACCGGTTCCGGCGAGTTTACGCAGGAGATTGATGCGGACACGGGCGGCCTCCTCGGGGTCGTGTTCGAAACCGTTGAACCATTCCGGCTGGTCGAACCCGACCGCGAAGATTGCATCGCCGGCGAACGTCAGTGCCTCGTTGCCCGAAGCCAGGCGAACGATGCAGTGACCTGGGGTATGGCCGCCGGTGCGGCGGGCGATGACGCCAGGTGCGATTTCCTGCTCGTCCTTGAAGGTCCGAAGGTTATTCCTGTAGTCCGCGAGGAAGCGCTTTGCAGTTGCGCGCAAGGCGTCCGGGAAGCCGTCCGGCATACGCGTCCTTGTGAAGTCGGGGTTCTCCCAGAAATCGACTTCTGCCTGAGCAACGTGGATGCGCAGATCGGGGCGGAGGCGTTCCTTGATGCCGCCGACGACGAGGCCGCCAACGTGGTCCATGTGCATGTGGGTGAGGACGATGTCAGTAACCGAACCGAGATCGATGTCCGCGGCTTGCAGGCGCTGGATCAATTGGCCGGCGCGAGGAAGGTTGAGGTTCGGATCGAGGCCGAGGCCCGCGTCGACGAGGATTGTCTTGTCACCGCTCTTAACGACAACCGCGTTTAGCGGCCAGTCGAACGCATCCGGCGGCAGGAACATATCCGCCATCCAGTTCGCCCGAACGGTAGCGTCCGCATTGTGCCCCATCATTTCTGTCGGCAGAGGCAGGACGCCATCGCTGACAACCATGACGTCGATATCGCCGATCTTCAGAGCATAGCGCGAAGGCACCAGCTCCTCGGCTCCCTTCTTGCCCGGATGAAAAGTGGTGTCCGCCGGGACTTTAAGCTGCTTGACAGCCGACGGATGGTTTTCGGTTGGTGCTTGCGACATAACGCACTCCTGTGTTGGTTCGACGCTCGGCCAATCGCTTGCCCTCGGCAGGCCACGGATTTCGTTTGGTGCGAAGGCCCGGGGGCTGCGCTTGTTTCAGACGCTGAAGACCCCGTGGATGGCTGGGAAAGAAGTACAGGTGCCGTCGTTAGCCGGTAATCCAAACTTAGGTTTTATGGATATCGCCGGCCGTGGTGGCCCGCAAAGATGGATGCTTGCACATAGAGGCACGAGGACGCGATCTGCGAGTATCTGACGATAGTGCTGGCGAACTCGACGGTGCGAAGCCGAACGTTCAACGGGTTTCAGCGAATACGGCAAACCTTCGTTTATCTCAAAACTGAGCCATCAATTCTGTAATGTAAGCCAACCGTCCAGCCTGCAACGCAGCAAAGAGGAGATGCAAACCATGCTTAAAACACTCTCGGTCGTACTCGTCGCTTCGTTGATAGCAATGCCTGCTCTTGCTGCTGATAAACCGCATAACGCCAAAATTACCGTGGTTTTCGACCATGCATTGCCGAACGTCCCCGGTAAAAGCCTTCGTGGTGTCCTCGTTGAATACGGCCCAGGCGGCTCAAACCCCTCGCATACTCATGCGAAGAGCGCGTTTATTTATGCGACCGTGATTGAGGGGAAAATCAAAAGCCAGGTGAACGACGGCGAGCCCAAGGTCTACAATACCGGCGAAAATTGGATCGAGGCACCCGGCGATCATCACAAGATCAGCGCCAATGCCAGTGATACCGAGGACGCCGAAATCCTGGCGGTTTTCGTCGTCGATACCGCAGAGACCGAACTGACGACCCCGGACAAATAGGATTGCTA
The DNA here is from genome assembly GCF_009498215.1 of Rhizobium grahamii. Taxonomy (NCBI): domain Bacteria; kingdom Pseudomonadati; phylum Pseudomonadota; class Alphaproteobacteria; order Hyphomicrobiales; family Rhizobiaceae; genus Rhizobium; species Rhizobium grahamii. The sequence goes on along the minus strand of NZ_CP043499.1, from coordinate 1,041,452 downwards.
AGGCGATACCGTACGCTACCTGGCATCGGGATTCCAGGTTCGATCGGCCGGGGACGTTGATCCCCGGCCGAGGCAGCCCGTTAGTTGGACTGCCAGCTCTTGACCAGTTCGTCATAGTTGACGGTGACCGGCTTTTCCTTCTCGTTCTCGATCTTCAGCTGGGGAGCGAGGTTGCCCTTGGCGACCGCGTCCTTGTTCCAGTATTCGAGATCATGTTCCTCGGCGAGCTTCGGACCGATATCGCCCTGGACCTTGGCGCGCTCCAGGCGCTGCAGGACCTTTTCCTGCTCGGCGCAAAGCGAATCCATGGCTTCCTGGGCGGTCTTGGCGCCGGAGGACGCATCGCCCACGGCCTGCCACCAGAGCTGTGCCAGCTTCGGATAGTCGGGAACGTTGGTGCCTGTTGGAGACCACTGGACGCGGGCCGGCGAGCGGTAGAACTCGACCAGACCGCCGAGCTTCGGGGCGCGCTCCGTGAAGCTCTTGTCGCGAATGGTGGACTCACGGATGAAGGTCAGGCCAACATGGCTCTTCTTCACATCGACCGTCTTCGAGGTCACGAACTGCGCGTAAAGCCAAGCGGCCTTGGCGCGGTCGTCGGGCGTCGACTTCATGAGCGTCCAGGAACCGACGTCCTGATAGCCGAGCTTCATGCCGTCTTTCCAGTAGACGCCATGCGGGCTGGGCGCCATGCGCCATTTCGGCGTGCCGTCCTCGTTGACGACAGGCAGCCCCGGCTTGACGGCATCGGCGGTGAACGCCGTGTACCAGAAGATCTGCTGCGCCACTTCACCCTGCGCCGGCACCGGGCCGGATTCGGAGAAGTTCATGCCCTGCGCTGCCGGCGGTGCATAGGCTTTCAACCAATCCAGATACTTCTGGATCGAATAGACGGCAGCCGGACCATTGGTATCGCCGCCGCGCGCCACGCACGAACCGACCGGACGCGAGTTCTCGTCGACCTTGATACCCCATTCATCGACAGGCAGACCGTTCGGCAGACCCTTGTCGCCGTTGCCGGCCATCGAAAGCCAGGCATCGGTGAAGCGCCATCCGAGCGACGGGTCCTTCTTGCCGTAATCCATGTGGCCGAAGACCTTCTTGCCGTTCACTTCACGGCCGGTGAAGAATTCGGCGATGTCCTCATAGGCCGACCAGTTGACCGGGACGCCGAGATCGTAGCCGTACTTCGCCTTGAAATCGGCCTTGTTCTTCTCGTCGTTGAACCAGTCGTAGCGGAACCAGTAGAGATTGGCGAACTGCTGGTCGGGAAGCTGGTAGAGCTTCTTGTCCGGCGCGGTCGTGAACTTGGTGCCGATGAAGTCGTTGATGTCGAGGCCAGGATTGGTGACGTCCTTGCCTTCCTTCTCCATCCAGTCGGTCAGCGAGCGGGCCTGCTGGTAGCGCCAATGGGTACCGATCAGGTCCGAGTCGTTGACATAGGCGTCGTAGATGTTCTCGCCGGACTGCATCTGCGTCTGCAGCTTCTCGACGACGTCGCCTTCGCCGATCAGGTCATGCGTGATCTTGATGCCGGTGATGGCGGTGAAGGCCGGAGCCAGCACCTTCGATTCATACTCGTGCGTGGTCAGCGTTTCGGAGACGACCTTGATATCCATGCCGGCGAAAGGCTTCGCCGCATCGATGAACCACTGCATTTCCTTTTCCTGGTCGGCGCGGGAAAGCGAAGACAGCTCGCCCACTTCCTTGTCCAGGAATGATTTCGCTTCGTCCATGCCGGCGTAGGCGGAGCCCGCCATGGCCAGCAAGATGCCTGCTGTTGTCGCTAGTAGATGCCGTCGCATGATATCCTCCCAAGGTTTTGCGATTGCAGTCTTAACGTCAGGCGGCCAGTACCCCCGGCCATCTGTATCTCCCCGGACTAGACGTAGCGGAACACGCCGATGGCGTAGACTACGGCAAGCCCGAGAGCCCACCACAGGTTGGGCCCGACGAGGCTCAACCATGCGAGATGAATGAACGCTGCTCCCAGCAGCGATATGAAGAGACGGTCTCCCCGTGTCGTCTCGAACCGCAGGACTCCCACCCGCGGCGAGCCGCCCGGCGCCAGATACTCCCAGACGCTCATGCCGATCAGAAGCACGAGGATCGTCAGGAAGAACAAGGCAGTCGGCAGCGTCCACGCCATCCAGGAAAAGTTCATGTCGGGTCTCCTCCCTTGTCAGACGCGGCCGAGCGCAAAGCCCTTGGCGATGTAGTTGCGGACGAAATAGATGACGAGCGCACCGGGAATGATGGTCAGCACGCCTGCTGCCGCCAGCACGCCCCAGTCCATGCCCGAAGCCGAGACCGTGCGCGTCATGATCGCCGAGATCGGCTTTGCCGCGGTGGTCGTCAGCGTGCGGGCAAGCAGCAGCTCCACCCACGAGAACATGAAGCAGAAGAAGGCCGCCACCCCGATCCCCGATGCCACCAACGGCATGAAGATGCGGATGAAGAAACGCGGGAACGAGTAGCCGTCGATATAGGCCGTCTCGTCGATCTCCTTCGGCACGCCGGACATGAAGCCTTCGAGGATCCAGACCGCCAGCGGCACGTTGAACAGGCAGTGCGCCAGCGCGACCGCGATATGGGTGTCGATCAGGCCGAATGCCGAATAGAGCTGGAAGAACGGCAGCGCAAAAACGGCCGGCGGGGCCATGCGGTTGGTGAGCAGCCAGAAGAACAGGTGCTTGTCGCCGAGGAACCGGTAGCGCGAGAAGGCATAGGCAGCGGGCAGTGCCGCCAGCACCGAGATCACCGTGTTCATGACCACATAGGTGATCGAGTTGATGTAGCCGTTGTACCACGACGGATCGGTGAAGATGATCGTGTAGTTCCTGAGCGTCGGGTTCTGCGGCCAGAGCGAGAAGGTGCCGGTGATCTCGGCATTCTCCTTGAAGCTCATGTTGACCAGCCAGTAGATCGGCAAGAGCAGGAAGATGATGTAGACGGTCGAGACGACCCAGGAGAAGTTGCCGGCCGGCTTGTATTTCATCGTCTTTGTCATGGATTGGGCCATGGTCCTCTCCTCCTCACGCGTTCTCGTCGCCGCTGGTCATCACGGTGTAGAAGATCCATGAGAGCAGCAGGATGATCAGGAAGTAGATGATCGACATCGCAGCCGCCGGACCGAGGTCGAACTGACCGACGGCCATCTTCACCAGATCGATCGACAGGAAGGTGGTCGAGTTGCCGGGGCCGCCGCCGGTGACGACGAAGGGTTCTGTATAGATCATGAAGCTGTCCATGAAGCGCAGCAGTACGGCGATCAGAAGCACGCGCTTCATCTTCGGCAGCTGGATGTAGCGGAACACCGACCAGCGCGACGCGCCATCGATCTTCGCCGCCTGATAATAGGCATCCGGGATCGACACGAGGCCGGCATAGCACAACAACACCACAAGGCTCGTCCAGTGCCAGACGTCCATGACGATGACGGTGATCCACGCATCAACAGGATCGCGGACGTAGTTGTAGTCGAGCCCGATCGCCTCCAACGTATGGCCGAGCAGGCCGATATCGACGCGACCGAACACCTGCCAGATGGTGCCGACGACGTTCCACGGGATCAGTAGCGGCAGCGCCATCAGCACGAGGCAGACGGGCACGCCGATCCCCTTCTTCGGCATGTTGAGCGCGATGAAAATGCCGAGCGGGATCTCCAAAGCCAGGATGATGAGCGAGAAGGCAAGGTTGCGTTGCAGTGCCGCCCAGAAGCGGTCGGACTGCAGCGTCTGCACGAACCAGTCCGTGCCCGCCCAGAAGAACTCGTTGTTCCCGAACGTATCCTGCACGGAATAATTGACGACGGTCATCAGCGGTATCACCGCCGAGAAGGCGACCAGCACCAGCACCGGCAGCACCAGAAACCAGGCCTTGTTGTTCCAGGTCTTGTTCATGGCTCAGCCCTCCCTGCCGACGCGCCAGGAATTGGCATAGATGTTGATGGCGGCGGGATCGAAGGTCACGCGCGCCTCTGCCGGGATCTCGGAATCCTCGGTCACGACGATCGCGATCGGCTGTCCCTCGAACGTCGCACGAACGATCTTCTGCCGGCCGATATCCTCGACGCGGTTGATTGTAATAGGCATTCCCTCGCGCCCGATGCGAATGAATTCCGGCCGGATGCCGAGCTCGGTCTTGGCACCCGTCGCAGTCTTCGGCGCGTAGTCGAGGGACAAGGTCTCGCCGCCGACAGTCGCACGGTTGCCGTCGAGCTTCGCGGGAAGGACGTTCATGCCGGGAGAACCGATGAAATAGCCGACGAACGTATGGCTCGGCCGCTCGAATAGCTCGGACGGCGTGCCGATCTGCACGATCTCGCCCTCGTACATGACCACCACCTTGTCGGCGAAGGTCAGCGCTTCCGTCTGGTCGTGCGTGACATAGACCATGGTGAAGCCGAACTGCTTGTGCAGCCGCTTCAGTTGCGACCGCAGCACCCATTTCATATGCGGATCAATGACGGTCAGCGGCTCGTCGAACAGGATGGCGTTGACGTCGTTGCGCACGAGGCCGCGACCGAGAGAAATCTTCTGCTTCTGGTCGGCGGTCAGCCCCTGCGCCTTGCGCCGCGCCATAGGCATGAGATCAATCATCTCCAGGATATCGCGAACACGACGATCCACCTCGGGTTCCGCAACGCCGCGATTGCGCAGCGGAAAGGCAAGATTGTCGTATACGGTCATCGTGTCGTAGATGACGGGAAACTGGAACACCTGCGCAATGTTTCGCGCCTGTGTCGGCAAGTTCGTCACATCCTTGCCATCGAACAGGATGCGCCCGTGTGACGGCTGCAGCAGGCCGGAGATGATGTTGAGCAGCGTCGTCTTCCCGCAGCCTGACGGTCCAAGCAGCGCATAGGCGCCGCCGTCGTTCCACTCGTGGTCGACTTCGCGCAGCGCGTAGTCCTTGTCCGATGTCGGGTTCGGCCCGTAGGCGTGGCGGATGTGGTCGAGCGTGATGCGTGCCATGTCCCTGCCTCCTCAAGCCGTTACGCCGGACGCAATCGCGCGCCCGTCAGTGTCGAACGCCATCAGGTGACGCACGTCGAGAAACACATCGATGTCCGTATCCGGGTCGATGTCGTGAATGCCATGCGCCAGCATCACCCAGCGCACGCCATCATAGTCGAGATAGACGAAGCTCTCGGAGCCGGTGATTTCGGAAAGCTGCGTGCGCGCCTTGAGGCGCACCGCCCCCGGGGTCTGCTCGGAAAGACCGAGGTGATGCGGATGAAATGCAACCGTCACCGGCCCATCCCCCATGCCCGCAAGGTGGCCTGGAACGGCAAAAATCTCGGCGTTCTGGCGTTGGAAAACGCCGCCAGCTTTTACCACGTCAATGAAGTTGAGCGGCGGATCGGCAAAGGTCTTGGCCGTTATCAGGTCCAGCGGCTTGCGGTAGACGCTGATGGTTGGGCCGAACTGCGTGACGCGCCCTTCCGATAGCGTCGCGGTATTGCCGCCGAGGAGCAGCGCTTCCGAAGGCTCGGTCGTGGCATAGACGAAGATGGCACCCGATTGCGCGAAGATCTTCGGCAATTCCGCGCGCAGTTCCTCGCGAAGCTTGTAGTCGAGGTTGGCAAGCGGCTCATCCATCAGCACGAGGCTGGCGTTCTTGACCAGGGCGCGGGCAAGCGCCGTGCGCTGTTGCTGCCCGCCGGAGAGGTTGAGCGGCGTGCGGTCGAGATAGGGCGTCAGCCGCATGAGGTCGGCAGCCTTGCGCACCTCGCGGTCGATGGTCGCGGCATCCTTGCCTGCGATGCGCATCGGCGAGGCAATATTCTCATAGACGGTAAAGGCCGGATAGTTGATGAACTGCTGGTACACCATCGCAACGTTGCGCTTCTGCACCGGCATGCCGGTGACGTCGACGCCGTCGAAATGAATGGAACCGCTGGTCGGACGATCGAGCCCGGCCATCAGTCGCATCAACGAAGTCTTGCCGGAGAGCGTCGCCCCAGCAGCACATTCAGCGTGCCTCGTTCAAACGCAAGACTGGTTGCGTGGATATGATAATCCGCGCCCACCATCTTTGCGGCGTTCCGCAATTCTAGCATTCCGGTTCCCGTGCCTCCTCACAGCGGGGACCACATGCCGCTTCTTATCCGGCCATCTGAGCCGGTAGCGCGGCGATGTACTCCTCCAATAACCCAGCCTGCTCCTTGGTCAGGCGCAGGCCTTCCTTCGTTCTCCTCCAGAGCACGTCATCGGCGTGCCTGGCCCATTCATGCTCGATCAGGTAGCGGACTTCAATCTCATAGAGATCGCCACCGAAACAGTGCCCCAGATCTTCGGTATTTTTCGCCTGTCCGAGCAACGCAGCCGCCTTTGTTCCGTAGCAACGCACCAGTCGGCGGGCGTGCCGATTTGCGAGGAACGGATAGCGACCCTTCAGATCACCGACTTGCGCCTCATAGCCGGTCGCCGCAAAATCGCCGCCCGGCAGGCGGCCCTTCGCCGTCCACGGCGCACCCTTGGGGCCGATGGCCGTAGCGATCTTTTCCAGCGCGTGTTCCGCCAGCCGCCGGTATGTCGTCAGCTTGCCGCCAAAGACATTCAGCAGAGGTGCGCTTGCCCCGTTGCCTTCGACGATCAACACGTAGTCGCGCGTTGCTTCCTGTGCTTTGGAGGCGCCGTCGTCGAACAGCGGCCGCACGGCGGAATAGGTCCAGACGATGTCGTCGGCTACGATGGGCTCCTTGAAATACTCGTTTGCCGCATTGCAGAGATAGGTCGTCTCTTCCTCGGTGATCCTTACATCTTTTGGATCAGCCAAATAGTCGCGATCGGTGGTGCCGATCAGCGTGAAGTCCTGTTCGTAAGGTATCGCGAAGATGATCCGATTGTCCGGGTTCTGAAAGAAATAAGCTCGAGGATCATCAAACTTCTTCCGCACGACGATATGGCTGCCCTGCACCAGCCGCACATGCTGAGCCTCGTTCTGTCCGATGGCCGAGTGAATGACCTGATCGACCCACGGGCCGGCTGCATTCACCAGCATTCGCGCTTGAAAACTGCTCTGTTGGCCGCTGGCGGTGTCGACCGTCTCAATCGACCAAAGGTCATTCTTGCGTCTGGCCGCGACGACTTTCGTTCGCGGCATGATCAGTGCGCCGCGGTCGGCTGCGTCCCGTGCATTCAGGACAACCATGCGGGCATCATCGACCCAGCCGTCCGAGTATTCGAAAGCCTTGGTGAAGATCGCTTTCAGTGGTTTGCCGGCCGGATCGCGACGCATGTCCAAAACTTTGGTTGGCGGCAACAATTTCCGCCCGCCGAGGTGATCGTAGACAAACAGCCCAAGACGAATAAGCCATGCCGGACGGATGCCGCCCTTATGGTAGGGAAGCACGAATCGCATCGGCCGAATGATGTGCGGCGCCGTTGCCCAAAGCACCTCACGCTCCATCAGCGATTCACGCACGAGCCTAAACTCGTAGTGCTCGAGATAGCGAAGTCCGCCATGGATGAGTTTGGTCGCGCCGGATGATGTTCCCGAAGCGAAATCGTTCATTTCTGCAAGTGCGACCGAATAGCCGCGCCCGACTGCATCACGGGCGATCCCACACCCGTTGATGCCTCCGCCGATGACAAAAAGATCGTAAATCTTCCGGCTCACGTTCCCCCTCCGAGCCAAGATTGCGAAAGTTAGTGCAGTTAAAATGAAGATTATTCGAATGTCAAACGAATGTGGATGTGTTTGAGCACCTGGCAGGTATTCGGGGCGGCTACCATCACGTCAGTACTGTGTAAAATCTCCAGTCTCGGACTGCAGCAGTGTCAGCGGATACCGGGCGGGATGATGCACGAGGGCCGTCATGTTGACCGGCCGGTTCCGGTCACCGAAGGCGATCTGGTCGACGGTGAGGACGGCTGCGGGCGGTGACAGTTGCAGAAGGCGTGCCTCGTTCTCATCCGCGAGCCGAGCACTCAGCGTCGTTTGTCCGCGCTTTGGAAAGATGCCGTAGCGTTCGCGCAACTCCTCATAAAGCGAGCGGTTTGCGATTCCCCAATCCAGATCAAGCAGCCCGGGAACGCGCGCAGCGGGGATCCAGTCGGTCTGGATGACGGCCGGAATATTGTCGAGCAGGCGTAGTCTCGACAGAAGGACGACCTCGGCGCCGGGCGCGAGAAACAGCGGACGGCTGATTTCGAGCGGCGCACGCACGAGGCTCGCTTCGATCAGCTGGTGGCCGGGATTGTGACCATTGGCCAGCGCGATGCTGGTGAAGCTCTTGAGGACCTGCAGTTCGAAGCCGCCGCCGCCACGCTCGGCGACATAGAGCCCTTTTCCCGGCTGGCTATGCACCACGCCTTGCTGAATCAATTCGCGAATCGCGTGACGGATGGTGATGCGGCTGACGGCGTAGAGATCGACAAGTTCCCGCTCGGAAGGAAGCTTGCCGCGCAGTGGCAGTCGGCCATCGCTGATCGCCGCCAGCAGCGCCGCATAGACCTGCTTATGCAGTGGACGGGGGTCGTCGCGATCAATCACGCCTTGTTTGGCAACCAATGTGTCTTCAGTCTCGAGAGTCTTCAAATTCGGTTGTCCTCTGGTCTGCCTGCCGGCCTCGCTATCCTCAACGCAATTCTTTGAAAAGTCCATGTTGACATAACTGGTCATAACCAGTCCTATTGTCGTAAGGGACCGAAGAGTTCCGACGATGCCAAGCTCGATAACAATCAAGGGAACCATCATGCTTAAGAAGAGCCTTGCTGCCCTCGCATTCTCCGCCGCCCTCTGGAGCGGAACGGCCAGCGCCGAGACGATTTCCGTCTTCTGCGCGCCGACGGAGTTCGAACTCTGCACGAACGTCGCCAATGCCTGGAAGGAAAAGACGGGCAACGAGGCGAAGATCAACAAGATGCCCGCGTTGCTTGACGACGCGATCCCGATCTACCAGCAGCTTCTTGCGGCCAAGTCGACCGACATCGACGTTCTCTTCCTCGACGTGATCTGGCTCGGCATGTTCAAGAACGGCCTGCTTGATCTGAAGACGGTGATCCCACAGGCGGACCAGGACAAGCATTTTGCCTCCACGCTCAACGCCGCCAAGCTGGATGGCCACCTGATCGCCATGCCCGCCTATATGGACGTCGGGCTGATGTTCTATCGCAAGGATCTTCTGGAGAAGTACGGCAAGCAGCCGCCGAAGACCTGGGATGAACTCGCTGCATCCGCGAAGGAGATCCAGGACAAGGAACGCGCTGCCGGCAATGCCGAAATGTGGGGCTACGCCTGGCAGGCGAAGAGCTACGAAGGCCTCACCTGCGATGCGATCGAACTGGTTGCGTCGAACGGCGGTGGCACGATCATCGCCGACGACGGCAAGGTGACGATCGACAATCCGAAGGCGGCCGAAGCAATTGAAAAGGCCAAGGGCTGGATCGGATCGATCAGCCCGGAGGGAACCCTGAACTACGACGAAGAAGCCTCGCGCGCTGTCTTCGAATCCGGCAATGCAGTCTTCCATCGCAACTGGCCTTATGTCTGGGGCACGTCGCACAAGGAAGGCAGCGCAATCGTCGACAAGGTCGGCGTGATGCCATTGCCGGTCGGCGCGGAAGGCCAGAAGTCGAGCGGTTGCCTCGGCCCGATGTATTACGGCGTCTCGAAGTACAGCTCCAAGCCCGATGTGGCCGCCGACTTCGTGAACTTCATCACTGGTCCCGACATGCAGAAGAAGCGGGCGCTGCAGGATGCGGTCAACCCGTCGATCCCGGCGCTCTACAGCGATACCGAGGTTCTGGCGAAGATCCCGTTCCTGAAGGACAACCAGCAGGCCTTCGCAGACAGCGCCGTGCGTCCGTCTGGTTATACCGGCACCAGCTATAACCGCGTATCGCAGGCCTTCTATCGCGCGGTCCACGATATGCTCTCCGGCAGCGGCGATATCAAAGCCGGGCTGACGTCACTGGCAGGACGGTTGGAAAAACTCAAGGAAAGCCGTTGAGCGTAGTCTGAACGCGGGGAGGGCGAGCTCGAATGAGCCTGCCCTTCCGACGCGTGCCGCCGATCGCCGCTGATAAGCGGCGAACCTTTCATTGTGATAAGTCCGGGTGAAAAATGGCTTCGGTTTCTCTTGAATCCGTATCGAAGAACTATGGTACGCATACTGTCATTCAGGGCGTCGACCTGCAGATCAACGACGGTGAGTTTGTGGTCTTCGTCGGCCCGTCGGGCTGCGGCAAGTCGACACTTCTCCGTATCGTCGCGGGCCTGGTCGCGGCCTCGAAGGGAGTTGTGACGATCGGCGGAGAGGATGTGACCGATGTCCCGGCGTCAAAAAGAGGCGTCGCGTTCGTTTTTCAGTCCTATGCGCTTTACCCTCACATGAGCGTCGCCCGGAATATCGGTTTCGCCCTGGAAACGCTGGGCGTCGCCAAGGATGCGATCAATCAGAAGGTTTCAGCCGTTGCGCGCATGCTCAAGGTCGATCACCTCATGGAGCGCCGGCCCCGCGAGTTGTCCGGCGGCCAGCGGCAGCGCGTGGCGATCGGGCGGGCCCTGGTGCGGCAGCCGGAGATATTCCTGTTCGACGAGCCGCTCTCCAACCTCGATTCCGATCTTCGGATGGAAATGCGCATGGAGATCGCCAAGCTTCACGACGATCTGAAGACCACGATGATCTACGTTACCCACGACCAGTCCGAAGCGATGACGCTCGCGGATCGGATCGTCGTCCTCAACCATGGTCGCATCGAGCAAGTGGGAACACCGCAGCAGCTCTACCATACGCCCGATAATCGGTTCGTGGCGGGTTTCATCGGCAGTCCGCGGATGAATTTCCTGGCCGTTTCGGCGCAGACGGGAGCCAATGCCGGAGCGATTGTCGGCCCCGGGAATCTCTCCCTCTCGTTGGTCGCGCAAAATCCGTCGGGACCGATCGCGGAGATCGGCGTCCGTCCGGAAGCCCTGCGCCTCGTCGCCGAAGCGGATGGCCGCCTTGCCTGCACGCTGGAGCGTGTCGAGGACCTTGGTCATGAGCATTTCGGCTATTGCCGGATCACGGACGAGACTGTCTGGGTCGTCAGGCTCCCGACCGCGCCTTCGCCGGACAAGATCGGCACGCGCGTCGGGCTTGATTTTGCAGACTCCGCCATTTTCGCATTTGCCGCCGCCGGCAAGCGCGTCCTGCTGAGCAGCGCGTCGGCTGGTATCGGGCAGGGGCGTGAACCATGAGCGCCAAACTTGCTCGCCGTGATCACCGGGCCGCATGGCTCTTCCTTATCCCTGTCACCGCAGTCATTCTTCTCGTAGCCGTCTGGCCCTTGAGCAGAACCTTTTTCTTCTCGTTCACCGATGCCTATCTCGATGATCCTTCCGTCTACTCCATGGTCGGTCTGGATAATTTCATGGAGGTCATCAACGATCACAGCTGGTGGGTTGCCGTAAAAAACACGCTTGTCTTCACGGTAATCTCGGTCGCCATCGAGACCGTGCTCGGCCTCGCGATCGCGCTTCTGCTCAACGAGGTCATTCCCGGCCGAGGTCTGGCGCGCGCCGCCATTCTCGTGCCGTGGGCCATTCCTGTGGTCGTTGCCACCAAGATCTGGGAGTGGATGCTGAACGACCAGTTCGGCGTCATCAACAAGATCCTGTCAGGGCTCGGGCTGGTCGATCATGGCATCGCCTGGACGGCCAGCAGCTCGCTGATCATGGGCGTGGTCATCTTCATCGACGTGTGGATGACGACACCTTTCATGGTCCTGCTGATCCTTGCCGGCCTCCAGCTGATCTCGCCGGAAATCTTCGAAGCCGCCGAGGTCGACGGCATCCCGGCCTGGAAGCGTTTCTGGTCGATCACCCTGCCGATGCTACGGCCGGCGATTGGGGTGGCGGTTTTGTTCCGCGTTCTCGATGCGCTGCGCATGTTTGACCTTGCGTATGTTCTGGCGGCCAGCAACGAGAACGTCATGACGGTATCGATCTACGCGCGAGACCGGTTGATCAGCTTCCAGGAACTCGGGGTCGGCTCCGCTGCATCGACATGGGTCTTCCTGCTCGTTGCGCTGGTCGCGATCATTATCATCGGGGCGCTTCGCCTCGACCGGGCGGCGGGGACATGAACATGGCAAATGCAATCGCCCAACGATCCCTGCGCAAGCCGGCGTCCTACTACAGAATGAGGCGACGTGTTGTCAGAGGACTGCAAATCTTCGCACTCCTTCTGGTGCTCATTTACACGTTGTTTCCCTATTATTGGGCATTCGTCTCGTCGACGAAGCAGGGGGCGGCGCTCTATCGCTCGGCACTCCTGCCGGCGCTCGATTTCACCTACTACCGGCAGTTGATCGACAATCCGGTCTTCATGAGTTCTCTTGTGAACTCGGCTTACGTCGCGGTGTCTACCACCTTGCTGTCGCTGATCATCGGCCTTTCGGCAGCCTATGCGCTCGGCCGGATCGAATTCCCGCAGCGCCGGGCCGTGCTGATGATCATCCTGATGATCTCGATCTTCCCGCAGGTCGTGGTCCTCTCGGGCATGTTCGAGCTGATCAACTGGTTGGGGCTGTTCAATCGCCCGAGTGCACTGATCCTCACCTATCTCCTGTCAACAGTGCCATTCACAACGTGGATCCTGACGACGTTCATCCGGGAGTTTCCTCGCGAACTGGAGGAAGCCGCCATCATCGACGGCTGCTCGCATTTCCGTATCCTCATGAAGATCCTGCTGCCGCTGATGGGGCCGTCGCTCGCCAGCACCGGCATTCTTGCCTTCATTCTGGCCTGGAACGAGTTTCTGTTCGCGCTGACCTTCACCCTTACCGACGAGAACCGCACGGTGCCTGTCGCAATCGGCCTGATCGCCGGCACCAGCCGCTACGAATATCCCTTCGGACAGATCATGGCGGCTTCCGTCACGGTTACGCTTCCCCTTATCGCCGTGGTGCTTTTCTTCCAGAGGCGCATCGTTGCCGGCCTGACCGCTGGCGCGGTCAAGGGCTGACATAGAAAGGAAAAAACATGGACATGCTGGTCAAGCTCTACGAGCTGAAACGTGATCCGGCACTGGATAGCCGCATGGTAAGCCAAGGCGTCGTGATCAGGCGCGTGCTGCCGCCGGAACTGCCGGTGCTGACGTCGTGGATCGAGCCGCGTTTCGGGGCAGGGTGGGCGGCTGAAGCGACCGCCGCGACAATGCGCCAGCCGACAACGTGTTTCATTGCGATCAAGGACGAACGGCTGATCGGCTTTGCCTGCCATGACGCGACCGCGAAGGGCTTCTTCGGCCCGACCGGCGTCGATGAGGCGGCACGAGGGAAGGGCGTCGGCCATGCCCTGCTGCTGGAAACGCTCCTGGACATGTATGCGCAGGGATACCCGTATGGCGTGATCGGCGGAGCAGGCCCGATGGAATTCTATCGCAGAAGCGTTGGCGCCATTCCGATCGAAGGGTCGGTGCCTGGCATCTACCGCGGTATGCTGCCACAGGCGCAGCCGAATGAGGTCTCCGACTAAGCTGGCAGGCCTACAGGCAGGCACAGTGTCGAGACGCCGGAAGCGGGTGTAAGGTGTGACCTGGATCGTGTTTGAGCTGTGAAGCCGCTATACGATCCAGGGCGCCAGAGCCATTTCATCGCATACTTGAACGTACTTGAGTTTCCATGCGCGGCGCTCTCGCGGGACTTAGCAGTGTGCCTCGGCGCGGTCGGCCTTCGACGATCTGGCGCATAACTTCGAAAACAACTCCCTCGGCTGTAGCGCTCCTTCTGCTTCCTTACGCCTGAGTTCACTTTAGAGCCGTTGCATCCGTCGGCCGTTTCCCCGACGGCAGAAGAGCTTCCCGCTTTCTCTAAGGCGGGCTCCATCAAGTCCCAATTGTCACCGACCGATAATACCAGTATATGTCCAACCGATTTTTTTAACGGGCGTTGGCGAATTTTATGGCTCAGAACCAGGTGATCGATGCGATCGAGAAATCACTTGATCAGATCCCGGGGAATATACCCCTCTACAAGCGGTTGAAGCTCGCCATCGAGAAAGCGATCCAGACGCAGACGTTCCAGTCGGGCAGTGTGCTGCCGGGTGAGCGGGTGATTGCGTCTTCTCTTTCCCTGTCGCGCGTCACCGTCCGCAAGGCGCTGTCGTTGCTGGAGGAAGAAGGGTTGCTCAGCCGTCGCCACGGCTTCAAGACCGAGATCGGATCGCGCGTCGAAAAGTCTCTGGCGACCCTGACCAGCTTCTCCGAGGATATCCGCGCCCGGGGCCAAGTGCCTGGGTGTATTTGGATATCGAGGCAGATTACCCGCGCATCATCGACTGAAATGATGGCGCTTGGGATCGCCGGAGACGCAAATGTCGTCAGGATCAAGCGCATCCGGACTGCCAATTCGCTTCCGATTGCGGTGGAGACCTCGGTGGTTCCGGTCCGCTTCCTGCCGTCGCCGCACCTGGTCGACCAATCGCTTTACGAGGCGCTGCAAGCTCGTGGCTTCCTGCCCGAGCGGGCGGTTCAGCGCATGCGCTCGCGGCCGGCAACCGCCGACGATGCGACCCATCTTCACTGCGAAGCCGGAGCGCCACTTCTCGTGACGGAACGCCGCTGCTTCCTGGGAGATGGGCAGATCGTCGAATTGTGCGAGACCCGATACAAGGGCGACGTCTTCGATTTCGTCTTCGAACTCCGAAGATAATACCAGTCATAAACTGGTTGCCATCTGGTATTTTCCAATTATCGTGATGCCCGAAATGGAGCATCCCGTGACGCACGAAGACCTGAAGAACGCCCTCATCGTTTCCTGCCAGCCGGTTCCCGATGGTCCGATGGATGATGCCGCGTTCGTCATCGGCTTCGCCAATGCCGCCGCGGCGGCAGGTGCTGCGGCGGTGCGGATCGAATCCGTTGCTTACGTGAAGGCGGCCCGCCCGCATGTGGCTGTTCCAATCATCGGGATCGTCAAGCGCGATCTGGATGACAGCCCGGTTCGCATCACACCCTTCATCGCCGATGTCGAAGATCTTGCCGATGCCGGTGCCGATATCATCGCCTTCGACGCCACCGATCGTGTCCGCCCGGCAGCCTTCAGCGCGCTTGTCGCTGCGGCAAAGGCCAAGGGCAAGCTGACGATGGCCGACTGCTCCTCGTTCGAGGACGCCAAGCGGGCGCTGGCGGAGGGTGTCGATTTTGTCGGAACCACGCTCTCGGGTTATGTCGGCGGGCCTGAGCCGGTCGATCCGGATATCGCCCTGATTGCGGCAATGCGGACGCTGACACCCCACGTCATCGCCGAAGGCCGCATCCGCACGCCGGAGCAGGCGGCCGAAGCGGCGTCCGCCGGCGCCTTCGCCGTCGTCGTCGGCTCGGCAATTACACGCACCGAACACGCGACGACGTGGTTTCACGAGGCCGTCAGTGCCGCGTTCTCGCAGCGTGAGGACGCCGACAAGCCCGTACTCGCCATCGACATCGGCGGCACGAAGACGATGGTGGCGCTGGTCCAGGGTGACAAGGTCATCGATGAGCGCATTGTGCGAACGCAGCGCGAGGAAGGGCCCGACGCCTGGCTGGATGCCATCGCAGCGGAGATCAGCGGGTGGAGCGGCGGGTTTGCTCGCGCAGGCATTGCCGTCACTGGTTTCGTGGAAAATGGCTGCTGGTCCGCTCTCAATCCGGCGACGCTTGGCATTCCCGACAGTTATCCGCTGATCGAGCGCGCAACCGCGCGCCTTGGCGCACCAGCCTTCGCCGTCAACGACGCCCAGGCAGCAGCCTGGGGCGAACACCGGTTCGGCGCCGGCCGCAGGGAAGACATCGTCTTCCTGACGATCTCGACGGGGATCGGCGGCGGTATCGTCATCAACGGCAAGCTTGCCTCCGGTCTCGCCGGCCATTTCGGCCTGACCCGAAGCGCCTCGCATGGCGCGGCCCCGCTCGAGGATCTGACCTCGGGTCTCTGGATCGCACAGCAGGCAAGGGACGCCGGCCACGCTGTCGATGCGGTGACGGTCTTTGCCGAAGCGGCGGCCGGGTCCGCATGGGCAAAGACGATCGTCGAACAGTCGGCGGCGCAAGTCGCGCTCCTTTGCCGCGACATCAAGCTGATGCTCGATCCCCAACGCATCGTCATCGGCGGCGGCATCGGCCTCGCGCCCGGCTATCTCGACCTCGTGCGTGGGAAGATCGGCGGCCTCAACGCCCGGATCACGCCTCACCTCGTCGCGGCGGAACTGGGCAGCCGCGCGGGCATAATCGGCGCTGCGGACCTGGCGCGGCAGCATCGTTAGAAATCGATCAGATAAGCAACCAAAGAAAGAAAGGGAACAATGATGAAACTGCAAAAGATAATCGCTCCGGCTCTCGCCACGCTTCTTTCAAGCGCGGCTCTGCCGGGCCTCGCCAATGCCACCGTCACCGTGCTGGGCTGGCCGGGCGGATCGGAAGAGACCGCCCTTCGCGCGACCGTAGAAACCTACAACAAGTCCGCGTCCGACGCCGACAAGGTCGAGCTTCTGTTCTTCAACCGCGACGGCTTCTACGACAAGCTGCAGGCTGACATGGCGGCCGGATCGGACGCGTTCGACATCAATCTCGTCGCCACCTACACCATTGGCCGTTACGCGCCTTACATGGAACCCGTGGATCTTGGACCCGACGCCGCGAAGGTCTTCGGCGATTCCGTCCTGAAGACCATGCAGTTCGACGGCAAGCAGTATGGCGTGCCGACGGATCTGTCGCTGCATTTCATGTATTATCGCAAGGACCTGATCGACGCCCTGCTGAAGGACGATGCGGCGAAGAAGACCTATTCCGAGCTTGCCAAGAAGGTGCTCGGCAAGGATCTGCAGCCGAAGGATCCCGACAGCTGGACCTGGGACGACTGGGCGGCAACTGCGCTCTATTTCTCCAAGCAGGCCAATCCGGATAGCCCGGTTCGCTACGGCACAGTGCTGCAGATGAAGAACCTGCTGTTCAACATGATGGTGTTCCAGTCGCTGCCGCGCTCCTATGGCGCAAACTGGATGGACGACAGCGGCAACGTCACCGTCGATTCGGACGCCTACAAGACCGGCTTGCAGCTCTACAAGACCCTCTACGATGCCGGTGCCTCGCCAAAGGATTCGCTGAGCTACGAATATCCTGAAACCAATGCCGCCTTCGCCGCCGGCCAGGCTGCAACGGCTCTGCAGTGGAATGCCGCAGCCGCCGACCTCACCAGCGCCGACAAGTCGCCGGCCGTGGCTGATGTAACGGGCATCGTCGCACCGCCGGCCGGTCCGAACGGTCGCGCCGACCACATTCACGGCCTTGGTCTCGGCCTCAACAAGAATGCCAAGAACAAGGAAGGGGCCATCAAGTTCCTGAAATGGTTGGCAACCGAGGATGCGGCCCTGACTTACGCGCGCGGCGGCGGTTCGCCGGCCCTGATGCCCGATATCGTGGCGAAGATCGCGTCGGAACGCCCCGATCTCGTCAAGCTTGGCGAATTCGCCAGTAAGTACGGCTACGTCATGAACGGCGCAACGTCGGCCAATGCGCTCTCTGTCTACGAGTTGCAGGCCAAGGAGTTCACCGGCTACTGGTCGGGCCAACAGAGCCTTGAGGACGCTCTTGCTCATACCAAGACCGGTATGCAGGATCTCCTCAAGAAGTAACCTCGATCCGGATGTCGGGCCAAGCCCGGCATCCCTCCATCCGGCGGACCGAAATGGCTATCGTATCACGTGCAGAAGGCAGGGCTTATCTGGTGCCGCTTATCGGCTTCCTGCTGCTCTTCCTGGGCTTTCCGGCCCTCGTTAACCTGATCTATTCGATCTCGACCGTCGGTTTCCAGAACCTGCGCAGCCCGACGATCACCGGCTTCGGCAACTATCTCGCCGTATTGCAGGACCGCTCCTTCTGGAAGGCAACGTCCTTCTCCTTCACGTTCGGCCTGATTACGGCGATCGCGGAGTGCGGGATCGGGCTGTTTCTCGCGATTTTCCTGGCGCCGCTGCTTGCGAAGCGCTCGGTCCTGATGGCGCCGCTGATGCTGCCGCTGATGGTCGCGCCGGCGATGATCGGTCTGATGTACCGGCTCGTGCTGCACGAGTTCGCCGGGCCCGTTCCCTACTATCTTTTCCTCTGGTTTGGCGACAGCCCGGCCTTCCTCGACGTCAACAACGCCTTCAAAACGCTCCTTGTCGTCGAGACGCTGCAGTGGACGCCGTTCGCCTTCCTGCTCTTTTATGTCGCCTATTCGGCAATTCCGCTCGATGTCCGTGAGGCGGCCTCGCTCGATGGCGCCTCGGCCTGGCGCATTCTGTGGCTAATAGACCTGCCGCTAATGACGCCGACGCTGGTCATTGCCTTCTTCATCCGCTTCATCGACGGCTTCCGTGTGTTCGACAACGTCTATGCGCTGACCGGCAGCGGCGCTGGCGGCTCGACGACATCGCTGTCCATCTACATCTACCAGGCCTTCTTCAAGGACGGGTTGATCGGCAAGGCGGTTGCGGCCTCGGTCGTGCTGTTCATTGCCTCCCTCGCGGTGCTCTACGGGTTGAACTGGCTGGCCGGTCGCAGGAGGAAGGCAGCATGATCAACGCACTTCGTTGGATCGTCTTTGCGATCGCCGCGCTTGCGATGAACTTTCCGATCATCGTCACGCTCGTCACCTCGTTCAAGAGCGCACGGGAGCTGTCCAGCAATGCCGGCCTGTGGATCAACCAGCCGACGCTCGCCAACTATGCGCGCGTGCTGACCCAGACGGATCGTTTCAATATCTATTCCTACCTGCTGAACAGCACGATTGCGGCTGTGCTCGGCACCGGGCTTGCAATCCTGCTCTGCCTGCCGGCGGCCTACGCCATCGCAAGAAGCGATGTCGGCCGACGGGTGATGTTGCCGCTGGTCATCAACCTGCGAGCCGTGCCGCTCATCATCTTCGCGATCCCGCTCTACATGATGTATCAATGGCTCGGACTGCTCGACACGCAGATTGGCCTGGGACTGATCCTGACGATCGTCAATATCCCGCTCGCCCTCGTCATGCTGGTCAACGCGATCAATGACGTGCCGCTCGAACTCGACGAGGCGGCGCGGATCGACGGTGCATCATCCTTCCAGGCGATGGTTCGCGTCATCACGCCCGTTATCCGCCCGGCGCTCATCACGGCGTTCATCTTCGGCTTCATCACCGCATGGAACGAGTTCCTGTTCGGCCTGATGCTGACCACCAACAAAGCGGTGCCCATGACAGTCGGCGCCTCCTTCTTCTTCGCCGCCAGCGGCGGCGGCGTGCAGTGGGGCGTCGCGTCGGCAGTGATGGCGCTCGGCGCGCTTCCTCCCGCCCTGCTTGGGCTTCTGATGTATCGGCAGATTTCCGGCTCGATGACTGCCGGCGCGGTGAAGGGCTAGCGAGGCCGCCATTGCTTGGATCCAATGGCGGCTTTGCAAAATCAGCCGTTGCCGATGAGCTTGCTCGCCATGATCACCTCATTCTTGTTCCAATGAGTGGACTGGCATGCAGGTGGTTTCTCGCCCAGCAATGCTGATGTCCGGCATTTGATCATGGCTGCCAGTGGCATGGTCTGGTCGGAACGAGCACTTTTCTGGCGTGACGCTCCTCCGGAACCGGAGGATGAACCGGAAACCGAGGCAACGGTCGGGGCACCGGGCGTAATCACTTTGGGGCCCTTTCCGGCAGCTGCCGGAGAACCGTTCCCAATGATTTTTCCAGCAAGAATAATGATCTTTTTTGCCGCAGCGATGTCGTCCGGTGTCGGTGCGTTAACACCGGACCTCTCGACGCTGATCGGTTGAGCGAGGCAAGCGATCCCCTGTCCCAACTCCGAATTGCGGCTAGCGCTGGCAGGATTCAACAACTCCGCAGTGAGACTGGCTGAGCAGTCCTCAGCACTTGCGGAGCCGTAATATCCGAGAAAAAATGCTGATGCCGCCATGGCGGCAAGATATAGCCTTCGCATCTCCATCCCCCTTAGATAGCATATATTAGTAATATCGCATATAGGTGGAGCGGAGTCACGTCATCAAACGCGCCGGTGCGTGTATTCAATCTCCGGATGAGTGACCACTGCCCAAGCGACATCCATGCCGGATTTCTGCAGCTGGCAACCGATAACCACTCTCGCGGCGCCGATACTGTACGGGCCAAACAGAGCCTGCGAAGGATGAAAACCCCGCCGAGTAGCGAACTCAACAAGGTGGGCAGGGTGGATGAGGATGCCTTATGCACTACATTGCCGCAGAGACACCTCAACATTTTCCCACTCACACCTCATTCACGCAGGAGCGGCAGCAACTCGCTCCCTTGGCGTTTAATCTCCGAGAGATAAGGCGTATCCGAGAGCACGAAATGGGTGATGCCGAGATCTTCGTATTTACGCAGCGACCTCGCGACGTCTTCGGCCGAGCCGACCAGCCAGGTCGTGCCAGCGCCGCCGCCGCCGTATTTGCCGGGCGCGGTGTAGAGGTTGTCGTCGAGAACGTCGCCGGCCCGATGCAGGTCGAACAGCCGCTGCTGGCCGACGGCGACCGCCCTGCGGTGATCGCTCCAGCCGGCGCCGTTGCCCTTGGCCATCTCCGCCACCTTCGCCTCGGCGTCGGCCCAGGCCTGCTCGGTCGTGTCGCGCACCAGCGTGGTGATCCTGAGTCCGAATTCCAGCGGCGGCAGATCCCGGTCGAGCTCCCGGCTCAGGTCCTTCAGGCACGCAATGCGCTCGCGGACACCATCGAGCGGCTCGCCCCAGAAGAGCTGGACGTCCGCCTCGGTTGCAGCCACCCTTTCGGCCGCCTCGGAGGCGCCACCGAAATAGAGTTTCGGATGGCGGCGATCGCCGCGCGCCTCAATGCGCGGCACGACGGTCGATTCAGCGACGCTGAAGTGCTCGCCGTCATAGCTAACGTTCTCATCGATCCAGAGCCTGCGGACCAGCCGCATGAATTCCCTGGTGCGGGCGTAGCGCTGTGCCTGGTCTCCCTCCTGGTCGCCATAGGCGGCGAGATTGTCGAGGCCGGAGACGATGTTGACGCGAACGCGGCCGCCGGTGAGGTGGTCGAGCGTGGCGGCGGCCGAGGCGAAATTCGCGGGTCGCCAGTAGCCGGGGCGGATCGCGATCAACGGCTCGAACGTCGTCGTGCTGGCCGCAAGTGCCGCGGCAACAGTGAAGGTATCAGGTCTGCCCCAGCCCGTTCCGATGAGCGCACCTTTCCAGCCATGCTCCTCGAGTGCGCGGGCCTGCTCCGTCAGCGTGGCGAGGCTGTTGTGATTTTCGACAACGGTGTCGCCACGATGCCCCGGCCTGGTGTCATTTGGAATGTACCAAAGGAATTCGCTGTCTTTGCTCATAGCTAGCCTGCGCTTGTGAAATCAAACCGTGAGACCCGAGGGCCTTGTTCCGCTATCGCGGCGCCAGACGAGCAAGCGCGTTGCGGGCGGCGATGGTCCGGATCATGTGGCTTTGCGGCGCATGGGAGCGGGCCGTGATGGCGTCTCGATGGTGACGCTCCAAGTGGAAGTCACGGTTGAGACCGGGGTTTCCGGCAAGCTCGAGAGCGAGGCTGGTGATGGCGACCGCGTTGTCGATGACGACATGGCGGACATGCATGCCATCAAGTCCGACGACCTTGCCGGCATCGACATCCTCGCCGAGTGAGCGCAGCAATCGGGCATTGGTCGCCAGCCGCACCTCGATTTCTCCCAGACCGTCCTGAATACGGGGAACGGTCGAGAGCGGCGCGCCGAGGCTTGCCGGTGTGTGGTGGGCAGCGAAGGCGAGCACCCGGTCGCGCGCGGAAAGCGCAACGCCGTGGTAAACCGCACCGATCAGCGAGAAGAAAAAGGCGGTCGCATGTTCCTCGCGGCGCAGCGGCTCCGAGGCCGGCTGGGCTTCGATGATGTCCTCGAGCGGAATGACGACGTCGTCGAGAATGATGTCGTCGCTGGCGGTCGCATGCATGCCGGCGGCGTTCCAGGCCTTTTCGATGCGCAGGCCGGGGCTGTCGGTGGGAACGAGGAAGGAAGCCAGACGCGGTTCCGCCTCGTCGGTCAGCGCCAGCAGCGCCACCCATTTGAGAACGGGGATGCCGGTCACATAGCTCTTGTGGCCGCTGATGCGCCAGGTGTCGCCATCGCGGCGTGCGATGGTCTCAGGCAACGCGCCGTGGGCAGGGGAGCCGATGCGGGGTTCCGCCTGGGCGGCGTTGATCAGGGCGGGGCCGAGCCGGTTGGCCGAGAGCACCCGCTCTGCGAGATAAGCCGGCCACTTGGCGAAGCGGCGCAGGCTGTAGTGGCTGTTGTAATGCATGGCGAGCACGAGCGCGGTCGAAGGTTCGCCGCGCGCGATTTCGCTGATGACAGCCTGTGCTTCCACGAGCCCGCCGCCGTGGCCGCCATGCTCGGGCGCCGTCACCAGTCCAAGGAGTCCGGCTTCGAAAAGACGGGTGAAATTCTCGAAGGGGAAGTCGCCCGTCGCGTCATGGTGAGCGGCGCGTTCGGCGAAATCGACGGCGAGGCGCCGTGCCTTGTCGACCGGATCGATCTTTTCCTGAAGCATGATGGTTCTCTCTCTCCCGATCAGGCCACGGCGCGGCGGTCGAAGGCGTCGATGTGGCGGCGGTCGACCCAGTCGGCGATGTCGAAATCGGCGGCGAGGAAGCCGAAATCGCGCAGGAAGTCCTTGTAGTGGCCGATCGCATCCACGAGTTCGGGCTGGAGGCCAAGGCCGAGGTGCTTGTGGATGTCCGGGCCATTGGCGGCGAGAACCTGTTCTTCCGTGGCGCCGGCCTCGCGCGCGACGAAGCGCCTCGTTTCATCGGGATGCGCCTCTGCCCAGGCGCTCGCCTTGAAGATCGAGTCCAGCAGGCGCGCGACGAGATCCGGCCGCTCGTCGGCCAAAAGCTCGTCCACCGTCAGGACGCGCGGCGAGCCGGAATTGATGCGGATCTTCGGATCGGGGTGGAAGCCGAACTCCGCCACCTCGACCGCGCCGATGAGGTTGGCGACATTGATGCCCGCCGTGCCCTTCACATAGATGGCGTCGACGTCGCCGCGAATAAGCGCCGCGACCTCCTCGCCATAGGCCTGCCGACGCTTCAACCCGAAGAGCGATGGCCCCTCCTGCGTCGACAGCACGGAGTCCGAAAGCGCGATGTCGGCGATCTCGACGTCGTCGAGTGCCAGCCCTTCAAGCGAGAGGGCGGAAATCAGCCCCTTCAGAGCCGTGGCGCGCATGAAGTCGACGATGCCCTCGGGGCGGCGGGCGATGCCGAAGCGTCTTCCCTTCAGGTCCCGCGTGGTCTTGATGCCTGTCTCCGGCAGGGTGATGATCGCCTGGAATTCGTCGGTCCAGGTGATGCCGATGAGCCGCGTCTTGCGGCCTTCGGAGCGGGCGCGAATGGGCGGCACGTTGCCGCCATGGCGAAACGACCAGTCGAGCGTGTGGTTGAAATGGCTCTGGCGGATGTTGCGGTCGGGTGAATCGATTATCGATTTCAGCGCCACGCCGTCCTTGCGGAAGTTCTCCTCGAGATAACCGAGCTGCGCGGCGAGGCCGACGGGTGTCGGCACCGGGCAACGCGTGTACCAGATTTCGGAAATGGCATTACGGGTCATGGCGGTTCTCCTAGTGGCGCAGGCCGGCTTGTTTCATCAGCGGCAGGACCTCGGTGCCGAAGAATTCAAGATCGTCGCGGAAGTCGAAGAAGCTGAGCTGCAGGCCATCGACGCCGGCCTCCTTCAGCTTGACGAACTGATCGACCACCTGCTCCGGTGAACCGATGACACGAATGTTGCCGCCGATGGCGCGGTAGGGATCCTGGGGATCGCGGCCTTTCCAGGCCTGCGCGTCCGAGTTCAGCGACTGGAAGCCCTGCGGCGAGCGTTGGTCGGCATGGGCGACGATGCGGTCGGCGAGTTCCCAGGCCTCCTTCTCTGTCGGCCGGCAGATCACCATCGGGTTCAACAGCGTGCGCACCGTGCGCCCGACCCCGATCGCCGCGTCCTTGACGCGTTTCGTATGTGCCGGCAGCGATTGCAGCGCGCTGTCAATGTCGGCGCCCGTCGGGCTGGTGATGAAGACGATATCCGAGTAACGGCCGGCAAAGGCGATGCCGGCATTCGAACCGGTGGCGTTGACGAGGATCGGTCGGCCGAAATTAGGTTTCGGCGTGACGAAGCCGCCACCGAGCTTCCAGCTGCTTTCGCCTTCGAAGGAGAAGTTCTCATCGTCGCTCCACAGGCGCTGGACGACCTCGAGGAATTCGGCCGCCAGTTCATAACGCTTGTCGTGCTCGATGCGCGGCCAGCCAAACATTTCGTGTTCGACTGCGCGGTGGCCGGTGACCACATTGATGCCCCAGCGTCCGCCGGTGATATGATCGAGCGTCGCGCCGAATTTCGCCAGGTGCAGTGGGTGCCATGGGCCGTAGAGCACATGCATGGTCGAGATCAGCATGATCTTCTTGGTGAGGCCGGCAAGTGCCGCCGTCGAGACGAAGCTGTCGAGCGCCTGTCCATCGAAGACGCCGCCATAACCGCCCTTGGGCAGCCATTGCGACAGAGCGAAGACGAGATCGAAGCCGAGTTCCTCGGCCTTCAGCGTCAGCGCCTTGTTGTAGTCGAAGCGCCAGTCGGTCGAGCGCTCGAGCGTCGATTGCGTCCAGCCGCCTGCCTGTATCGGCAGGAAGAGGCCGAGCAGCACGGGCTGCTTGAGCGCCTGCGATAGGGGACTATCGGGGAAATCGGTCGGGGCAGGAAATTTTGGCAGGCCGACGATCGAGCCGGGGCGATGTTGAATGGACATGGTTGTTCTCCCGTTGATCCGGCTCAGGACGCTGCGACGTAGGCAAAGGCGAGACTGCCCGCGATGCCTTCGCCGCCGATCGTGTGGTCGGAAATCCGCTTGTTGTAGATCGTCAGTTCCGGCTGGCTGACGATGTCGATCGCCGGAACGTCCTCGACGAGGATTTGCTGGATCTGGCGCCACTGTTCGACGCGCTTGGTCGGATCGACCTCGATTGCCGCCGCCTCGAGCAGCTCGTCGACCTTTGGGTTGCTGTAGGCGGCGCCATTCGAGAAGGGGACGCCCGGCTTGAAGTTCTTGCTCCAGTAGAGGCGCTGCACGCCGACCGTCGGATCAAAGAGGTTGCTCATGCCCTCGAAGGCAAAATCGAAATCGCGGTCGGTGTAGATGCGTTTCGTGTAGGTCGCGAAATCTTGGCTGCGGACCTTGGCGTCGATGCCCACCTTGGCCAGCGCCTGACGGATGTATTCCGAGCCGCGTGGATAGGTTTCGCCACTCGGTACGAAGTCGAGATTGATGTGTGCACGGATGCCGTCGGCGCCGCGCGGATAGCCGGCCTCGTCGAGCAGCTTCTCGGCTGCAGCGAGATCAATCGGATAGGTCTTGAGATCAGGCACGTACCACTTGGCGAGATTGGGATTGATCGGGCCGGGGATGGCGGCGCCGTAACCGTAGTTGATGGTGTTGAGGATGACGTTGCGGTCGATGACATGCGCGAAGGCGCGGCGTACGCGCACATCCTTGAACAGCGGGCGCTCGAGGTTGAACTCGATGCGGCTGACGCCGTTCTGGTATTGATAGCCCTTGGTCTCGAAGCCGAGCGCTTCGACGGCCTGCAGGCGTTCGAGATCGCTGAGCGGAACCGGCGTCGATGGCGCGAGGTCGATTTCGCCGGTCTCGATGGCGATCGAGCGGGCAGCGGCATCCGGAATGAAACGGATGATCAGCTGGTCGAGATAGGGACGGGGCTGATCCCAGTATTCGGCGTTGCGCTCGTAGACGATGTGGCTGCCGCGGACCCATTCCTTGAACTTGAAGGGGCCGGTTCCGATCGGCGCCAGATTGGCCGGGTTCTCCGCGACCTTGGTACCTTCATAGATATGGCGCGGCACGATCGGCGTTTCGGAGGCGGCGAGCGCGGTGATCAGATAGGGCGCCGGCTTGGAGAGCTTCAGGATGGCCGTCTGCACGTCGGGTGTTTCGATGTCGACGAGATTGAGGAAGGTGTTGCGGCCGCGCGGGTGCACTTCCTTCAGCGTCTTGATCGAGAAGGCAACGTCGGTGGAGGTGAAGGGCTGCCCGTCATGCCATTTCACGCCGTCGCGCAGCTTGAACGTATAGGTCAGCCCATCTGGGCTGATGGTCCATTCCCTAGCCAGCAACGGCTTCGGATTGAGCTCGAAGTCGTAGGTGAGAAGGCCTTCCGTGGTCTTCGGCGAGACATAGACCGCGTTATAGGCCGTGTGCGCGATCGTCGTCAGGACGGGTGGCTCGGCAGCCAGCAGAAGCGTTGCCGAACCGCCGCGCGTCGCGGTGGCCGCGAAGGCTGGTAGCCGACCCGTCGCGGTGACACCGAGTGCGACCGAGGCGAGCAGAAAGCTGCGGCGTGTGGGTGCGGGAAATAGTGACATCGTGTTCAACCCTCATGATCCAGGGCCGTCACGGCCCGCTTCAGTGCCATTCCGCAGATCGATCCTGCTTTAGAGATTTTTGCCCCATCACTGCTTTGGAGTAGGATGAAAACCTATGCGTTGTCGATATGCGGTATTAGATTGCTAAAAATGCGTGAAAGTTCGCTTCTGTTGGAATTATCTACCAATATTGATTTGACAAAACCCACAGATTTAGTCAACTACTAAGCGACACGACGAGGTGAAATCTTTTCAGATCGCGAGGTAGGAGCACATGTCGGCTTACAGGCGGATTGGTCGAACGATCAGCAGGACGATCATTCAGGCTGTGCCTACGATGCTTGGGATCGTCATCCTCAACTTCTTCCTCTTGAAGCTGGCGCCCGGCGATGCGGCGGATGTGATGGCGGCCGAATCCGGCTCCGCCACGGTCGAGACCATGGCGGCGCTGCGCGAACGCTTTGGGCTCGATAACCCGATCCTGGTGCAGCTCGCCAACTACCTGAACAACCTCGCGCATTTCAGCCTTGGCTTCTCTCCGCGCTACGGCATGTCGGTCGCGGACCTGATCGGTCAGCGCCTGCCGGGCACTCTGATGCTCATGTTGGTGGCTCTGGCGATCGCGATCGTGGTCGGGTTGCTGCTCGGCTCCCTGATGGCCACCTTCTCCGGGCGCCTGCCGGATCGTATCATCTCGGTGATCTCGCTGCTGTTCTATTCGATTCCGGGCTTCTGGATCGGCCTGATGCTGATCCTGCTCTTCTCGGTCAAGCTCGGCTGGCTGCCGAGTGGTGGCGACAGCACGATCGGTTCGCGGCTGACGGGTCTCCCAGCCTTGCTTGACAGGGCGCGCTACATGGTGCTGCCGGCAACCTCGCTCGCACTCTTCTATCTCGCGATCTATGCCCGGCTGACGCGCGCCTCGATGCTGGAGGTCAAGTCGCAGGATTTCGTGCGCACCGCGCGCGCCAAGGGGGTCTCGCCTTTCGTGCTGACCACGCGGCACGTGCTTCGCAACGCTCTCATTCCGATCACCACCATGGCCGGCATGCACTTCGGCGGGATGCTCGGCGGCGCTGTCGTGGTCGAAACCGTCTATAGCTGGCCGGGTCTCGGGCGCCTTGCCTTCGAAGCCGTCATGGCGCGCGATTTCAGCGTGCTGCTCGGCATCCTTCTGCTTTCGTCCTTCCTCGTGATCGTCGCCAACGCGGCCGTCGATCTCCTGCAGGCGTGGATCGATCCCCGAATTGGAGCAAGCCGATGAACAGTCAGAAACTCGGAACACTGGCCGGCCGGGCGATCGACTTCGCGCCGCAGGCAAACGCCGAGACGACCCCGCAAATCACGGAAGCGCCGAAGCAGTCGCGCTGGACGCATATCCATGCGCCCGATGTCCGAGCCTCGGTTTCAGGTATTGCTTGGCGTGGCGCTAGCCGGGAGCTCAAGATCTTTCTTGCGAACTACAACGCCCTGTTCGGCACGGCGATCCTGCTTCTGGTTGCCCTCTCGGCGCTGCTTGCGCCGCTTATCTTCCCGGGCGATCCGCTGGAGATGGTGGCGCGACCCTTTCTCTGGCCCGGGCAAAACCCGGCCTATCCGCTCGGCACGGATTCGATGGGGCGCGACGTGCTGGCCGGCATCGTGCATGGCGCACGCATTTCGCTGACCGTCGGGCTTGCTGCCACCGCGCTCGGCCTGACGGCGGGCATCGCGATCGGTGCCGTCGCCGGATACTTCGGCGGCCTAGTCGACGATATCCTCGTCAAGTTCATCGAGATCTTCCAGACCATACCGAGCTTCGTGCTGCTCGTCGTTCTCGTCGCCATCGCACAGCCCACGACGGCAACCGTGACCATCGCCATCGCGATCGTCTCCTGGCCGACGGTGGCGCGCCTGACGCGTGCGGAGTTCCGGGCGATCCGTGAGAAGGATTATGTGCAGGCCGCCCGCAGCCTCGGCTTCGGCCACACCCGCATCATCTTCCGCGAGATACTGCCCAATGCGCTGCCGCCGCTGATCGTGACGTCGTCGGTGATGGTGGCAAGCGCGATCCTGATGGAATCGGCACTTTCCTTCATGGGCCTTGGCGATCCCAACCGCGTCTCCTGGGGCTCGATGATCGGCGCCGGCCGCGATGTCATCCGCACCGCCTGGTACCTGACGGCGCTGCCGGGGCTGGCGATCGTCTTCACCGTGCTCTCGCTCAACCTGATCGGCGATGGCCTGAACGACGCGCTGAACCCTCGCTTCTCGGAGGATCGTTGATGGCCAAACTTCTCGAGGTTTCCGACTTCTCTGTACGCTTCGCGTCCGCCGAACCGGTGAAAGGCGTGAGTTTCTCGGCCAATCCCGGCGAGATGCTCGCGATCGTCGGAGAATCCGGCTCCGGCAAGTCGCTGACGGCGCTCGGCCTGATGGGCCTGCTGCCGCGACATGCAAAGGCAGGCGGCCAGATCCGTTTCGACGGTCGCGACCTCGTCGGCCTCCCGGAACGGGATCTGCGCCGCATCCGGGGCCGCGACATCGCCATGATCTTCCAGGAGCCGATGACCTCGCTTAATCCGGTACTGACGATCGGCGACCAGATCATCGAAGTGCTGCGCATCCATGAGGATCTGAGCCGGCGCCAGGCGCGTGAGCGCGCCATCGAGTTGCTCGATCTTGTCAGCATCCCCGAGGCGCGCCGCCGCATCGACGAATATCCGCACCAGCTATCCGGCGGCATGCGCCAGCGCGTGATGATCGCGATCGCGGTCGCCTGCAATCCGAAGCTGCTCATCGCCGACGAAGCGACGACGGCGCTCGATGTGACGATCCAGGCGCAGGTGCTGCAGCTCCTCGATAATCTTCGGGTGCAACTGAACATGGCCGTCATCCTGATCACCCACGATCTCGGCATCGTCGCGCAATGGGCGGACCGCGTCGTTGTCATGTATGCCGGACGCAAGATCGAGGAGGGGCTTCCGGGCGAGGTGTTCGAGAAGCCGTATCACCCCTACACGAACGGCCTCTTATCGGCATCGCCGCGCCTGAAGGCCGATTACCACTATCGCGACGGGCCGCTGTCGGAAATCCCGGGCTCGATCGTTTCGGCTGCTGGCGAAAAGGGCTGTTCGTTCCGCCCGCGCTGTCCGGTCGCGCGGCCCTCATGCGCTTCCGTGGTGCCGCAACTGATCTCGTTGCCCGCCGGTAGGCAGGTGGCGTGCCCCTATGTTCCAGCCATTGCGGAGAAGGCCCATGTCGCTTCTGTCGGTTGACCGGCTCTCGACCCATTACGCCGGTGCCGGCGGCACGGTGCGCGCAGTCGATGGCGTCTCGCTCGAGATCGCCGAAGGCGAGACGGTGGCGCTGGTCGGAGAATCCGGCTGCGGCAAGTCCACGCTCGGCAAGTCGCTGGTGCGGCTTGTCGATCCGTCGTCCGGAAACGTCACCTTCAAGGGCAGGGACGTCACCGCGATGGCGGGACGCGAACTACAATCGGTCCGGCGCAGCATCCAGATGATCTTCCAGGATCCCTTTGCCTCGCTCAACCCGAGGCAGACGATCCGCACCATCCTGACGGCGCCTTTGGCGGTCCACGGCATCGGCGAGCGCAAGCAGCGCGAGGCGATCGCCGCGCAGATGGTCGCTCATGTCGGCCTGCCGGCGGACTCGCTCGATCGCTACCCGCACGAGTTTTCCGGCGGCCAGCGCCAGCGCATCGGCATCGCGCGGGCGCTGATCCTGCAGCCGGAACTGGTCATCTGCGACGAGCCAGTCTCGGCGCTCGATCTCTCGATCCAGGCGCAGATTCTCAATTTGCTGGTGGAGATGAAGACGGAGCTGTCCCTCTCCTATCTATTCATTTCGCATGACCTCTCGGTCGTGCGTTATTTCGCGGATCGCGTGCTCGTCATGTATCTCGGCCGCATCGTCGAGAGCGCGCCGACGAGCGAGCTCTGGAAGGGCGCCAAGCACCCCTACACGCAGGCGCTGCTCGCCGCCGTGCCCGATCCATCGCGGCGAAAGCAGGCCGCACCGATAACGGGCGATCTGCCGAGCCCGCACAACCCGCCCTCCGGCTGCCGTTTCCACACGCGCTGTCCGCTCGCCACCGATATCTGCCGGGTTGAAGACCCGGCATTCCGCCAGTTCGGCAGCGGCCATGCCGCCGCCTGCCACCACGCTCAGTAAGAAGGAGAATACAATGGTCGATTATCGCTATCTCGGGCGCAGCGCGCTCAAGGTGTCACCGCTCAGCCTGGGAACCATGATGTTCGGTGGCCCGACGCCCGATGACGTCGCGTTCCGCATCATCGACAAGGCGCGCGAGCAGGGGATCAACTTCATCGACACCGCCGATGTCTATCACGACGGCAAGTCGGAAGAGGTTGTCGGCAAGGGCATCAAGGCGCACCGCGATCACTGGGTGCTGGCGACGAAGTTCGTCAATTCGCACAAGAAGGGTCCGAACCTCGGTGGCCAATCGCGCAAGTGGGTGATCGAGACCGTGGAGAATTCGCTCCGCCGCCTCAACACCGACTATATCGACATCCTCTATTTCCACCGCGCCGTCTTCGACGCGCCG
Source organism: Rhizobium grahamii (assembly GCF_009498215.1). NCBI lineage: Bacteria > Pseudomonadati > Pseudomonadota > Alphaproteobacteria > Hyphomicrobiales > Rhizobiaceae > Rhizobium > Rhizobium grahamii. The sequence goes on along the minus strand of NZ_CP043499.1, from coordinate 1,010,501 downwards.
CTGGAAGAGCCGGTGCGCGCCATCGCCGACCTGATCCGCGCCGGCAAGCTGCGCTACTTTGGCGTTTCCAACTTCCGCGGCTGGCGCATCGCGGAGATCGCACAGCTTGCCGATGAACTCGGGATCGACCGTCCGGTGGCAAGCCAGCCGCTCTACAACATCGTCAATCGCACCGCAGAAGCCGAGCAGCTGCCGGCCGCCCATCACTATGGTCTCGGCGTCGTCTCCTACTCGCCGCTCGCCCGTGGTGTGCTGACCGGCAAGTACGAGCCGGGCAAGGAGCCGGCTGCAGACACCCGCGCCGGCCGCGGCGACAAGCGTATTCTCGAGACCGAATGGCGTCCTGAATCGATCGCCATCGCCAGCGAGATCGCCGCGCACGCCGCTCGCAAGGGAATCTCGCCGACCGAGTTCGCGCTCGCCTGGGTGCTGAACAACAAGCTGATTTCGGCCGCCATCACAGGCCCGCGCACGGAAGAGCATTGGGACAGCTATATCCGCGTGCTCGACGTCAAGCTCGACGCCGAGGACGAGGCGCTGGTCGACAGGCTGGTCACGACCGGTCATTCCTCCACCGCAGGCTTCAACGATCCGAGCCATCCGGTCGAAGGCCGCGTGCCGCGCGGTGCGCCAGGCGGTGCCGACAATGTCGTACCGCTGGCGCGCGCCGTCGCCTGATCATGACCTCTAGATAACAAGACAGGGGCCCGCCGCTGAGGCGGGTTCCTCCAACCTCTGGCCGAGAAGGATCCCGCATGCCGAGTACCGCTCCCTCATCACTGTCCCCAATGCCCGCGCAAGAGGGCGGTGAGCTCTCGGCGCTGCTTGCAAAGATCCCGACACTTGTCGCGGAGATTGCGAAGGAAGCGGCCAAGCGTGATCTCGAGCGGGAACTTCCCTTCGAAGCCTTTCGCCAGTTCAAGGAAGCGGGGCTCGGCGCGCTGCGGGTTCCCGTCGCGCTCGGCGGACCGGGCGGATCGGTTGCCGATTATATCGAGATGATCATGGCGATCGGCGCGGCGGATTCGAACGTCGCGCATGCACTGCGCAGCCATTTCAATTTCACCGAGACCCTCATTCTCACGCCGAACACGGCGATCGACCGCACGCAGCTCGGCCGGGTTCTGTCGGGCAGGCTCTTTGGCGGCGCGCACACCGAACAGGGGACCAAGCGCCCGGGCGAGGTGACGACGCGGTTGACGAAATCGGGTGATCACTACCGGCTCAACGGCCGCAAATGGTATGCGACGGGCACTGCCTTCTCGGACTTCGCCTCCTTCAGCGCCAGGAATGATGACGGCGAGTTCGTCAGCGTCCTGCTCCCGGTCGATCGCCCCGGCATCTCTATCCTCGACGACTGGGACGGCATGGGCCAGCGGCTGACCGCGAGCGGTGGCGTTCTGCTCGAAGATGTTGAGGTGCTGCCGCACGAGATTTCGACGCGCGGGCTGAACACGCTGGTCGGGCGCCACACCTCGACCCTGCGGCAGCTCCACCTCGCGGCCTCGATGGCGGGCGCGGTGCGCGGCGCGTTGGCCGAAGGCACCGATTATGTCCGCCGGCAGGCACGCTCAGCCGCCCACAGCGCCGCCGAAACCGCCAATGTCGACCCCTTCGTGCAGAAGATTTTGGGTGAGATCGCTGCCGGCTCCTTTGCCGTCGATACGCTGATCCGCGAAAGCGCCCGCGCGCTGGACAAAACGGCAGAGCTTTTCGGCGCGGGCGATCCACAGGCACTCGAAGCGGCACTGATCGAGAGCGCGCTGACGACGGCGCGCACCCAGATCGTCGCCTCGCAAATCGCATTGGCGGCCGCGACCAACGTCTTCGAACTCGGCGGCGGCTCCGCGACTTCGCGCCATCTAAACCTCGACCGGCACTGGCGTAACATCCGCACGGTGCTCAACCACAACCCGCTGCTGCACAAGGCGCGCGTGGTCGGCGACTTCTACATCAACAGAACCACAACGCACCTGGAGGAAGGCAAAGTCTTCTAAAGCCATCCACGCAGCGATCGTCACGGAGTCACCATGGGCAAGCTCGATATCGTCGATTTCCATACGCATTTTCTGCCGCAGGGCTGGGAGGTCTATCGGGTGCCGGGTCGGCCGCTCGATCCGCTATGGGCACGGATCGGCACGAAGATCTCCGATCTCGATGCGCTGATCGCCGACAGCGATGCGGCCGGTATATCGCGGCGGGTTATTGGCGTTGCGCTCTCGATGGTCGCGGTGCCCGATGCGGATCTAGGCGACGTCAGCCGTCGGCTGAACGACGATCTCGCCGCCACGGTTGCGCGCCGTCCGGATCGCCTCTTTGCCCTGGCGACCGTGGATGCATATGGCGGTGAGGCAGCCGCGGCCGAGGCGCGGCGCGCCATTATCGGGCTCAACCTGTCCGGTCTGTTTCTCGACAGCGCCAAGGGCGACAGACTGATCGATGCGCCGGAAGCGCGGCCGGTCCTCAAGGTCGCGGCGGAGCTCGGCGTTCCCGTCTTCCTGCATCCGATCAATCCCGAGCCGCTTTCGACACAGCTGTCCGGCCTCGGCAGGCTCGGCACCCGCCTGAGCCGCGGCACGATCAACGCCGCCGCCGCGATCTCGCTGGTGACGTCAGGCGTGTTCGAGGAATTGCCGGAGCTTCGCGTCGTCATCACCGCACTTGGGGTCTCAGCGCTCGCTCTGACCGGCCCCTTTGGCGAACTGCCTTCTATTTTCGTCGACGCGCCGGCCGGCAAGCGGCGTCATCTCTATATCGACATCATGCCCTCTGAGGCGCGATTCATTCGCTTCGTGACCAGCCTTGTTGGCGCTGATCACGTGCTGACCGGCAGTGACTGGCCGATCCTCGGACACGACCCGACGCAGGACGGACTGGCGGCAGCCTTCGAAGCGGCTGGACTGAGCGAGCATGAGGCGGAGCTGATTGCCAGCCAAAACGCGCGTGAACTGCTGAAAGGTCATCGCCGCGACCGTGACCGGCTTATCGCATAAGGGCATCCGTCCGCTTTTTCAGATCACGACATATCACGCCCCGTCGACCCCGATGGGAAAGGAGGATCATTGCGTATCGATCGTATTCCGCATCACTCGGTCGCCATCGTCGGCGGTGGCTTTGCCGGCGCGGTGACGGCGCTCAAGCTGCTCGACCGAACCGAGGTGCCGCTGGCGATCACCATCATCGAGCGGCGCGAGGAGCTCGGTCGAGGCATTGCCTACAGTACGCCGGAACCGGTCCATCTCGTCAACGGACCGGCGGAGATATTCTCCCTCCATCCTGAAGACCCCGGTCATCTCCCGCGCTGGCTGGTCGAGAACGGCCCGGCACACGGCTGGACGCCGCCGACCGAGGTGGGATCAAGCAGCCCGCCTCGCTATCTCTACGGAACCTATGTTCGCGACGAACTCGCGCGTGCCGCGACCAATGCGCGGCTCGGCTCGACGTTGCGGCATATCCGGTCGTCGGCAGCTGCACTTGTCGCCGCGCCGAACAGAATCCGGATCACCACCACCGACGGTGCCGTTGTCGAGGCCGACGAGGCCATTCTGGCCCTCGGCGCCTTCCAGGCTCGGCTGTCGTCAAACGAAGCCCAGCTTGCCGGCCATCCGCGCTTCGCGGCCAATCCGTGGGACGCGCGCGCGCTTGATCGGCTGATCGACTGCAACGAGATACTGCTGATCGGTTCCAGCCTGTCGATGGTCGATGCCATCGCCAGCATGGAGGCGAGGGGCTATCGCGGGCGGTACCGCGTGGTATCGCGCCGCGGCCAGTTCGTGGAAGGACGCAGGACCGTCGAGGCGGCACGCGACTTTCTGGCGGATGGGCCATTGCCGGTGACAGCGCGCGAGCTGCTAAGCCGCGTCAAGGCGGAACGGCGGGCGATTGCGGCGGATGGCGCGGACTGGCAGGGTCTGCCATTGGCGATCCGTCCTCATATTCTCTCGATGTGGCAAGGCGCCAACGATCGCGAGCGGCTGCGGTTCACCCGGCATCTCAGGGCCTTCTGGGATGTGACCGCGCATCGCTCGGCGCCGGAGAGCCACCAGGTTGTCGAGAGCGTCATCGAGGAAGGCCGGCTGACGCATGGCCGTGCCCGTATCCTCGGATTTGCCGCCGAGGATGGCGATATCACCGCACGGCTGAAGACGGGAGCTGATATCGAGACCCTGCCATTCGACGGCGTGATCGATTGCCGTGGACATCAGCTGCATGACTGGCGCCGCATCGCGGACCCCTTCGTGAAGAGCCTGCTCGCCAGCGGCGAGGTTCGTCCTCACAGCACCGGCTACGGCATCGATGCGACGCCGGCGGGTGACCTCATCAACGAGGAAGGGGTTGTTCACCGTAACCTCAGCGCCATCGGTCATCCGCTGCGCGGCGTTGCGTGGGAATCGAGCTCGATCACCGAGCAGCGCACCCAAGCGATTGCGCTTGCCGATCGCATCCTGGCGAAATTCACGCCGATCCGCGTCGCCTGATCTTATCTCTGAATGCAGAAAGGGGCGCCGCGAGGCGCCCCTTTCCTGTGCAGGTCCGGCCGCCGCACCTCAGCCTTCGCCATCCTTGATGTAGACATCCGCGAAGTTGGACTGCACGCCTTCCGCCCCGATCGTATGGTTCTTGACCCGCTTGTTGAAAACAGTGACGTTTTCGAGCGCGATCAGGTTCACGACCGGCACGTCATCGGCAATGATCTTCTGGAAGGCGAAGAACTGCTCCTTGCGTTTCGCATCGTCGATCTCGACGGATGCGGCTTCGAGCAGCCTGTCCACCTCCGGGTTCGCATAGTGGCTGGCGTTCGAGAATGGCAGGCCGAGCTTGAAGTTCTTAGACCAGTAGATGCGCTGCACCCCGAGCGTCGGGTCGAACTGGTTGCCGAGATATTCGGCCGTCACGTCGAAGGCACGGTCCGTGTAGACCTTCTTGATGTAGGTGGAGAAGTCGTAGGAATCGATCGTGGCGTTGATGCCGATGCGCGTCAGGTTCTGCTTCAGATATTCGGCGACCCGCTTGAAGCCTTCATTGTAGGAGTTGTGGGTGAGACGCAGGTTGAAGCGCACGCCATCGGTGCCGCGTTTGTAGCCTGCTTCGTCCAGCAGTTGTTCGGCGGCCTTCAGGTCGAAGGCATAGGGCTTGATCGATGTGTCGAGATAGCGCGGCAGAAAGGTGCTGATCGGGGTCGGCGACACGTGGCCATAGCCGTACCAGACGGTATTGAGGATGACGTCGAGGTCGATCGCGTGGGCGATGGCGCGGCGAACGCTGACGTTCTTAAGATATTCACTGTCGAGGTTGAAGATCAGCTGCGTCTGGTCGCCCTTAGTCTCGTAGCCGCGTGAATCGACGGCGATATTGGGGAGCGCCTTGACGCGTTCCAGATCGCTCAACGGGATCGGATTGTCGCCGCCGATGTCGAATTCGCCGGTCTCGAAGCCAGCCGCGCGAGCCGCGCCATCAGGCACGAAGCGCACGATGACCTGGTCGAGATAGGGTTTGCCGGCGTCCCAGTAATCAGGGTTGCGCTCGAGGATGATGTGCGATCCGCGCACCCACTCCTTGAAGACGAAGGGGCCGGTGCCGATCGGTGCGCTGCCGTTCGGATTGGTCGGCACATCAGCGATCGCGACGCCGTCGTAGACGTGCTTCGGCACGATCGGGGATTCCGCCCCGTAAAGCGCACTGAGGAGATAGGGAGCCGGCTTGGAAAGCCGGATCACGGCGGTAAGCGTGTCCGGCGTTTCGACATCGGTGACATTGGCGAAGGTGCCGCGACCACGCGGGTGAACCTGCTTCAGAAGCTCGATGGAATAGGCCACGTCATCCGACGTGAAAGGCTTGCCATCATGCCACTTCACATTCGGGCGGAGCTTGAAGGTGTAGTTCAGCCCGTCGTCGCTGATCGACCATTCGGTGGCGAGCTGCGGTTTCGGCGTCAGGTCGAAATCATACGTCAGCAGGCCCTCGGTGATCTTGGGGCTGACCTTCTGGGTGCCGCCTGCCGTGTGGGCCAGTGCCAGGATCGTCGGCGGTTCGGGCTCGACGATGAAGTTCAAGGTTCCGCCCTTTGTCGGTGCCGCAGTCTCGGCAAAGGCGTTGAGCGGCAGGAGCGAAATGAGCCCCGTGGTGGCGAGAAGTTTGTTGAGTTGGCGTCTGCTGATATCCATGAATACCCCGTGAATTGCGATGGGCGCCTCTATCGAAGCGTCGTCGCCGGCATCATCGGGCAGCGTGGCGCAAAACCGGAAGAATGTTTTTCTGCCTGTCCGGGAAAGGAAATCTTCGCGTCCGTAGTCGTCGGATGCCTTTAATCTACTAAAAATATAGACAATTCTCAAAAATGAGTTTTTGCATCTCCGATCGGCGCTCGCGACGCAAGAAAATGTTCCCTCGGGGGGAACGGAAGCAAAGTCGGTTCTCGTCTTCATAGGCGGGTTTGTGGTGCAATCAATTCATGAGCACGTTCGCCGACTCCCGCAGAAAGACAATCCAGCCGACGCTTGCGCGGCTGCCGCCGCTGACATCGCTGCGGGCCTTCGTCGCGACCGCACGACATCTGAACTTCGTTCGCGCCGCCGAAGAGCTGCATGTGACCTCGGCGGCGGTCGGCCAGCAGATTCGCCTGCTGGAGGATTACCTTGGCCAGCCGCTATTCAATCGCGTGCGGGGCCAGTTGCATCTGACACCGGCCGGGCTGGCCCTGGTACCCGGATTGACCGGCGCCTTCGACGCCGTCCTCGCCGCCATGGCCCAGTTCGTCCAAAGCGACGATGAGCAGCCGATCCGCATATCCGTCGCACCGTCCTTCGCCAGCAAATGGCTGATTCCGCGGCTGGATGCGCTGCGCCGGGCGGCTCCCGGGCTGCAGGTGCTGGTCGATGCCTCGACGCAGCTGACCAACCTCGATGCCGGCGACGCCGATTGCGTGATCCGCTACGGCAGCGGGCCGTATCCGGGGCTCATCGTCGATCATCTCTTTTCCGACGCCGTGCTGCCGGTCTGCAGCCCGGAGTTCGCCGAGACGCATGGGTTGTGGGGCAAGCCGGAAGCGATTGAGGATGTGCCGCTTCTGCATGAGGAGGGGGCCGAGCGTGATCAGTCCTGCCCTGACTGGAGCGGATGGCTGCGCGCCGCCGGGCTTTCCTATCGCCCGTCGCAGGGCGGTTTCCGCCTCAACCAGTCGTCGCTCGTTCTCGATGCCGCGCTGGCGGGACAAGGGTTGGGGCTCGGGAAGATCAGACTGGCGGAAGCCGACATTCGCTCGGGACGGCTGGTCAGCCCCTTCGGCGTGCCGCAGCCTGTCAGTTCCTCTTACTTCTTCGCGACCACGGCGCACACGGCGCGGCTGATGCGCGTCGATCTGTTTCGCGAGTGGCTGCTTGCCGAGGCGCGGGCGCTGCAGACGATGGACGAGATCATCGCACGCCGCATCCGACCGGCCGCCGACATGATGGCGGCCGAATAGCTCATTCGTCGACGGCCTCGTCGCTCTATTTGAGTGGGAAGCCTAGTTTGCGCGCCGTCGCGGCCAGCACATGCCGACCCTTCAGGGCCTCTACCGTGCCGATGCGGTTGCGCACATGATCTGTCCAGTCGATCCCCGGCATTGCTTGCTCCGACTGGAAGCTTCGCAATGCCCTGTTGTAGCTGGCAAGATCTCGCCCGCGCACGTCGTCCCCATATTGCTCGCGATGCAGCACCGTCGATTGCGGCAGGCGCGGCTTCACGTCGGCGCGCTGTGCGGGATCGGGAAAGCCGACCGTCAGGCCGAAGACCGGGAAGACGCCCTCAGGCAAGCCGAGCTCGCGCGCCACGGCCTCAGGGTCGTTGCGGATCGCACCGATGTAGCAGGTTCCGAGCCCCAGCGATTCAAGGGCGACCACGGCGTTCTGCGCCGCGAGCGCTGCGTCGATCACTCCGAGCATAAAGCTTTCGACATAGTCGAGACCCTCTCCCGCCGAGCCGCCGTCAGCGGCGATCGCACGGGGCCGGGCAAGGTCGGCCAGCCAGATGAGCAGCAGAGGCGCCTGGGCGATCTGGCGCTGGTTGCCGGCAACGGCGTTCAGCCTGTTTCGACGATCGGTGTCTTCGATCGCGACGATGCTCCATGCCTGCAGGTTGGAGGAACTGGCGGCCGATTGCGCGGCGGCAACGGCGAGTTCGACCGCGGCGTGCGGAACCGGATCCGGCAGATAGCCGCGCACGCTGCGGTGAGAAAGCAGCGTATCGATGGTCTCGTTCCACTCCGTGCCGAGGTGTTGCGGCTGGCGATAGCGCTCGGCTGCCAAGGCCTCAAGCCGGTCGGTACCGGTTGCGTTCGCCGCAAGAGATGGCGTCATGGGGTGTCCTTTCCGGACCGTCATTCCGCCGCGCTGGCGTAGGGGTTGTGGGGGCGCGACAGGCCAAGGTGGTCGCGCAACGTGTGACCGGTGTATTCGCGCCGGAACAGGCCGCGCCGCCGCAGGAGGGGAACCACCTCGTCGACGAAGACCTCGAGGCCATGCGGCAGCACGTCGGGCATCAGGTTGAAGCCATCCGCCGCGCCGGCGCTGAACCAGGTCTCGATGTCGTCGGCCACGGCGGCAGGCGTCCCGACGATCGTGCGGTGGCCGGTGCCGCCGTTCAGCGCCCGGATCAGGCCGCGAACGGTCAAGCCGTGTCGCCGCGCCAGCGCGAGCGTCGCACGGAAGAATGTGTGTCCGCCGTCCGCCGGCAGCGGGATGTCGTCGGGCAGCGGTCGGTCGAGTTCGAGCCTCTTCGGATTGACCTGCAGGACGCCGGCGAGCCGGGCGAGGCTGTATTCCAGCGGGATCAGGTCCCGCAGTTCTTCCTGTCTTCGCCGGGCTTCGGCCTCGGTGCTGCCGATGATGGTGGCGAGGCCCGCGAGAACGAGAATGCCGTTTTCAGAACGCCCGTAACGGGCCGCGCGACGGCGCAAGTCCCTGGCGTAATCCAGGGATTCCTCGAAGGATTGCGAGGCGGAGAAGACGGCCTCGGCATGTTCGGCGGCGAGTTCGCGCCCGTCGTCCGATCCACCTGCCTGCACGAGGACGGGATGGCCCTGCGGCGGGCGCGGAATATTGTGCGGGCCATGCACGGAAAAGTGCTTGCCGCTGTGGGCGATCGGATGAACCCGGCCGGGATCGACGAAGCGACCCGTCGCGACGTCGCCGACAAAGGCCTCTTCCTCCCAGCTGTCCCAGAGCGCCTTGACGACGGCTGTAAACTCGCCGGCGCGCTCGTATCGGCTTGCGTGGGCAACAGGCTTTTCGAGGCCGAAGTTTCTGCTCTGCGCCAGGTCGGCGCTGGTTACGATGTTCCAGCCCGCGCGCCCGCCGCTTGCATGATCGAGTGTCGCGAAGCGCCGGGCGATATTATAGGGCTCGTTGTAGGTGGTCGAGGCAGTACCGATCAGCCCTATGCGGTCGGTGTTGGCCGCGACCAGGGCCAGGACGATGGTCGGCTCCAGCGAGGTCAGCGGCCGGAAGTCGATGCGGTCGGATATGGCGGCCTGATCGGCGAGGAAGACGGCGTCGAAGGTGCCGCGTTCGGCGATCTTCGCCACCTTGATGTAGTGGTTGATGTCGAAGGAGGCGCGAGGATCGCTGCCTTCCATCCGCCAGGCGGCGGGGGAAAAGCCGGAATGCAGGATGTTGACGTTGAGATGCAGTTGCCGCCGGCTCATTGGAAGACACCCGGCTCGGGATAATCGCCGGTCAGGAACCATGAACCGACATTGCGGGTCTTGTACTCGGCCGGATTGTGGAGCGTGTGGATGCGCACATTGCGCCAGAAGCGGTCGAAACCATAGGGCCGCACGGCCGAGCGCGCTCCCATCACCTCGAATATCTCGCTGGTGACCTCCAGCGCGACCTTGCCGGCCAGCACATTGGCGGAGGCGACCGCGATTGCCGTGGCGCCTCGTTCTTCCGCCGTAAGCGCCGGCCCCCTGGCATAGGCGTCGTCGATGGCGGTCAAGGCGCGGTCGGCGAGCGCGGTGGCCGCTTGCACCTTGGTCCAGAGTTCGCCGTATTGCCGCTTGATCCAGGGATCGTCGGCGTGGCGCTCGACGCCCGAATAGATCCAGGGGCGGGACTTCGTGACGGTGTAGTCGCGCGCGGCGATAAGGGCGCCCTGGGCGCTGCCGATGAAGACGTTGAGAAGAACGCTCTGCTGCTGCTGAGGCGCCAGCAGCGATATGGCGTCCTTCGGACGCTCCGGCAGGATTTCGGCATCCGTGATCGAGACATCCTTGTAGAAGACGCGGCCGCTGCCGGTCTGCCGCTGGCCGATCCCATCCCAATCGTCGGCAATCGTGATGCCGGACCGGCTGGCGGGGATATAGGCGAAGCTGCGGGCATTCGTCTCCTCGTCCTCCCACGCGACCATCAGATAGTCGGCGACATGCGAGCCGGAGGCGAAGGGGCGATAGCCGTTCAAAAGAACGCCGCCTTCGACCTTCCTGCCGAAGAGGCTCTTGGAGAAGCTGTTCGTGGTGTTGCCCAGAACCAGCGTCCCTCGGCAGAGCGTCGCAGGATCGCGGCCAGACGTTCGTCGTTGACGTTGGTCAGGGCATTCTGGATCGGGCTGAAGTGATAGCCGAAGAGATGGCCAAGCGAGCCGTCGACCTTGGCAAATTCGCGCACGATCCGTAGCGCCGTGGAATAGGGCTGTCCCTCGCCGCCGAACTCCTTGGGAATGAGGAGATTGACGAGACCGCTTTCCTTGAGCAGCCGCACCTGCTCGGTGGGACGCCCGCCTTGTTGATCGCGCTCGACGGCATCGGTTGCGAAGATGTCGCGAAGTTCGGCGGCCTTGGCGAGGTAGGGATCGGCTCGGTCCGGCTCGAAGAGTACGGGTGGCAGTGCGGCTGGTTCGAAGCCTGCGGGCTTTACGGTCATCGTCGTTCTTCCGTCAGTCGTGCAGTCGCGGAAAGCCGTGTCGCTCGGCAAGAAGCTCAAGGATGCGGCTGGTCTTGGAGACGAAGCGCTTGCCTTTCCAGTCCGCGGCGTCGGGCGGCGGATTGGAGGCGAGCACCAGCACCGGCAGGGACTGGTTCTCCTCGCCCACCGCCTCGATCACGCGTGCGCGCGGACGGGGAAGGGAACGCGGTGGATGTCGAGCCGGCTGGCCAGATCGGGGAAACTTGCAAGCAACCCCTCGATGGCGTTGCAATGCGGGCAGACGAAGGTCTGGCCGGGCTGTTTCGGATCCGAGAAGCCGGGGGCGATGAGAAAAAGGGTGTCGCGGCTCATGTGTTTCCCCTCACTCGGCCGCGACGGCGCCGCCACGTGCGGCGAGACTGTTTTCGGGGCGCTTGAGACCAAGGTTCTCGCGCAGCGTGGTGCCCTCGTATTCGTGGCGGAAGAGGCCGCGCCGGCGCAGTTCCGGAACCACGAGCTCGATGAAATCGGAAAGCCCGCCCGGCATGATCGGTGACATGATGTTGAAGCCGTCGGCGCCGTAGTTTTCGAAGCGCTCCTCGAGCTGATCGGCGATATCATCCGGTGTGCCGACAACCTGCCAGTGGCCGCGCGCACCGGCGATGCGCAGATAGAGCTGGCGGATCGTCAGGTTCTCGCGGCGGGCGAGATCCAGAACCAGCGCCTGTCGGCTCTTGCCGGCATTGGTCGCGGGCGGATTTTCCGGCACCGGACCATCCAGCGGGTAATCCCTGAGGTCGACGCCCGACAGCTGCGAAATCAGGTTTAGGCCGACCTCCGGCTGGATGAGCTCCTGCAGCGACTGGAACTTCTCCTCGGCTTCCGATCGCGTGCGGGCGACGACGGGGAAGATGCCGGGCAGGATTTTCAGGTCGTCATGCGAGCGGCCGTATTTGGCGAGCCGGCCCTTGACGTCGGCATAGAAGCTGGTTGCTTCCTCAAGGGTGATCTGGGCGGCGAAGATCGCTTCTGCTGTGCGGGCGGCGAGTTCTTTGCCGGGCTCGGAGGCACCCGCCTGGACGACAACCGGTCGGCCCTGCGGCGAGCGCGGAATGTTGAGCGGCCCACGCACCTTGAAGTGCCGGCCGTCGTGGTTGAGACGATGCAGCTTGGCTGGATCGAAGTAGCGGCCGCTCTCGCGGTCGCGCAAGAAGGCATCGTCCTCCCAGCTGTCCCAGAGGCCGAGCACGACATTGGCGAATTCCTCCGCCCGTTCGTAGCGGTCGGAATGAAGGATCTGCGTCTCGTGGCCGAAGTTGAAGGCGGCGTCAGGGTCGGAGGAGGTCACAAGGTTCCAGCCGGCGCGGCCGCCGCTCAGCCGGTCGAGCGAGCCGAACTGCCGGGCGAGATTGTAGGGATCGGAGTAGCTGGTGGAGGCGGTGGCGATCAGCCCGATGTTGCGGGTGACGGATGACAGCGCGGACAGCAGCGTGATCGGCTCAAACGGATAGACGCCGCTGTGGGCCTTGCGGCTTGCCGCCTCGACGTCCTTGATGCGCGCGGCAACACCGTCGGCAAAGAAGATCGTGTCGAACTTCGCCGCTTCCGCGAGCTTTGCGAGTTCCACATAGTTCTCGAACTCGGTGCCGACGGAGGCCTTTGGGTGACGCCAAGCGGCGACGTGGTGCCCGGTAAAGAGCAGAAATGCGCCGAGCTTGATCTTGTCGTTGCGTCTCGCCATTGGGATTCCTTTCAGCGATAGATGGCCGGCACGGGAAATTCGCCCGTCAGCAGCCACGTGCCGATCGTGCGTTTCTTGTACTCGGCGGGATTGTGAAGCGTGTGGGTTCTGACATTGCGCCAGAAGCGGTCGAAGCCGTTGGCATTGGTCGCCGAACGGGCGCCCATGACCTCGAAGACCTCGCTGGAAACGGCAAGCCCGACCTCGCCGGCATAGACGTTTGCGGTTGCGATATCGATCGCGGCGGCGCCACGGTCGGCGGCGGTCAGCGAAGGGCCCTCGGCATAGGCTGCATCAAGGCTGCGGGCGGCCTTGTCGGCGAGTTCCGTTGCCGCCAGGGTGCGGATATAGAGGTCACCGTATTGGCGCTTGATCCAGGGATCATCGACGTGTCGTTCAACGCCGGAATAAATCCAGGGCCGCGAACTCGTCGTCGTATAATCACGGCCCTCCTTCAAAATACCCTGTGCGCTGCCGACGAAGACATTGAGGAGGACGCTCTGCTGCAGGAGCGAGGTGAGGGAGGACCACGGCGTCAGCGGCACGTCGGGCGCGCTGATCAGCTCGTCCTCATGAATTTCAAGGTTGACGAAACGCACGGTGCCGCTTCCCGTCTGTCTCTGGCCGATGCCGTCCCAGTCGTTCTCGATGACGATACCTTCGCGGTCGGCGGGGACGGCGGCGGTCAGTCGGGCGCCATCGGCGTTCTCCCAGGAGATCTGGATGTAATCGGCCACATGCGAGCCGGAGGAGAAGGGGCGGCTGCCGTTGATGATCCAGCCCGTGGCGGTTCTTTCGCCGCTCGACGTCTTCGACAAAGCGTTGCCGGAATTGCTCCAGATCCAGTTGCCAGCGGCTGAACCAGTCAGCCACTTCTCCTTCTGCGCGGACGAGCCGCGAAACAGGATGAGGTTGAGCGGAAGGTGGTGATAGCCGAAGAGATGGGCGAGCGATCCGTCCGTCTTGGCGAATTCCCTGACGATGCGCAGGATCGTCAGCCAGGAGGCGCCCTGGCCGCCGTATTCCCTGGCGATCTGCGCTGAAGGCAGCCCGCTTTGCTTCAGGAGCCTGATCTGGTCGACAGGCCTGCCGCCCTGTTTGTCTCTCTCGACGGAATCGAGATGAAACGCCTGGCGGAGTTCGCTCGCCTTGGCCAGAAGCGTGTCGTCGGCATTTGTTTCGAACGGCATCTTGCCTCCAGGAAATGACGGTAACAGGGGCGTATGCGCCGCTATTTCCCGTCAACGGTTGGCTGGCCGGCCGTTCAAGTCCAGAAATATCTGTTTGATTTCGCGGAAAGAAATTCTTTCGCTAGGGTGCCCAGTTTCCGCGTTTCGTCGGCGTGGACTTCGGCGAAACCTCATCCTGCCGAAGCATGGAAATTGAGCAGCTTTTCCTTTTCATCGGGCTGCCTGCGAACAGCCCTTCGGGTGCAATTTTTCTTTCTCCGGCGAGAAGAAACTTTGACTTCGCCTTTTCGGACGCAGCACGGAAGCTCCCCCTCAGCGGACCAAAACCCAACCAAAGAGGAGCTCTCGCGTGTCCATCAACCGTCGCAGTTTCAACCAGCTGATGTTGCTTGCGAGCGCCAGCACCTTGCTCCCGTCGATCGCCTTCGGACAGAGTGCCGCGCCGGCAACGGGTGGCACCTTGAACTGGCTTTACCGGGTGGATCCAGGTAACGCGCTCTTCGCCATCAACACCTCGTCGGGCACCGGCCAGGCGATCGGCCCGAAAATCGTCGAGGGGCTGCTGACGTTCGATCTCGACGTCAGGCCGCAGCCGCTGCTGGCGGCGGAATGGTCTGTTTCAGACGACAATCTTCGCTACACCTTCAAGCTCCGCAAGGGCGTGAAGTGGCACGACGGCAAGGACTTCACCTCCGACGACGTCGCCTTTTCGATCTTCCGGCTGAAGGAAGCGCATCCGCGCGGCCGTATCACCTACCAGAACGTGGTGGCGGTCGAGACGCCCGATCCGCTGACCGCCGTCATCGTGCTGTCGAAACCCGCTCCCTTCCTGCTTTCGGCGCAATCGAGCTCGGAGTCACCGATTGTGCCGAAGCATATCTTCGAGAAGCTGGCGCCGGGCGACGGGCAGACGCTGCAGACAGCGATCGGCACCGGCCCCTTCAAGCTGACGGAATGGGTGGCGGGCAGCCATCTGATTTTCGAACGCAATCCCGACTATTGGGATGCCGGCAAGCCCTATCTCGACCGCATCATCCTGCGCGTCGTCACCGACCCGGCCGCCAGGTCGGCGGCGCTTGAAACGGGCGAAGCCGATATCGGCGACAATCCGGTGCCGCTTGCCGATCTCGACCGGCTGAAGCAGATCCCGAGCCTTATCGTCGACACCACCACCTATGCGTATTCCGGTCCGCAGCAGCAGCTGTTCTTCAACTACGACAATCCGCTGTTTGCCAAGCGCGAGGTGAGACTCGCCATTGCCCAGGCGATCAACCTGCAGGAGATCGTCGACGTCGCGCTCTATGGCTACGCGCAGGTGTCGCCGAGCCCCGTGAGCACGGCCTTGCCGCAGTGGTACGACAAGAGCGTCGTCGCCCATCCATATGACACGGCCGCCGCCGAGAAGCTGCTGGACGACGCGGGCTATCCGCGCAAGGCCGATGGCAAGCGCTTCGACCTGAGGCTGACCTACAATTCCTATCTGCCGCAAGGCTATGCCGATGTGCTTAAGAGCCAGCTGGAGAAGATCGGCGTCGGCATCGAGATCAAGAAATACGACCTGCCGACCTTCCTGAAGACCGTCTACACAGACCGCGCCTTCGATCTGGTGGTGGAGTCGCTCTCCAACACCTTCGATCCGTCGCTCGGTATCCAGCGCGCCTATTGGAGCAAGAACTTCAAGATCGGCCTGCCGTTCTCCAATGCCAGCCACTATTCGAACGCCAAGGCGGACGAGTTGCTCGAAGCGGCCGCGACCGAGCCGGATGAGAAGAAGCGCTGGGAGACCTGGAGCAAGTTCCAGCATCTGATCCACGACGAGGTGGCCTCCGTCGACCTCGTCGCCGCCGGCGCCCAGATTGTCGCCAACAAGCGGGTGAAGAACTACGTCACGGGATCGCAGGGGCTCAACTGGAGCTTCGGCGACCTGTGGCTCGACCCGAACGCTTGATATCGAGGAGCAGGAAACATGACTAAATATCGGATAGACAAGGCCACATTGATCGATTGGCTGGGCGATGGGCTGGAACTGGCGGTGCTTGATATCCGCTCGGCCGAGAACGTCGGCTATGCGTCGCCGCTGTTTGCGACCAACCTGCCCACGGAGCGACTGGAAGCCGAACTCGACCGCTTCGTGCCGCGTCGGGCCGTTCGCATGGTTCTGGTCGACGGCGGCGATGGCACTGCCGAAGCGGCGGTCAGCCGTTTGCGGCAAGCGGGCTGGACGGACATCCATTTCCTTGAAGGCGGCATTCCCGCCTGGGTGGACGGTGGCAAGGAGCTTCCGACATTCGATATTCCGGGCGTTCCCTTCGTCACCAAGGTGCGCGAAGAGAGGCAGACGCCGGTAATATCCGCTGCGGAACTGCAGACGCTCCGTGATCAGGGAACGGATGTCATCGTGCTGGATACGCGCACGCTTGCCGAATACGAGAAGGCGCACGTACCGGGCGCCGTCGGCGTGCCTGGCGCCGAACTCTTGCTGCGCTTCAAGGATCTCGTCCCCTCGGCCGAAACGAAAGTCGTCGTTTCCTGCGCCGGCCTGCCGCGCGCCATTCTCGGAGCGCAGACGCTGATCGATGCCGGTGTCGCCAACGCCGTCTCCTATCTCGACGACGGGACGCGCGGCTGGACGGATGCGGGTTTCGAACTCGAGACCGGGCGCACGGCATCTTACGGCGACCCAAGCGAAGAGGCCCGCCAATTCGCAAGCGAGCGCGGCGATAGCCTTTCTGCAAGCGATGGACTGACGTTCATCGATCGGCAGACCGCCGAGCGATGGAACGCCGATCCGTCACGCACGACCTACCTGCTCGATGTTCGTACCCCGGAGGAGTTTGCGCGCGCGAACCTTGCCGGATCGATCTCGTCGGAGGGCGGGCAGCTTCTCGGCGTGGCCTACCGGACGATCGCCGTGCGTGGCGCCCGCGTCGTCTTGGTCGATGATCTGCTGGGTTCACGCGCCCGCATCGTCGCCCATTGGCTCGCCCGCCGTGGGTACGAAATCACGATCCTGCTTCACGATTTCGACGCGGAAGAGCGGGCGGCCGCCTGAGGCGACGCTCGCCTTGGCCGGAACGGGAACCGAGCTTCGGATACCGCCGTCGTCAGCCGGCGGTATTGCGGTTGTAAACAGGAAACAACGTCATGACTGATATCAATGGGGCCTGGGGCGCACCGCCGAGCGAGCGCTTCGAGCGTCTCGCGCAGACCTTCAGGCCAATATTCGCCCGTATCGCCGAGCGGGCTGTCGACCGCGACCTCGCACATGAATTGCCCTTTGATGCCTACGAGTGGCTGAAGACATCGGGCTTTTCGCGGCTGCGGTTGCCTGTCGCGACTGGTGGCCTGGGCGCGACTTTGCCGGAGCTTTTCGGCCTGATCATCGAGCTTGCCGCGGCCGATCCGAACCTCACCAACGCCTATCGCAGCCACTTCGGCTTCACCGAGGATCTGCTGAACGCGCCCGACAGCGCCTGGCGCGATGCCTGGCTGAAGAGGCTCGGGCAGGGCGAGACGGTCGGAAGCGGGTTCTCCGAACTCGGCGACACGCCGCTTGGCAGCTACTCGACGCGACTGGTCCGCGATGGCGCCAACTGGCGTCTCGACGGCGAGAAATTCTACACCACCGGCTCGCTCTACGCGGACTGGATCACGCTGGGGGCGATGGATGGGGACGGGCAACCGATCGGCGCGCTGGTGCCGACGTCGGCGCCGGGTGTCGAAATCATCGACGACTGGGATGGCTTCGGCCAATCGCTGACGGCGAGCGGCACTGCCCGCTTCCGCGATGTCGAGATCGCCGACGAACTGATCAAGCCGAGCGCGGTGCGCTTCAGCTATTCCGGCGGCTTCTTCCAACTGGTCCATCTCGCCTCGCTCGCCGGTATCGGGCGTGCGGCGGCAAACGACTTGGCGCGACATGTAGCGGCGAGAAAAAGGGTCTATAGCCGCGGCAATGCGTCCCGATCGGCCCAGGACGCGCAGGTCCAGCAGGTGGTCGGGAAGGTGAGAGGCGCGGCTTACAGCGCCGGCTCGATCGTGCTCCAGGCGGCAAAGGCGCTTCAGCGCGCTTACGATGCCAACCAGGGTGGGGATCAGGAGCAAATCAAACTGGCCGACCGCAATGCTGAACTCGAGGTCAGCCAGTCTGTCACCGTTGTCACCTCGTTGATCCTTGATGCGAGCACGGTGCTGTTCGATGCGCTCGGAGCATCCGCTGCCAAGCGCGGCCACGGTCTCGACCGCCACTGGCGCAACGCCCGCACCATCGCATCCCACAATCCGCGCATCTACCACGATCGCATCGTCGGCGATTTCGCCGTCAACGGCACGACCCCGGGCCCGCAGGCGGGCGTGGGCGTAGCAAGAGAAGAGCAGGCGGAACGGACTGACGCATGAGCATCCAAAAACGTCGCATGAACCTCAATGTGGGGCTGAATTCCACCGGCTATCTCGCCAATGCATGGAAATATCGCAGCGGTAATCGGCACGATATCAACGATCCCGCCTATTACCGGCGCCTGGCGGAAATCGCCCACAAGGGGCTGTTCGACGCCGTATTCTTTTCAGACCATCCGGCACTGATGACGGAACCGCTCGGCCGCCCCTTCCACACAATAGATCCGCTGATCCTGTGCACGGCGCTGGCCGCGCAGGTGCCCGATATCGGCTTCGTCGTTACGGTATCCTCCACCTACAATTCGCCCTATAACTTTGCGCGGCGCACCCAGTCGCTCGATATCGTTTCGGGCGGGCGTCTGATCGTCAATATCGTCTCGTCGTTCAATCCCAACGTCGCCGCCAATTTTGGCAGTGCGGCACTTCCCCCGCGCAACGAGCGTTATGCCCGCGCGACCGAATTTCTCGACGTGGCGAAGAAGCTGTGGTCAAGCTGGGATCCGCGCCGCGAGGGCGAAGTTCCGCCCGACCGCTTCTGGGACAGCACGAGTGCCGTTGCTATCGATCATGACGACGCCATCTTCCAGGTGCGAGGCCCCCTCAATGTCCCGCGCGGCCCGCAGGGCCATCCGGTGATTGCCCAAGCCGGAGCGTCGGACGGCGGCATCGAGCTTGCGGCGCGGCACGGCGAAATCATCTACTGCAACATCCTTTCCAAACCGGCAGGGAAAGCCTTCGGCAACAAGGTTCGCGAGAGGGCCGTTTCGCTCGGTAGGGATCCATCCGGCATTCGCATCGTCCCCGGCCTCGTCGTCATCCTGGGTGAGGACCGCAAGGAGGCGTTGCGCAAGCACGAGCTTTACAGTGGGACGGGATCGGAAGATGGCCTGCTGGATCGTTTCGTGCGCGAGCATGGATTGGACCGTGACCGTTTCGATCCTGATGCCGTTCTGGACTACGAACGTTTCGTACCCGACCCGAACAGGCAGCAGGCCGTGGGTATGGGGCTCGGGCTTTCCGACCTGCTGCAGCATGAGAAGCTGACGGCTCGCCAGGCGGTCCGCCGCTCCGAAGGGCACCACCGGCTTCTGCTCGGCTCAGCGGAAGAGGTGGCCAAAGAGATGATCGACCTGTGGGAAGACGGCACGGTGGACGGCTACACGCTGCAGCCGCCTCGGGCGCCCGACGATATCGAGGAGTTTGTCGACAGGGTCATCCCGGTCCTTCAGGATAGAGGCGTATATCCCCGCCAATACGAGGGGCGCACGATACGCGACAGATACGGGCTGCCCTATCCCGCATAAAGTAGCGTGGCATGGTCTGCCGCATCAAGTTGTCGCCGATCGCGTCACTGCCATAGTAAGCGAGTGTTGCGGATCAGCTTCCGGCCTATCAGCGCATCGCTTCGGGATTATAGGTAACAACGACATCAGCACCTCTGGTGGCACTGCCTGCTGGCTGGATGTTCCGCCCGCCGTGATTTCCTAAGTGTAGCCGATCTCGACAACACTGCTGTGTCGTCGAGATCTTTCACAAGGAGGGTCGAGCCTCAAGCAGACCGCGGACGGTCACTATCCAGGGCTCAAGCCAGGATGCGCCGCGTCCAGCCACGTTCGTCGTTCGTGACGCCCTTTTGCAGGCTGACGAGTTCTTCGCGGAGTTCGGTGGTCAGCTTGCCGGTCTGTCCGTCTCCGACAAGGAATTCGCCGCCGGCATGCCGAACCAGACCGATGCCCGCCAAGACTGCGGCGGTGCCGCAGGCGAAAGCTTCGGAGAGCTTGCCGCTGGCAGCGTCGGCTTGCCATTCCGCGAACGAGTAAGGGCGCTGTTCGATGCGCAGGCCCTTCTCCTCGGCGAGCGTGATGACAGAGGCACGCGTGATGCCGGGCAGGATCGTGCCGCCGAGCGGCGGGGTCACGACGGAACCGTCGTTCATGACAAAGAACACGTTCATGCCGCCAAGTTCCTCGACCCAACGATGTTCAGCCGCATCGAGAAAGACGACCTGATCGCAGTTCTTCTTCGCCGCCTCTGCCTGCGCGATGAGGCTTGCAGCGTAGTTTCCGCCGCATTTCGCAGCACCCGTGCCGCCATTGGCCGCCCGCGTATATTCGGTCTCGACCCACAGGGAGACGGCCTTCGCTCCGCCTTTGAAATAAGCACCGACAGGAGAAGCGATGATGCAGAAGATGTACTCCTGGGCCGGACGAACGCCCAGGAATGCCTCGTTGGCGAACATGAAGGGGCGAAGATAAAGGCTGGCGTCGCCGGAAGGCACCCAAGCCTTGTCAACGCGAACGAGTTCTTCCACCGCGTTCAGGAAAAGCTCCTCCGGCACGGGAGGCATCGCCATGCGGGTGGCAGATTGCGCGAAGCGGCGGGCGTTCTCTTCCGGCCGGAACAGCAGAATTCTGCCGTCGTCGGCGCGGTAAGCCTTCATGCCCTCGAAGATTTCCTGAGCATAGTGCAGAACCGCGCTCGCGGGGTCGAGCTCGAGAGGGCGTCTCGGCGTAACCTTGGCGTCATGCCAACCCTTGTCGGCGGTCCAGCGCGCCAGCACCATATGATCCGTGAAAACCTTTCCGAATCCCGGTGTCTCCAACAGCCGAATACGATCGGCCTCGGAAACGGGGGACTTGTGGAATTCGATTTGGATTTCGGTGGAAGTCGACGTCGCGGTCATTGGTGGCACCTTAATAGCCCATTGGATGAATGGCGGCGACACTACTTCCGACGAGCCAGTCTTGGAAAGTCTGAAAACAACCGAACGGTCATTTTACCGAGGACGGGCGCCGCGTCGGGTCACATGCGACTCGTGAAGGTTGCTTGATGCGAGCTTAGGACAGGCCAGGTAAGTGACGTGAATACGCCAACATGCAAAGGCCATCCCCGAGAGGGATGGCCTGGCTTGCGAAGCGATGGGTATTCGACCCGACGAGAAGCTTATTTCGAGACAGCAGCAAGTTGCTGCGGGCTGAGGCGCAGGGCCGCCGCGCGGCGATGGCCCTCGAGCTGTTCGGTCGCGCTCTGACGAACGGCGGCCGGGGCGACGGCTGCGACGCCGCGCTCGTCGAGCCACTGGTGCGTGGCGATCTTGACGTAGGAACCGACCCAGAGCCCGCCAGTGTAACGGCCGGCTGCCATCGTTGGCAGGGTGTGGTTCGTGCCGCTGCACTTGTCCGAATAGACGACGCTCGCCAGTTCACCGATGAAGATTGAGCCATAGTTGCGCAGCTTCTTGGCTGTTGCCTGAGGATCGCGCGTGTGGACCTGGAGATGCTCGGTGGCGATGTAGTCCGAATAGGCGATCATCGAAGCTTCATCTTCGACGACGGTGATTTCGCCATAGTCCTTCCAGGCGACGCCCGCGACGTTGGCCGTCGGCAGATCCAGCAGCTGCTTTTCGACCGCGGCCAGAACCGCATCCGCAAGCTTGCGGTCCGTGGTTACGAGACCGACGCGGGTGCGAACGTCGTGCTCGGCTTGTGCCAGCAGGTCGGTCGCGATCATCTCGGCATTGCCGGTTTCGTCCGCAACGATGAAGATTTCGCTCGGACCTGCGAGCTGATCGATGCCGACCTGGCCGAACACCTGGCGCTTCGCTTCGTTGACGAAGGCATTGCCCGGACCAACGATCTTGTCCACAGCCGGAATTGTCTCGGTGCCGTAGGCCATGGCAGCGATAGCCTGTGCGCCGCCGACACGGAAGATGCGGTCAGCACCGGCGAGGTGGCAACCAGCGATCATAGCCGGATGGGCATTCGGCGGCAGGCAGGCGATGACCAGGTCGCAGCCGGCGACCTTCGCCGGTACGATCGTCATGACGGGAGCTGAAAGCAGCGGATAGCGACCGCCGGGAACGTAGCAGCCGACAACTTCGATCGGAATGACGCGATGGCCGAGGTGAACGCCGGGCAAGGTCTCAACCTCGAGCGGCAGGATCGTCTTCAGCTGGGCTTCGGCAAACTTGCGGACATTGGCGATTGCAAATTCAGTGTCTTCGCGAGTCTGCGGGTCGAGATCTGCGACGGCCTTCAGCTTCTCTTCTTCGGTGACCTCGAACTTATCGAGCTCGGCCTTGTCAAATTGAAGGGAGTACTCGCGGACAGCCGCGTCGCCGCGCTCGCGGACCTGGGCAATGATGTCCTTGACCGTCTTTTCCACTGGCGCCGTGTCGGAGACTGCGTCCCGCGTCGGTTCCTTGATCTGAATGAATTTGCCGTTGAGAGCATCGAGCCGCGATGTCATGAAAGTCTCCTGTGTGCGTGCTGGATAAAGCATCACGCACTCCAGACAGTCCGACAATTACCCACTGGACAGCTGTTCAGTATTTTCACCAGTCCCTGAGGCGGCTACTAACTGCCGGTAGGCGATCGCATCGGACGATGCGATGTTGCGCGAGTGTTTGACTTTGAACAGGGGCCTTCATGCCGAAGATTGGAAGTAAGCTCAGGGAACTCAGGCGTCGCCGTGACCTTGGCGTTCGTGAGCTGGCCGCGCGGTCGGGAATATCTCATTCGACGATCTCGCTGATCGAGCGCGACCGGATGAGCCCATCCATCGACACGCTGGGCGCTGTCCTCGATGCATTGGGGACGACGCTGCCGGGCTTCTTTTCTGATCTGCAGTCGAGTCTGCCCTATACGCCTTTCTATACCGCGCAGGATCTGGTGGAGATCGGAAAGGTCGACACCATCTCGTACCGCGTCATTGGCCTCGATCATCCAAATCGCCAACTCCTGATGCTGCACGAACGATATGCCGTCGGCGCGGACTCGGGCGAAGCTTTCACCCATGCTGCGCAGGAGGCTGGAATGGTCTTGTCGGGGGCGGTGGAGATCACTGTCGGCGGACAGCAGAAAGTTCTCGGGCCAGGTGACGGCTACTATTTCGACAGCCGCCTGCCGCACCGATTTCGAAATGTCCACGACGGCGAGAGTGAAATCCTGAGTGCGATTACACCACCCACCTATTGAGCACATCTACGCCCCTAACCGGCGGTGAGAATAGTCACCACACCGCTCTGGCCGCCTTCCAAAACGATTAAAACGTGGTTTCCTAATCCATGTTCAATTCCAAAAAGGGGAACGTTCGATGAAACTCCTTCGAGTATCACTTATTGCGACTACGGTATTGGCATGCGGCGTTCTCGCTGCACAGGCTCGCGACCTGACAGTTGTGTCCTGGGGCGGCAACTTCCAAGATGCGCAGCGCAAGATTTTCTTTGAGACCTACGCGAAAGAATCCAGCAAGCCTGTCCTCGATGAGAGCTGGGAAGGTGGCTACGGCGTTCTTCAGGCCAAGGTCAAGGCGGGCACGCCCACCTGGGATGTCGTCGAGGTCGAATCCGAGGAACTGGCTCTTGGATGCGCCGATGGCATCTACGAAAAGATCGACTGGCAGAAGATGGGCGGCAAGGAAGCCTTCCTTCCGGCCGCCGTCAGCGATTGCGGCGTCGGCAACATCGTCTGGTCCACGGGTCTTTCCTATGACGCCGAGAAGCTGAAAGAAGCGCCGCAGA
The DNA here is from genome assembly GCF_009498215.1 of Rhizobium grahamii. Classification (NCBI taxonomy): domain Bacteria; kingdom Pseudomonadati; phylum Pseudomonadota; class Alphaproteobacteria; order Hyphomicrobiales; family Rhizobiaceae; genus Rhizobium; species Rhizobium grahamii. The sequence goes on along the minus strand of NZ_CP043499.1, from coordinate 986,771 downwards.
GCTGGGCCGACTTCTGGGATACCAAGAAGTTTCCGGGCAAGCGTGGTCTTCGCAAGGGTCCGAAGTATGCGCTCGAATTCGCCCTGATGGCCGACGGCGTTCCGGCCGATCAGGTCTACAAGGTCCTCAGTGCCGAAGGCGGCGTCGACCGCGCCTTCAAGAAGCTCGATGAACTGAAGAGCGACATCGTCTGGTGGGATGCCGGCGCGCAGCCGCTGCAGCTTCTGTCTTCCGGTCAGGTCGTCATGACGGCTGCCTATAACGGTCGCATCACCGGCATCAACCGTTCTGAAGGCAAGCATTTCGGCTTCGTGTTCCCGGGAAGCGTCTATGCTATCGACAGCTGGGTCATCCTGAAGGACGCCCCGAACAAGGATGCGGGCATGGACTTCATCGCCTATGCCAGCAAGGCAGAAAACCAGGCTAAGCTTCCTGAATACATTGCCTACGGCCTGCCAAATCTTGGCGCGGCCAAGCTGGTGCCTGAGAAGTACCAGAAGGAATCTCCGACCTCGGAGGAGAACCTGAAGGGCGCAATCCCTCTGGATGTTGACTTCTGGACGGATAATTCTGAAGAGCTGACCCAGCGTTTCAACGCTTGGCTTGGTCAATAATCTTGTGGTTCGGGGCCTCGAAAGAGGCCCCTTCTCGGGCTGCTCTGACCGGGCGGCGCGAATGGGAGAGAGTGGGCATTGATGACCGACGCCTTTATTCAATTTGACAAAGTCAGCAAGTCGTTTGGACCCATAACGGTGGTCGACGATCTCGACCTTTCGATAGGTAAAGGCGAATTCGTCAGCATGCTCGGGCCTTCGGGATCCGGCAAGACAACGCTGCTGATGATGCTGGCAGGCTTCGAGAAGCCGACAAGCGGAGAGATCTCCGTCGACGCCAAAAGGGTCGACGGCCTCCCGCCTTACAAGCGCAATATGGGCGTGGTGTTTCAGAACTACGCGCTCTTTCCCCATATGACTGTTGCCGAGAATGTCGCGTTTCCACTGAAGATGAGAGGCGTTTCCCGCTCGCAAATCGTCGAGCGCGTCAAAAAAGCGCTCGACATGGTGCAACTCGGTGCCTTCCAGGGTCGCAAGCCGATCCAGTTGTCTGGCGGCCAGCAACAGCGTGTGGCGCTCGCGCGTGCGCTGGTCTTCGAGCCCGAGGTCGTGTTGATGGACGAGCCGCTTGGTGCTCTCGACAAGAAACTGCGCGAGCAGATGCAGCTCGACATCCGCGACATCCACCGGCGGCTCGGGCTGACGATCGTTTTTGTGACGCACGATCAGACGGAAGCGCTGACCATGTCGGACCGGATCGCGATCTTCAACCACGGCAAGATCGAGCAGATCGGCACGCCTGGACAAATCTATGACAGCCCGCGAACACAGTTTGTCGCGGAGTTCATCGGCGAGACCAACCTTCTTACCGGCAAGGTTCAGAGCGCAAGGGAAGGTGTCCTTGGCGTTTTGCTTGCGAGCGGCGCGAGCATCGAGGTCAACGCGCCACTGCCAGCAACGGTCGGAGACGAGGTGAAGGTTTCGATTCGGCCTGAACGGATCGACATCAACTCGGAAGCAACCGGTGGCAACCGCCTGAAGGCCACCGTCGCGGACATTGTCTACCATGGCGACCATCTGCAGGTGCGGGTCCAGAGCCAGGGAAAAGATCTGATGATCAAGGCGCACCGCAAATCCTCGCCCCTCAACATCGGGGACGAAGTCGTGGCGTCCTTCTCTCCTGATCATTGCTGGATGGTATCATGAGGGACAGCTGGATCTGGAAACAGGCTAGATCGTTCCTGCTGGTAGCGCCGCTGGCACTTTTCCTCGTGCTTTTCTTCGTCGCACCGCTTGCGACCATGATGAAGTCTGCCGTGTCAGATCCCGTTGCGTCGCGCGCCCTGCCGACGGTCGCGTCCGCCTTGAAGGGATGGGACCGGGCAAGCGCGCCGCCGGCAGATGCGCAGAAGGCGTTTGCCGCTGACATCAGGGGCATCCGGGATGATGAGCTTTTCGGAGACCTCGTTCGGCGGCTGAACAGCGCCAAGTCGGGTTTTCGGACGCTGATGACCAAAACCAGATCGGCAGTAACTGCGGACGAGAGCGTCAGTGATCTTTCTGCAATTGATAGCCGGTGGAGCGATCCGGCTTTCTGGATTGCCATTCAAGATGCCGCGAGTTCGCCGATAACGGATAGAAACCTGCTCGCGGCCGTTGATCTCACACGTGATGCCAGCGGATCGATCGCCAATGCGCCTGAGGGCACGTCCGCGAACCGCGACACGCTGATACGCACGCTGACGACTGCGGCAACCGTCACCATCTGCTGCATATTGCTCGGTCTGCCTTTTGCGATGGTCGCAGCCTCGGTCACCGGTTGGGTACGGCAGCTTCTTTTGGGTGCGGTGTTGCTTCCTCTGTGGACATCTCTTCTCGTGCGTACCGCAGCCTGGTTCATTCTTCTGCAGGACAACGGCCTGATCAATGCATCGTTGCAAGCGATTGGTTTAACCAGCAGTCCCATTCCATTGATATTCAACAGGGTAGGGGTCGTTATTGCGATGACGCATGTTCTCCTGCCGTTCATGGTTCTGCCTATATTCAGCGTTCTGATCGGTATTCCGAAAAACCTGATGCCCGCGGCAGCTTCGCTAGGAGCAAATCCCATCCGTGCTTTCAGCCGCGTGCTGCTGCCGCTATCGCTGCGTGGCGTGGTCTCGGGTTCTTTGCTCGTCTTCATGAGCGCACTCGGCTACTACATCACCCCGGCGCTGATCGGCGGCGCCAAGGACCAGATGATCAGTTCGGTGATCGCCTACTACGCAACGGGTGCCGCGAACTGGGGGATGGCTGGTGCTCTCGGCCTAGTGCTGCTTCTTGCAACCATTTTGCTGTACGTTGTCTATCTGCGGCTCTCATCTGAGGATGCCCGGGCATGAAGCCGCTGACACTCGCAAAGATCTTATTTGGAGCCCTGGTCGTCTTCTTCCTGATGGCGCCATTGATCGCGATCCTGCCGCTGGCATTCACCAACAGCGTTTTTCTCAACTATCCGATCCCCAGCTTTTCGCTGCGCTGGTTTAATGAGCTGTTCACGGCGGATGCTTGGCGCCGGTCGATTTTCAACAGCCTGATCATCGGCGCCGGGACGACCCTGCTGGCCACTGTGCTCGGCACAATCGGCTCGCTCGGTCTTCGCGGAAAAAAGGTCTCGCTATTGTTCGGCTTCATCCGCACGGTTTTCCTGCTGCCGATGGTCGTGCCGGCCGTCGTGCTTGGCGTCGGGATGCAGCTGATGTTTGCTCAGTACGGGCTCGCCAATACCTACCTCGGTGTCATCATTGCTCATACGGTTCTCGCCGTTCCCTTCGTGGTGGTCAACGTGACTGCCTCTCTCCAGGGTATCGATCGTCGCCTTGAGCATGCGGCCGCGAGCATGGGGGCGGCACCTCACGTCGTTCTTCGAACGGTTACGCTTCCTTTGGCGATGCCAGGGATCATCTCGGGGGCGGTGTTTGCCTTCGCAACGTCGTTGGATGAGGTGGTGCTGACATTGTTTGTCGCGGGACCAAATCAGCGCACGCTGGCGCGTCAGATGTTCTCGACCATCAGGGAGAATATCAGCCCGGCGATCGCGGCGGCTGCGTTTGTATTCATCCTCGGCACTGTCCTCATTGCTCTCTTCGTCAATCTCGGGAAGAGAAAGACGCAGGCGCAACGAGCCTAGTCGGCCGGGCACCTTCATTCTCAATAGGGCACGTGTTCCATGATGACCTGCGTGTGAAGCATCGGCGCTTCGGCTCCGAAGTAATGCTCCAGAAGCGGCAGAAAATCGTCCGACAAATAGAAATTCGTCAAAGCACGATCGGCGAGCAGCCGGAAATCGGCATCATCGCGGCGGAGCGCAATCGCGTAGGGTTCGTGGGTAAACAACCGGTCGCCGATCTCGAGGGAGGAGGGATCGCGCGCTCGCTTGACGAGGCTTATGAGAAGGGCCCGATCAGCGATATAGGCGTCGATCTTGTGATCCTCCAATGCCGCTAACCCCTCCTCATGAGTTTCGAAATCGGCGAGCTTCGTCTTTGAAGCTGGCGTCGTTTCCAATGCCTCCCGCAGGGCGATCCCCGTCGTCGTGCTGGCGCGTGCGCCGATTGCATGCGCCGATGCGATACGTTGGCTGACAGCACGGACGGCGGGCTTGTCCAGGAACATCGTCTGCAGGTAGTCGGCCGAATCCTTGCGGAGCAGCGCAGTCGCCCCCGTGAGGAAGATCGGCTGCGAGAAATCGACGATTTCCCGTCGCTTCAGATTGACCGTTGTCGCACCGCAGAGAAGATCGACGTTTCCATCCTTCACCGCATCGAAGCCGTTGGCGAGGGTCATCTGAACGTATTCGCGCTTCAAATCCGGAAACTGATGCTCGATCTCATCGGCGATCTTGCCGCAGAGTTCGATGGCGTATCCCTCTGGATCGGCGCCGGCTTTGACCGACGAGAAGGGGGCCTCGTCGGCGATGTAACCGATCCGCAGGCTGTTCCGCTGAGCGATCGTATCGAGCGTTGCGGCACCCGCCGCGAAGGCGGAGAGGCAAAGGGCAAGTTTGACCAGTAGCAGTCGCGTCATGCACTTTGCCATAGGCCTGATCCTCATCCCGGAGGCGGTTGCGATCCTGAAGATATGCACGCAGACTATGAGCTGCTGGGCGTTTGTCAACTCGGGTTCGCCAAACGCCGGGTCCAGCCGAGGACGGCGATCAACTGATCAAATCCCGATCCTTTTGGATCTGTATCAGAATGCTGCGTCCGGCCGCGAGCAGTTCGAACAGAAAGGCAACGAGCGACAGCATCAACGATATGATTGCGCCACCAAAGAACCAGAAGATGTTCTGAGGCTGCAGCCGAATGGCCAGTGCGCCTGAGAGGAGATTGAGGATTGCCCCGCACGTGCAGATGCCGGCTACGACGCCGAGTATGACGGCGATTTCCAGAACCAGCGTACGACGGCGGAGATAGATGAGCTGCCGTTGCCGGTCGGCTCTCGGGAGATCGGTATCGATCACCTCGTTCAACCGGTCGGATACCCTTCCGAGACGGGTGCAGTAGATTCCGACGAGCGCGGCTGTGCCCGCCAACAGGAATACCGGCGCGAGCGATGTTTGGATCACCTCGGCGTAGTTAACGATGATCGGAGGGGTGTCCATCCTTGTCTCCTACGCGTGTGGCCGGACCTGTCTGCGCCATTGTTGGAGAGCGCCTGCTGTATGAGGGGCAGGGTCGCGGTTCATCGGCCGCGACCTCCTCCGCCACCACGGGGCATGGCTCGCCCACCACCGCCACCGCCGCCACGGCCACCACCGCCTCCATGGATACTGCCACCGCCTCGTCCGCCGCCCCCTGGAAGCTGCGACCACCACCACCACCGCCGCCGCGGCTTGCGCCGCCCTGGAAACCGCCGCCGCGGTTGAAATTATGGAAATTGCCGCCTGACTGGGGACCCCGGCCATAGGCGCGGTTGAGTTCGTTGCGATTGCCGAACTGGCGCCCGCTCATGTCGAAGTTGAGATGAGAGGGAATGCTGTCGAGCGACCGCTGCGGATTGCGGCGTGGTGCGGCCGGACGTTGCGCGGTTTTCGGCCTGGATGCCTGAGGTCTGTCTGCCGTTGGGCGCTGGCCGGCCCGATTGATGTTGCCGCGGTCAGGGCGTTCCGGCCCGACAGGCTGCCAGCCGTCTGGGGAATGCTTTTGCCACTCCCCGTCCTGGCGTCGATAGACATTGCCGTCACGCCCGGCATAGACATCTCCGCCCTTGCTTCCGACGATGAATCCCTTGTCGCCTTCGCTGTTGCGCCAGCGCAATCCGCCGGCGCTTCCGGTCGATCCGCCGCTGATGCGGGCGAATTCGCCGCCGTGCTTGACGGAGACGCTACCCCACGAGCCATAGACATTCTGGCCCCCGCGGGCGACGACGGCATTGCCCGTGCGCGGATTGTACGCGGCAATAAAGCCTCTCTCGCCGTTGGGGCCGGCCAACGCGCCGCCGCGGATATGGGTGCCTGTCGTCGGATTATACGCAGCGCCGACAACCAGGCCGCGGTTCGGTCCGTAGGCGTAGCCATAGCGGCCGAAGGCGCCATAAGCAGGATTGTAGAAGGCACCGACGCCGTAGGTTATCGGCGGCGGATAATAGGGCAGATCAGGGTTGTCGTAGTCCCAATAGGGTGGATAGTACCAGCCCGAACCCCACACCAGCGTATCCCAGGCCAGATAGGCGCCGAGGTAGCCGAGCGTATAGCCATACCAGACCGCATCGTCCTCTGTCTCGTACACGCGGACATAGGTGGCGTTGTAGACCGGTGATGACGGCGGGATCGTATAGATCTCGTCCGCGACGGAGCGGGCGACGGCAAATGGCCCGGTCGGCGTGTCACCGACAAACCAGATGCCGTCCTTGAGCACAAAGTATTTGTCGGCGACCTTGATCACCTGTTCGCTTGCGTTGACGGCATAGAACATCGAGGTGCCCTCGATCGGTTCGAATTTCGGCTCGCCGCTGTAGCTGACCTCCACCTTGACCGATCCGTCGGTCGTGACGCGCGCCATCTTCGGAATGCTCGCCCTCAGGCGCGCCTCGGCGCTCTCCGAGGTGCCGGGAATGGAAGCGCGCACCGCCGCATATGGCGCATCGTCGGGCACGCGCTGAAAATCCTCCGGCAGGTTGGCGGTGGCGAAGGTCCAGGGCCCGTTCAGCGATGCTGACGAGAACCATCTTCCCGAGAGGAGCGTGTACCAAGTCTTGCTCGCTTTCTGGTAAAAGACGGCGCTTGTGGTATTCGACACCCATTCAAGGCCTGTTCCCGGCACCGGCTCGAGAGCCGGCTTGCCATCGAAGAGCAGGAGTTCGGCGGGCTTTTCGGCGTAGAACACTGTCGGCACGGTCTTGTCCGCGAAGGGCACCGCCGGAAGTGCCGTCTTTGCGTCTTTCCAGTTTTCGTCCGCAGGCAAGCTGGAGATAACATCCGGCAGGGCGCTGGCTTCGGTCCAACCGCTCTCCAACGCGTTCGAGGTCAGCCAGCTCTTGTCATCCCGAAGATAGTACGTGCCGGCGGCGTCGACCTTCAAAACATCCCAGTTGGTGTTGGCGACAAAGGAAAGACCCGGCACGCCTTTCACCGGGGCGGACACTGCCTTGCCATTGGTTTGGACGAGGATCGCGGGTGTTTCGCTGGTGAAAATCGGCGGCGGATCCGCCTTGATGTCGGTTACATCAGCAAGGCGCTTGTAATCCGCCAGACTTGCCGTCAGCCGGTCCTCCGAAACGACGATGGGATCGGTCGGCATGAGCTTTCCGACCTCAAGCGACAGATCCGACAATTGCTTGCGATCCAGCGACGAGAACTCCACCCGCGTCGCCTTGACCTCAGTCAGCGTGACATTCTCGTTTTCGTCATCGGCCACTGTCTTGGCAGAAACCCCGATGATGCCGTAAATCGGCTTAGCGTCGGCAGAGGGTTTCAGTTCGGTGGCAATGAGAGCCTCGAGAAGGGTAAAATCGGTCCAACTGGTGATCTGCGGCTGGAAGAGGGTGATTGTTGCGCCTGTCTCGGTGGTGAAGATCCTGGGCCAGGCGGGCGCGCTCGCTTCCGACTGATTGAGGTATTTGCCTGCCACGAAACCATTGGCGCCGGAATAGCTGACAGCGCACCAGGCGGCACCGTCGTCGCACTCCTTGATGTCGACCTCTTCCCCCTGAGGAAGCACGCGCATCGCCTCGAAGCCGGTGCCCGGTCCCGTTCTGAGATTGACGTTCGCGGTCAGAACGGCGGGATCGGCGAAGGCGGTCGTCGAGAAAAACGAGGCAATCGTCAGATAGGCGAATATTTTGTGCACCACACCACCCCCTGCTGATTTCGCCCGGTCAGCGGCCTGCTAGCCTCGCAAGGCTGGCGCGGTTGACGCGAGCAGTCTCCCAGTCGAATGCAGGATAGGGGCATGAAGCAACCCCGCACATTGGGAGTTCCACTTACGTATTTCTACAGAAGCGGGCGCAGGCGGGTTGATCGTCACGGGGTGCGGATCAGGCACTCGGCGCAGGGGAGCTTGCGGCGTTGCATGAGCGCATCTTCCCGCGGTGCCGTTCGGTCCGCGTGACTATGCAAGAGCAACGGAACTGAGGAAGCCACGTTTACGGTCATAGTGCCGCCACAGAGTTCGGCCCAATCAAGCTTGTATGACAAGCGGATGGCGAAGATGAGATTGCTGGTTCTCCTTGCCGCGGCGCTCTTGCTGACGGTATTTCAGGCCCAAGCCCAGATTTATGGGCCATATGACGGATATGACGAGTATGGTGGCTACGGTTATGATGACCCGTACGGCGCCTATCCGCCACCGCCCGAATATGAGCCTCCGCCGCGTTACCGCGAGCCCTACAGGGAGCGACGGGCGCCGTCGATGCGCGGCACTGCGGGCACCATCGTTATAGCCACGCGCGAACACACGCTCGTCTATACGACATCAAGGGGTGAGCAGTATGTCTACCCGATCGCCGTCGGTCGTGCGGGCAAGCAGTGGTACGGATCGACGCGGGTCGTGTCGAAGCGACAGCACCCGGAATGGCGACCGACAGCCAGCATGCGCCAGAAAAATCCGAGACTCCCGGCCGTCGTCGGTCCGGGTCCGTCGAACCCGCTTGGAACCCGAGCCATCTATCTCGCCGACGGGCTGCTGCGCATACACGGGACGAACGATCCTTCCTCCATTGGCACCAATGCGTCGAGCGGGTGCTTTCGGATGTATCGGCAGGATGTCGAGGAGCTTTACGAGCTGGTTCAGCCGGGAACCAGGGTCATCGTCCAGCGCTGAACCGCGGGGGCAATACGTCTGGCTATAGTAGCGTTCTCTGTTTCCCGGTTGCCATCGGCAGTCGCGCGGCTAGTTTTCTATGTTGAGCCCTCTGCACCAACGGGAGCAAAGCCATGTGCCGAAATATAAAGCCCTTGTTCAACTTCGATCCACCGGCAACGGATGAGGAAATTCGCGACGCGGCGCTGCAGTTCGTGCGCAAGCTGAGCGGAACGACGAAACCTTCGAAGCGCAACGAGATTGCATTCGAGCACGCGGTAAGCTCGATCGCGGCGTGCGCCCGCGATCTGCTCGGATCTATGGAAACATCGCAGCCGCCACGTGATCGCGAGGAAGTCGCGGCAAAAGCACGTGCAAGAAGCGCGGTCCGGTTCGCTTAGGGCACTTGTGGCCGAGCCATACCGCTTGCCGTGATATGGCGGGATCAGACTTCGGTCCGACTACCCGCGGGCTCTCCGCGACCTAACTGTCAACATGGGAAGCGTTCGATGTAGTGATGATACTTCGCGCTTTCTATCTCCTTCGCAAGGGAGCAGAGGAGGCTACGGTCTTGTGCCCAACGTCCGGGCCGTAGCCTCCTCCGATGATCTGAGCACGCCGCCTCGGCGCCGTCTGGCTGTATTCCGTGCCGACTTCTAGTTCGCGGGCGGCCGCATGAAGCTTGTCCGAAATCTCGCGAGGTCGGCGGCGCTGACGTCGGATACTGCCCAGAACACAAGCCCATCGGCCGACCATCTGGCCATATTGTAACCGTCATGCTCGCTGTCTGCCTGGCCTCCCGCCGCCTGGGGCCAGATGAACAGGTTGATGACGTGTCCGTTGTGCCGGTAGATCAGCGCCGCGACGACCCTGCCGCCGATATAGTCCGCGCGGCCACCGACCAGCGGGAAACCGTCTTTGGAAAGGTCATTGACGGGCGGAGAGAAATCAATGCGGCCGTTGAACCAGGGCTTCACCGTATGCTGATTGGAGGTCTGCACATCGGTAAGATGATCGGCCAACATCGAATGCACATGGCTCGCAAGCAGCTGATCCTCGATTCCAAGATCGGGTGCAGGCGTGTTCAAGAATAGCACGGCGCTTGCGGCCAGCGCGGCGAGCGATGGCACGAGGCTCCAGTCTCGTATGAAGCGGAAGGCGCGGCCCCACGTGCTCACGGGCTGGGTCTCTGCGCGAGGTGTCGAACGCGGCATCCGCACTTCTTGCGACAGAGCAGACAGAACCTGAGAGCGCACCTCGTCCGGAAGTGGAAAGCGTACTCCATCTCGGCCTATCAGTCGTCGTACACCACGCACCCTTTCGATCTCCTCTCGGCAATCCGGACACCCCGCCAGATGTGTGTCAAACTTGGCGGCCTGCATAAGATCGAGTTCGCCATCGATGAAGGCATGCAACACCGGCCCCCATTCGCCGCAACCAGGATTCCGGTCGTCGTTCACGCTGGCACCTCTCCATCTCCTAGAGCGGTCCACGCCTCGGCGAATTCGTGGCGCGCGCGGGCTATGCGTGACATCACGGTGCCGATCGGAATATCAATGACCTCGGCGATCTGCCGATAAGACAGTTCGTCCAGTTCGCGTAGCACCAGAATCTCGCGCATGGCATCCGGCAGCATGTTGATGACGCGACGAACTCTGTAGGACTCGTTCTCGCGGATCATGGCAACTTCCCGTGTCCTCCTGCGATGCGATCTCATGCGGCAAGGTCTCTTCGGAATCCGCGCCGCCTTCGTCCAACGGCGTTTCGAAGCGCGCACGGCGTCGCCCTTTCTGCTGCGATGCGAGGTAACAGTTTCTCACGATCGCAAAGATCCATGCGCGAGAGTCGCCACCGCGATAAGTCGCGAAGTTGCGATAGGCCCGCAGAAACGCGTCTTGCAGAATGTCCTGCGCCGCATCCGCATCGCGGCTGAGGAACCGTGCAAAATTGTAGCAGGCATCCATATGCGGCAGGATCGTCTGTTGAAACCGCAGTGCGAGATCGGCCGAGAGGCGCTGAGCGGGGGCCGCGAGCACCTCGGGCCGGGCTTGGCCTCTTGTTTCTTCCATGAGGCCGATAATGACGGTCACTGCCCGGGCAAAAATCTTGGCGAATGCCGAGGAGCGCCGGCTCCAGCGTCGTGCGGCAGTGACCAGCCGATAATCGTCGAGCAGTATGGGGTAGGCGATACTGACGTCAGTCATCACATCCTCAACGGCCGGCAGCCCCAGCCGATTTTAATCCTCCGGTCGGTGCGTGCGCAACACGGCCTATCCCTATGAAGATCGTCGGCGGTCCGGTTTTATTCCCGGAGACCGCAGATTTTTCGACCGCAATGAGGTGCGTTTGAAATATCCGCGTATTTTCAATGGATTGCATGAAATGTCTCGGGCCGACGGAATAACCTCCTACCCGATGCGGTCTAGTTTCTCAGCGAGGACGGCATGCTGCTGCACCTCGTCAGATCGACCCCGCAACGCTTTGAGGAGGCACTACCATGTTTGATATGTCACGCCGCGCCGTGCTCGGATCGGCTGCCGCTGCAGTCGCATTCGGCCTGGCATCCAAACTAGAAATACTGGCGCCGGCCTTTGCCGCTTCTCCCGACGAGCCAATGACCGGCTTCTACCGCTACAAGGTCGGCGACATCGAAGTCACCGCCATCTATGACGGCATCTGGCGCAAGCCGCACGATCCGGCATTCATCAAGAATGCCTCGGTCGAGGAGACCAAGACAGCGCTCGCGAACGCCAATCTCCCGACCGACTTCATGCCGATCCCGCTGACAGTTGTCGTGCTCAACGTGGGCGGCAGGCTGATCATGATGGATGCCGGCTCCGGCGTCGGTCAATGGCAGACCAACGCAACCCATCTTCCCGCCAACATGGCCGCCGCCGGCATCGATTATAAGAAGATCGATACGGTGATGATCTCGCATTTCCACCCGGATCATGTCTGGGGGTTGATGGAAAAGGGTTCAAACGCGCCGGTTTTCGGCAATGCCGAGCTTGTCGTGCATTCCACCGAATATAAATGGTGGACCGATCCGTCGCGCGTCGAGACGCTTCCTGAAGGGCGCAAACCCGCCGGCAAGCGTATAGCGGCCGTTTTCCCGACCTGGAAGAACTGGAAACTCGTGGAGGGCGGCGCGGAGGTGGCGCCCGGGATCGAGCTGGTTTCGGCGCCCGGGCATACTCCCGGTCATTCGGCCTATCTCGTCAGCTCCGGAAACAGCCAACTGCTGGTTTCGGCTGACATCATGTACGTCCCGGCGCTGCTCGCTCCCCACCCGGAGTGGCAGGGCAGCTACGATCAGGACGGGCCGCTTGCGATAACCAGCCGACGCAAGCTGATCGATCGCGTCATCGCCGACAAGATCGCCATCTGCGGTTCGCATTTTCCGTTCCCCGGATCGGGCAGCTTCGTCAAGGACGGAAATGCCTACGCGTTCACGCCAACCATTCAGGCCTGAGGAGATATCGCCATGAAAAGATCATTTACAAACTACGTCGTTCTCGCTGCGATAGGCTTTTGCTCGGTATCTGCGGCGGGCTCAGCGATCTCGACGCTGACAGCCATTCCGGCGTTTGCCATCGACGATATGGCAACCGGCAACGGGCCGGATCTGACGTCGGTGCGCGCCAAGATCGCCGCAAAGGACTATGCGGCTGCTCTTGATGAGCTGCGCGGCCTTGCCGAGGATAACCAGCAGGCGGATGTCTACAATCTGCTGGGTTACACGTTGCGCATGACGGGCCAGTACGACACCTCGCTCGCCTACTACAACAAGGCGCTCCAGTTGCAGCCGGATCACAAGGCGGCTCACGAGTACCTCGGCGAACTCTATCTGCAGACAGGCGATACAGCGAAGGCGAAGTTGCAGCTTGCCTCGCTCGAGCAGCTTTGCCCGGCCGGCTGCGAAGAGCTGACAGACCTTGAGGAGGCGATCGCCGCGCATGCTGGCAACTGAGGCAGGAACGATCTTGCCGTACCGCATGAGAGCGTGAGCGTCGGAGCGCGGCGTCTGTCGCCAAGGCCGCGCTTCGAGGCTATACATCGGGCCGGTTTTGTCCGGCCCGCCCGGCTTAAGAGGAGCCCTGTCATTTGGTGAGGACAGAACGGCTCCGCCGGCAACGGCGGAGCGAAGTCATTTAATCACGGCAGTTTTCATTGTGGAATTTTCAGCAACGGCGCCGGGCGTCCGGCAGGCAGCGAATATGTCCAGCGATCGGTCGTATGCGGTCGTGGAAACGTCCATCAATCCCAGCACACTATGGAAGAAATTGTCGTGGGAGACTGGTGTGGACGCGTTCTTGCTCATGCAACTGACGTCGAAGCCGTTCGCCTTCTGAACATCGGGAGCAATCCACGCAAGGAACGGAACGTGTGTCTGCTGGGACGGTGCCACAAGATAGGGCGCACCGTGCAGGTAAAGGCCATTCTCACCGAGAGATTCGCCGTGATCCGAGACGTAGATGACGGATGCCGCGACCGACATTTCCCGCGCCTTCAGCTTGTCGATAACCTGCGAAACCACGAAGTCCGTGTAGAGGACCGTGTTGTCGTAGGCATTGCGGATCTCTTCTTCCGAGCACTTGCCGAAGTCCTCGGCGCGGCAGTCCGGGACGAAGCGGCGGAATGCGTCCGGATAACGAGCGAAGTATGCGGGCCCATGGCTGCCGAGCTGATGAAGTACCAGCACGCTGTCGCCGTGGATATTGTTGAGCCACTGGTCCATCCGGTCGAGCAGGATTTCATCATGGCATTCGCCCCCGCTGCAGAAGCGTGGATCGGCCGACGGCGGCAGGAAGTCATATGCCACCCTGTCTGTCACGTTGTAGCTGCCAGTGTCGTTGTCCAGCCAGGATACCGATACGTTGGCGTGCTTCAGGACATCGAGCAGGTTTTCCGTGGAAAGCGCCTTGTCATGCGAATAGCTCTGCCTGGTGTAGTTGGAGAACATGCAGGGGATCGAGACCGCAGTCGACGTTCCGCAGCTCGTCGTGTTCGGGTAGTAGACGACGTCCCGTTTTTTCAGTTCCGGATTGGTGTCGAGCTTGTAGCCGCCCAGCGAGAAGTCTTCTGCACGAGCGGTTTCGCCAGCGACGATGACCGTAACCCTGGGCTTGTTGCCGGCAATTCTGCGGGCATCCGTGCCGAGAGGCTTCGGCGCGCCACGCGGTCCCTTCATGACGTCAAGACCGTAGCGAACCGCGCTCGTCATCGGAAAGAAGGGTGTCAACGGCTCCATGATATCGGGGTGCGCGCGTCCGACGCCGGCGATGGTCTTGTAGTCGCTGATCGCGGAGCCCGCCAGAACGAGCAGACAGGCCACGATGATCGCGCTGTTGTGGAGAAGCTTCGACAGGATCGGGCGGTGAACGATGCGCACCCACAGGATCAGGACGACGGGAAGGACACCCGTCAGGAGAAGATGGATCACGAACCGAAGCGTAATGAGATGGCCGGTTTCCGCGGCATTGGAATCCATCATGTTCCGGATCATCTCACGATCGACGATCACGCCGAACTGATCGGTGAACCATGACGCCGCAGAGGCTGTCAGAACGAAGAAGATCAGGAACGCCTTCGTCACATACTTGGCGGAAACCAGCGTCAGGAGAGCGAGCGCCCCTGCGGATATGCCCGTTATGAAGAGGATGAGGGCGAAGCGGTCGTTCCGAAAGTAGTCCGCTGCCCGCGCCCAGAAGGTTTGGTTCGCGATCAGCAGAAGATATGCCGTTGTAATTGCACATATCGTAAAGCTGCCGACGCTCGGGCGGAATTTCCAGAAAGCTTGCTTCATTGCCTGTTGGTATCTCTTGATGCTGGCCTGATGGGTTGCTCGGGCGAGTCTTTCAGACCGAGCCAGTTCAAACCGCATCGCTGATGAACCTGACAGCTACCTGAATGGCTCCGACACCCTGTGGACACTGGAAGCAAACCGCTTCCGGTGCGTCATCGTTGCCAGTCGATCGCTCATCAATCGAAACGACGACTCTCGCGACCCGGCCAGACGGTCACCACGCCCAGGCTTCTTCCCGATGGCCGTTCAGGCCTCTGTCAGGGAAGGGCGGAATAAGGCCCGAGCCAATTTGATTTGAAAGTTTCGAAATGACCACGTTACACGCGGTTTCCAACCAGCGGATTTATGCCGACCGATTTTTCATCCTCACCTCGCTATGGGCGCTGCTGCTGTCGATCTTCCATACGTGGCCGATGATCGACGTCCGCATATCCGCATACTTCTTCAGCGGCCCACTGTGTCTTGGCACCACGGCCGCGAAGCCCTGCGGCTACTTTGCCCTCAACCAGGTGCCATCGATCACGGCGCTTCGCTGGTTCCTTTATGCACTACCTTTTGTCGCCGTCGCGATCATTGCGGGATGCCTGATCGCGGCGCGCGTCTCGCACCGGTTTCGCGATCGGCTTCCAATCCGTCGCCTGTGGCTGTCGCTTGCAAGCCTGGCGCTTGGCACGGGCCTGATCACCAACCTCGTCTTGAAGGGTCATTCGGGCAGGCCGCGGCCGAGCGGAACCGACCTGTTCGGCGGCGGCAACCGGTTCATGCCGGCGGGATCTTTCCACGGCGCATGCCAGGCCAATTGCTCCTTCGTCTCGGGTGAGGCCTCCGGAGCAGGCTGGCTGATCTGTGTGCTCATATTGCTTCCGCCCCGCTACCGCGCCTGGGTCGCACCGCCAGTCATCCTTGTATCGCTTTCAACCGCATTCCTCCGGGTCGCAGTCGGTGCTCACTACACATCCGATGTGGTTCTCGGGTGGCTCCTCTCGATCGTCATCTTCGCGGGTCTGCTTGCTCTCGAAGAGCATTTCACTGGTCGATGAGAGAGTCAGATCTCGCCTCAGCATTCATATCGCCGCAAGCAACATCATGCCGGATGGCGTTAGGAAACGTCGCCAATCTCAATCCATACGGGAGCATGATCGCTGGTGTGTTCCCGCGCGCGTACATCCCTATCGACGCCCGCTGCCTTCAGGCGCTCTGCGACGGCCGGGCTGAGCAGGAAGTGATCAATCCGCAGACCAGCATCGCGGGCGAACGCATTTCGAAAATACTTCCAGAATGTGTAGATGCGTTTGTTGCCATTGAGGGTTCTGAGAGCGTCGGTCCAACCCTGGTCGACCAGCCCCCTATATGCCTTGCGGACCTCAATGCGAAAAAGTGCATCGTCGCGCCATCGTTTCGGATCGTAGACATCGATATCCTTCGGCATGACATTGTAGTCGCCGGCAAGGACGATGGGCACGCTAAGGTCGAGGAGTTCGCTGGCGTATGCGTTGAGCCGACGAAACCAGCGGAGCTTGTATTCGAATTTCGGTCCGGGCCACGGATTGCCGTTTGGCAGGTAAAGGCAACCCACCAGGATGCCTTCGATCGCCGCCTCGATGTATCTGCTATGCGTATCATCAGGATCGCCGGGAAGCCCCCGCCTGGTGAGAACGGGCGTTGCTCCCTTGGCCAGAATTGCGACGCCGTTCCAGGAGCGCTGACCATGCCAGACCGCGCCGTAACCGGCAGTTTCAAGCGCCTTGGCCGGAAACTTTTCATCGGGAGCCTTCAGCTCCTGCAGGCAGACGATGTCGGGTGAGGCTTCGCCGAGCCATCGCAGCAAAACGGGAAGCCTGCCGTTGATACCGTTGATGTTGTAGGTGGCTATCTTCATCAACACCGCCTGCGAGAAAACACGTTGGCGAACAACTCGGATCTAGGTTTCCAGTTCCGCCTCTATGCGGACTTGCGGCAAGCATTCCATGCATGCCGCAATATTGGGAAGGTGGGACTGAGAGGGCGCTCGTACGCGCGACCGCATGCGGTCTATTGATTGATCTCCGGTTCGACAAGGCGCGCCAGGTTGCGCAGCGACTCCTGCCAGCCGAGATAGCATGCCTCTGGCGGGATCACGTCGGGGATGCCGGCCTGGACGATTTCAAGTTCCGTCCCGACCGAGACTTTCTTGAGCGTAACGGTAACCTCCATTTCGCCGGGCAAGTTGGGATCGTCGAACTTGTCGGTGTAGCGAAGTTTCTGGCCGGGAACGAGCTCGAGATAGCTGCCGCCGAATGCATGGCTGTGACCGGTCGTAAAGTTTCGGAAGGAAATCCTGTGGGTCCCGCCGACCGCCGCCTCCAGATGATGCACAGTGCAGGCAAAGCCGTTCGGCGGAAGCCATTTGGCCAGCGCATCCGCCTCCAGAAAGGCGCGATAGATCTTGTCGGGGCTGGTCGTCAAAACGCGGTGAAGTCGAACTGTGCCTGGCATGGTCTTCTCCTTTGGCTTGAACACTACGAATGTGCCTAGGACGAACGGGCTCTTGTCAATCCTACAATCAAATCGAGCTCCAGCGGAGAAATGGCGTCTTGCCAATGTCGCACAGCCGATCCTTAGGCATGGTCAGGGTGCTTTCTTGCCCGCTGGGCGTCGACTGTGCCGTTCCCATTGCGTACGAGGAATTCCACGAGATCGAACGGTTCAGTATTGGTGTGAACAGTCGCTTCCAGAAAGACGACGCGGCAGCAGGAGGTGCGCCGCGTCGGTGTTGTTTACTGTCCGGAACTCAGGGTCGGCTCCCACTTGAAATGATCGCCGTCGGCCTGGATGTGGCCGACACCCGGAAACGGAAAATGCGGCGCGAAGATGAGCTCGTTGGTCTGCGCAAGCTTCTTCAATGTCTCGATCCGGTTCTTTTCCCCGCCGCTCGCGTCACTGTCGAAGCCAACGGGCCATTCGGGCTTGGCGAGCGAAATGATCGAGCTGTGTACGGTATCGCCGATGTCGAACAGCTTTTCCTTGCCTGATACGATCTGATAGCCGACGTGACCTGGCGTATGGCCCTTCAATCCGACCGAGGTTATGCCGGAGGCAACCTTGGCGCCCGGCTTGAACGTCTTCACATGGCCATCGATCACCTTGACGATGCTTGCGAGCTGATCGTTCTTCTTGGCAAATGCCCATTCCGCCGCGGACATGCGAATGGTGGCCTTGGGGAAGGCCAGCTTGCCGTCCTTGACGAGACCGCCCATGTGGTCGGGGTGTGAATGCGTGATCAGGATGTCGGTCACGTCTTCAGGCTTGTAGCCGGCCTGAGATAGAGACTGCTGGAGCGCGCCACCCACGCCTGTGTCAATGAGGATCAGCTTCTTCGGCTCCTTGACCAGCAGCGCGTCGACGCTGAGCGTTACTGTATCCGTCGGGGCGCCCGCTGCCTTGAGCAGATCGGCGACTTCCTCCGGCGTGTGGCCGACGCCGAATATCTTGTTGTCGTTCGGCCTGACGAACTGGGCGTCATGGAGTGCGACGACGTCGAGTGAACCGACCTTGAAGCTCTTGGAAGCGGGCTGCTGAGGCGGCATCTGCGCCGATGCTGCGCCGGCCAGGGCAAAGGCGAAGATCGACAAAAGGGCGAGAAAGGCTTTGGGGGCAAGCATGGACGCGGTCCTTTTTCATGTGGCGGATGAGTTCTACTTATTCCGACATTGCTTTCGCAGTCACATCGAATTCTTGTGAACGGCGGCGTGGCGCCGGCATGGACACCAACGGAGATACGCCGAGCAGATTGGTCGGATTGCCAGTCTCGGCAAGACAAAGCCCGGAATTACTTGGGAGTGTTGTGGAAAGCCGTCTGATGCCCATGACAGCAGCAATGGTTCGCAGTATCGACGGCGTTGGTACCCGTACGAGGGCCGGCGGTCGCCGTCGAGCAAGTATCCGGGCGATAACAACTCAGTTTATTCCACCGACCGATCGGAAACCCCGAAGGTTTTGTGGTGAAATCAAAAGAAACGGGACGAGCGATGAGCGAGACGGGTGGGTATTTTCCGCGTTGGCGGCTGAAGACGGAAGGGCGCATTCTGCCCGACGAGCGGTTGCCGGCTGCGCAGACGGTCGTGCTTGGCTTCCAGCATGTCGTGGCGATGTTCGGTTCGACCGTGCTTGCCCCGATGATCATGGGATTCGATCCTAATGTCTCGATCCTGTTTTCCGGCATTTCGACGCTGATCTTCTTCATCGCTGTTGGCGGTCGCGTGCCGAGCTACCTCGGCTCGTCCTTCGCCTTCATCGGACCGGTTCTGGTCGCAACAGCCGCTTCGGCCGGCGCTCCCAATCCGAACATCGCCTTGGCGCTCGGCGGCATCATCGCCGCCGGCGCGCTCTACACGCTGATCGGCGTCATCACCATGCTCGCCGGTCACCGCTGGATCGAGCGGCTGATGCCGCCGGTGTTGACCGGCGCGATCGTGGCCGCGATCGGCCTCGTGCTTGCACCGATCGCGATTTCCAGTGCCTCGGGCACGGGGGCCGCGAGCCCGGATGGCAGCCAGCTATCGCGTTGGGTGGCACTGCTGACGGTTGCCGCGGTCGGCCTGATCGCCGTCTATGCGCCGGGTATGACGCGTCGACTGCCTATTCTTCTCGGCGGGGCGATCGCCTATGTCGCCTACCTGGTACTCGCCAACGGTTTCGGTCTCGGCACGCCGGTTGATTTTTCGGGCGTTGCCGCGGCCAGCTGGTTCGGCTTGCCACACTTCACCTCGCCGGTGTTTTCGGCATCCGCGATCACCCTGATCGCGCCTGTCGTTGTCATCCTCGTTGCCGAGAACCTCGGACACATCAAGGCGATCGGCGCGATGACCGGTCGTAATCTCGATCCCTATCTCGGCCGGGCCTTCATCGGTGATGGTCTGGCAACGATGGTCTCCGGCTTCTTCGGCGGCACCGGGATGACCACATACGCGGAGAATATGGGTGTCATGGCGGTCACGCGGATCTTTTCCACGCTTGTCTTCCTAGTGGCTGCCTGCGTCGCAATTCTTCTCGGTTTCTCGCCGAAGTTCGGTGCGTTGATCCAGACCATTCCGGGACCGGTTCTCGGCGGCCTGTCGATCGTCGTCTTCGGCCTGATTGCCGCCACCGCAGGCCGCATCTGGGTCGAAAACAAGGTGGATTTCGCCGAGCCGCGCAATCTCATCACCGTTGGCGTCGCGCTGGTGCTGGGTGCTGGCAACTTCAAGCTCGATGTCGCCGGCTTCACGCTCGATGGGATCGGCACGGCGACCATCGGAGCGATCGTTCTTTACCACGCGCTCGGTCTGGCTCGTCGTCAGACTATTTGAGCGAGCTGCAGCCCCTTCTGCGCATAATCTAATGCCAGGCCCTGTTGAGTAACAGCGGCCTGGCATTTTGCTTTGTCCACCCTATTCGTCGGTCTCATCCGATTTGGGAGTACCGAACAGGTTCTTCAGCGCGTTGGTCTTGGTCTTCTGCGCCTTGCTCATCTTCAGGGCGCGATTGGCGGCTTTAGCCTGTTCGAGCATCATCTCTATCTGGATCTGCTGGATCTCGGTCAGCCGTTCCCACTGCCGGTTCAATAGATGATCGACCTTTTCATGCAGGTGGCGGATTTCCAGTTCGGCCTTGAGGTTGACCTTGTAGTCGTTGAGCGCCCGCAACCGATCCTTCGATTCCTGGCGTCGCTGGCTCATCATGATGATCGGCGCCTGAAGAGCGGCGATGGTTGACAGGATAAGGTTCAGAAGGATGAACGGGTAGACGTCGAATGCTTCCTTCTCGCCAAGCACCAGGTTGATCCCCATCCAGACGGCGAGGAACAGGCAGAAGGAGATGATGAAGGTCCAGCTGCCGCCGAAGGTTGCGACGACATCGGCGACGCGGTCGCCGATCGAACGGTGTTCCTCGTAGTCCTCTTCGATGTTTTCTGCGAGCGTGTCGTGGCTCCTCAAGCTTTCGACGACTTCGTCTTCCAGATTCGAGAGTTCGCCACGTTCGTCGCGCAGAAGCTCGGCAATGTACTGGCCGCGATAGTCATCGACCACCTTGCGGCTGATGTAGTCGTCGGAACGCAGGCCGGGGTGTTTCTGCCGCATGAAATCCGCGAGCGATGGGCGCATGTCGTCGAAGTGGATGGCGTCCTTCTTCTTCAGCGCGGCGCCCGTGATCGCGTCGACGAGCTTGACCGACTTTGCCTTGGCCTGCGCAAGGCTCCTCGTATAGTCGTCCATCTCGACGGTAGCGGCTTCTCCGTGCCCGGCGTCGAAGTCGACGATCTCGCCTGCGAAATCCAGGGGCTTCTCTTCTGCCATCTGCTGATCCTCGTTCTCGATTTTTCGCCGATCTAGTCGTCAATTCGAACAGGATTGTGACATTCAATTCGTGGCAAATCGAACGGCGAATTGGGAATTGCCACGCGAGTTATCGCCGCATTGTAGAGAGCCGTCGGCTTCGCTATTGATTGCCAAAACGAGCGAGGCGGTAATGATTGATCAAAGACAGCAGCATGACGCGGCTTGCCACTGCGGCACCGTAAGGTTCCGCGTTCGGCTGGCGGACGAATTCAACACCATCCGCCGCTGTACGTGCTCCTACTGCCGGATGCGGGGCGCGATTGCCGCTTCGGCAGACCTGTCTGACATCGAGTTTGTTGAAGGCGAAGATAATCTGACGCTTTATCAGTTTCATACGGGCACCGCTAAGCACTATTTCTGCAAGACATGCGGGATCTATACTCATCACCAGCGCCGCTCGAACACGAGCCAGTTCGGTGTCAACGTCGCTTGCATCGAGGGTATCAGTCCCTTCGATTTTGCGGAGGTTCCGGTCTCGGACGGTGTCTCCCATCCTTCGGATACCGGTGCCGGCCCCAAGGTGGCCGGGATACTTCGGTTCGAGCGAACTGTTTGAGATCGTTGGGTGGTGCACCCATTGAGCTATGTCATGATCGTGTCACGCTGACGAAGAATAAGCTCTGCCCCAGGCGATAGAGGAGATCGGGGTGGATACTGATGGCATCAGGAGTGAGCGAGTGGCGGCCGCTGCAGGAAACTCTGGAGAAGTGTTCGGCGCGTTCCTCAAGCTTGGCTTGACGTCATTCGGCGGACCGATCGCGCATCTTGGATACTTCCGAGATGAACTGGTCATCCGAAGAAAGTGGCTGGACGAGAGAGGCTATGCGGACCTTGTCGCGCTCTGCCAGTTTCTGCCAGGGCCCGCATCGAGCCAGGTTGGGTTCGCGCTCGGCTTGATGCGCGCCGGTCCGCTTGGCGCACTTGCCGCATCGACGGCGTTCACGCTCCCATCCGCCATTGTCCTGGTCGTGTTCGCGATGGCGGCGACTGCATTCAACAATCCTGTCGGACAGGGATTGCTTCATGGCTTGAAGCTCGTGGCGGTCGCGGTTGTTGCGCAGGCTATATGGGGCATGGCAAAATCGCTCACCCCAGACCGGCCGCGTGCGGCAATTGCCATAGTCGCGGTGTTTGCCGTCACCTTCGGGGGCGTTTTTGGACAGTTGGCGGCGATTGTCGTCGGGGCATTTCTCGGCCTTCTGCTCTGTCGACAGATCGCCTCGCAGGAGGGCGGAACGGTTTTGTTCAACATATCGAAGCGGGTCGGAATGATTTGCCTCCTGGTATTCCTTGCGCTGCTGGTGGTGCTGCCCGTCGTCGCCTCCTATGCCAATCTCCACGCTATCAGCTTATTCGACGCATTTTATCGTTCGGGCTCGCTGGTGTTTGGGGGCGGCCATGTGGTGCTCCCGCTTCTGGAGGCGGAAACCGTCCAAGTGGGCTGGATCTCCAATAGCTCGTTCCTCGCCGGCTATGGTATCGCGCAGGCCGTGCCTGGCCCGCTCTTCACTTTCGCGGCCTATCTCGGAGCCGCTATGGAGGCTTCTCCGAACGGCGTCCTTGGCGCTGTGATCTGTCTTTCTGCGATCTTTCTGCCGGGCTTCCTTCTACTCGTTGGAACGCTGCCGTTCTGGGGCGGATTGAACCGGTTTCCGCTTGCCCGGGCAGCGATGAGTGGTGCCAACGCCGCGGTCGTGGGAGTGCTAGGCGCGGCGCTCTATAACCCTGTCTGGGTCAGCGCGGTGTTGTCGCCCAAAGATTTCGCCCTCGCTCTGCTCGGCCTGCTTCTTCTCATCGTCTGGAAAATGCCTCCGTGGACTGTGGTCATTCTCCTGGCAGCCGCCGGTACGCTGGAAGCGCTGATCTAGAGGTCACCGGATAGCGCATCGCTGAAGAGAGCCGGTTGGATTGTCTGCGCGCGACGCTAGCTGACGCAACATTGGCGTTGCAGGACAATTGACTGCAGGAGGAGGGCCCAGTGAAGAAG
Source organism: Rhizobium grahamii (assembly GCF_009498215.1). NCBI lineage: Bacteria > Pseudomonadati > Pseudomonadota > Alphaproteobacteria > Hyphomicrobiales > Rhizobiaceae > Rhizobium > Rhizobium grahamii. Next base: position 963,789 of record NZ_CP043499.1, on the reverse strand, counting down.
CGGTTTGCGATAACTTACGATGTCGCGTTGTTGCTGGCGAAGGACGAGGCAAAGGTGCCTAAGGACCACGCCTTGGTTGCCCCGACGCTCCTGCGATCGCAGGTGTTGTCGCAACTCTATTCTGCCGTCCGCAGTGGCGATCTTGCGAAGAAGGAGGCTGATGTTCAGCTCGACTATCTTCGAGGGCTGCAAATTCGGCTGCTTGGCGATCGTGTACTACAACGCCACGCGTGGGAGATAGCCAACACGCTTGACTGGCAAGATACCTACAGTGCCGAGTACATCGCGGTAACACGGCTTCAGGCGGATGCACTGGTGACCTTGGATCGCGATCTTGCTACGGCGGCGCGGTCGTTTGTCCATGTTGCCTCTATTGAGGACCTGCTTGTCGCAGCCGCCTGATAATCGCGGCGGCGACGAAGCCGGCCGCCTTCAGCAGGCAGATGCTTTCGTGCGGTCATTCCACCACGGTCGGAACGTCGTTCTCGGCGCGACCCCGCAGGGACTTTTCCGGCATGAGGTGGAGCACGAGAAGTGATAACGCCATGGCTGCGGCGCATGCGAAGAAAATATAAGCGAAAGGCGCGGCCGATGTGGCTGTCGCGCTCGACGCGGTCAAGCTTTCGCCGCCAAGGGGTAGGCCATTGCCGAGCGCGATCGCGCCAAGAACTGCGACGCCCAAGGCTCCGCCGAGTGACCGCAGGAACGTCAGCACGCCTGTGGCGACGCCAAGATGGGCCTGATCCACCGCATTCTGAACCGAGATGGTCGCGACCGGAAACGTCATGCCAGTCCCGAAGCCTGCGCCGATGGTCAGGAGTTCAAGCACAAGTAGCGACGAGCGACCGGCCAGGAAAGCCAGCGCGGCGAGGCAGATCAGGCTAAAAAGGGCGCCGGCGATCGCGATCATCTTGTAGCGCGCGACACGCGGGATGCTGCGGCCGCTGACCGTCGCTCCGACAACGGCACCGAGGAGCAGGCCAAGCATGGCAACGCCTGAGCCACCGGCTGATAGGCCGTGGAATGATTGCATGTAGACGGGGAGATAAACCGAGAGGCCGACGTTGGCAGCCTGCGCAGTGAACATGGATAGCGTCCCGTACCGCACGATCGGATTGCCGAGAACTTCCAGCGAGATCAGCGGCTCAGCCGTGCGTCGCAGCCGCAAGCCGAACATTGCCCAGAGGGCAGCGGAAGCGCCCAGTAATCCTGCTATCGTCGGGGAAAGCCATGAATAGCGGCTGCCGCCCCAGTTGAGAGCAAGTAGCAAGATGGCGGTCGCAGCCACGAGGAGGGCGGCGCCGGCGGCGTCTATCCGGTGCGTACGTGCGGCGACCGGAAGCTTCTTCAATGGATTGTTGATGATCGCGAGTGCCACCAATCCGAGGGGGAGGTTGATCCAGAAAATCAGGGACCAATGGAAATGTTCGGCGAAAGTGCCTCCCAGCAGGGGTCCGGCAATGCTCGCCACCGCCCAGGTACCGGAGATCCAGGCAGCATATTTCGCGCGCTCGCGCGGCGGCACCAGATCGCCGATAACCGTCTGTGAAAGAGCGAACAGGCCACCGCCGCCAAGCCCCTGGACAGCGCGGCCGAGGATCAGCACCAGCATACTAGGCGCAAGTGCGCTGATCAGTGATCCAATAAGAAAGATGATTATGGCGGCGAAAATAGTCGGTCGCCGTCCGCGCACATCCGAGATCTTGCCATAGAGCGGCGCCATGGCGGTCGCGGTGAGCAGATAGCCTGTCACAACCCAAGGAAGATACTCGGCGTGCCCGAGTGCCTTGCCGATCGTCGGCATGGCTGGAGCAACGATCGTCTGGTCCAGCGCGGCGAGCAACATGGAAAGAAGGACGCCCGCGATAATGACGTTCTTCTCGGACTCCGACAGAGCGGATGGCGTCACGGCCTTCTCTGTCTGACGGGATATATCGTTCATTTCCTCAGTCCCATCTTCCGCTAGCCTGGCCAAGGCATCAGTCGCGACGAAGCCCTACAACGGCGGCGAGCGCCAGCCAACCCTCCGCGAGCCTTCGTCGAACGGTTCGTGAAATTAATCCATCGGAGCGAGAAGTCTGCCGCATCACTGGTTGCCCATCTGGCCCGATCTTGCATGGGAGGGCCGGCGTTGTTCGTTGCCATGCTCCCAGTTCTTTCACGGGCTTTCGCGCTGTTTCGCAAGGGAACAATTCGGGTCAGCGATGATTTTGCTTCCGCCGAGCTTGATCGCAAAAGGAGACGAAATGAGCTGGTTGATAGGCATCATTCTTGGCATTCTTCTGCCTTGGTTGATAAGGCGGCATGCGCTGTTGCATGCCTTCTCTTTCTTTGGTGTCGGCGCAGGATGCACGCTTTGGTCGGTGATCTGCATCGTCACTGTCCCGATCATGATCGTTGTCGTTTTCGTGTATCGAGAGGTGTTCTGAACTCCGGCGCTACAGTTGCAGCGGCGCTTACCATTGCCGATCTGGCACTTTCTCTGCGGAACACCTGCCGGGTTCCAAGTGTTACCTCCTAACTGGAGCACAACGGAGAAGATTTAACCAGCGGAGAAAACCTATGTCCTTCAATGTATTAATAGTAGAAGATCAGCCTTTGGTCGCTCTCAATCTTCAAGATACCGTCGAGGAACTTGGGCACCACGCTGTTGGCATCGCCAGCAATATGTATCAAGCGCTGTTGCTCGCCGATCATGTGGACATGGCACTTGTCGACGTCAATCTCGAGGGCCGACTGGCCCGATCGTCGGGCGAACATTGGCGGAAGCCGATGTGACGGTGCTGTTCATGACCAGCGATCCGGGCGTTCTCAGAGGTGGGGTTCCCGGCGCATTGGGCGTCCTTCAGAAGCCTGTCCTTGATCTCGAGTTGATCGAATCAATACAGTTTGCAGCCGCTCGTAGAGCAGGACGGACGGATATTCACCCACCGAGAGGTCTGTTGGAATTTCCGCAGGAAGTGCCCGGCGAAAATGGAATGCCTCCATTCGGATTCTCGTCCTAATAAAACTGCCTTCAATGCCGGAACTTTGGAGGCAATGAACGATATCAGCGCTGTACCTCGCGCGCGTCGGCGGGATAGATAACCACACGGTTGCGGCCGGCTCTCTTCGCGAGGTACAGCGCTTTGTCGGCGTGGCGCTGGAGCATTTCGGACGAGACGGATTCACCACCACGTTTGTATGCAGCGAGGCCGATGCTGACGGTGACATAGGGTCCGAGGGTGGAACTTGGATTGGGCAGGGATGCGGCTTCGACCCGGCTTCTGATTCTCTCGGCTACGGTTGATGCGTCCTGCCCGTCGGCGTCCGGAAGAAGCACGAGGAACTCCTCCCCACCATAGCGTGCTACATGATCACGCTCGTCTCGCAGGCTGCTTTGTATGATCCCCGCCACCTTCACCAGGCAGCGGTCCCCTTCGCCATGGCCCAGGCTGTCATTGAGCTGCTTGAAGTGATCGACGTCGCACATCAGGATTGCGACACCTTTCATCGGTTCAAGATCCTCGCTCCAGGCCCGGTTGAGGGTTTCCATCATCCATCTGCGATTGGCGATGCCCGTGAGAGGATCGGTTCGGGCAAGGAGTTCCAGGCGCGAGTTGGCGTCCGTCAATTCTGCGAGGCGTGCGCGATCGCGCAGCTCAAGCAGGAATGTCTTGTGCGCCAGGATATTTGCAGTTCGACGGGCGACCAGTGTCGCAATCACGCCGCTCGCGAAAAAGAGCGCGCCTGCAAGGGCGCTTCCCGTTCTGATGTCCGGATTTTGCAATTGGAAGACCAGATAGAGGCTGAGCGCGAAAACTGCGATCGACATCGACCATTTGAGCGGGATGGGAAAGATGATGATTGCCGTTACCGCGACAAAGATCATGATCGTCAGGTGCCGCTCGTAATATTCGCCCCCCGCATTGACCGCAACGAGAGCGACCGACAGCAGGATCAGGAACATGCCCAACTGGATAGCGGTGTCCTGCATCCACAATGGGCGGGGCTTCAGGAATACGGCGCCGACCGCGAGAGCGACGGGAGGCAGGATCGAAGCTGGCGCGAGCATGGGAACAACCGAGCCGGGCGATAGCAGCACTGCGTTGACGGCCAGTGTCAGCACGTCGAGAACGATGACCCAGGCCATCCAGGCTCTGATGATTTTCGCTGTCGACGACCAAGACCTGGCGCGGAAAAGTCCGGCGAGATCGGCGCTCAGGCGTATGTCGCGCGTACGCCCCGCGAGAAGGCGATCAACTTCGTCAACGATCTCGGGCGTCAACCGTTGAGAGGCTTTTTTCGCGGACGTTTTGATCGTGTCTGAAGAGTTGGCTACTCGGTCAGTGTCCATGCCTTGAGATTTAGGGCGGAAGCAAGCATGTGACCATGCGCGGCGAAAAGGTTGAAAGCCTTATCTTAACGAGTTTTGGCGCGACACCGGGCACGGGAAGCTGCTTCATGCCGGAACGGATCTCCAGCGGCAGGAACGTCTATCTGCGTGAGCATCCCTCAGTTCGCATGCAGGATCATCAATCCAACCACACTCATGGTGGCGAGCGCCAACATGGAGAGAATGCCGGCAAGAAGGACACGGCCGCCGGATGCGAAGACGGTCCGCATGTTCACGGACAGCCCCAGCGCCGCCATGGAGACGATTGTAAGGTAGGTCGATCCGGCCTTTGTAATGGTGAGAATCGTGGTTGGTATCAGGTCGAGGCTGCGCAGAAACATCATCCCGAAGAAACCGACAATGAACCACGGCACAAGATGTGCCAGCGACGGTCGGGCTACGCTCTGGTTGCCCTTCTTCAGTCTCAACAGCAGGACGACCGGGCCCAGCATCAGCACGCGCATCAGTTTCACGAGCGTGCCGATCTGAACGCTTGCGACCCCAATTGGCGCCGTGGCGGCAAGCACCTGCGGGACCGCGTAGACCGTCATGCCGGCCAAGACGCCATACTGCCATTCGCTGAGGTGACTGGCAGGAAAAAGGGGTGGCAGCACGAGCACGACGACGATCCCGAGCGCGGCCGTAAACGCGATCGAAGCAGCGACGTCGTCGGAGCGCGCGCCGATCACAGGAGCGGCGGCGACAATGGCCGAGTTCCCGCAAATCGAGTTTCCGCAAGCCACCAGCGTGGCAAGGTGGTCATGCAATCCAAGCACCCTGCATATGCCGTAGCTGATCATCAGCGATAAAAGCACGGTGCCAACAATAACGAGGATCATCTTCGATCCGGCGTCGGCAACAGTCGCGACGCTCACGGAAGCACCGAGGAAGACGATCGCAAGCTCCAGAAGAACCTTGCTCGAAAACGCGACGCCGGGCTTCAACAACGGACGCAGCCCAAAGACGGTATGCCAGAGGGTGCCCAGCAGGATTGCAATCACGAGCCCGTCAAGGAGCTCGAAACCAGTCAGGGTTCTTTCTCCGAAGACCATGAGCTGGGACAGGGCAGTTATCGCGATAGCGGCGATTGTGCCGGGAATAATCTCAGGCAATTTCGGGAAGGTCGACATGAAAGCTCCAATGCACTTGGCATTTGAAGGCTATTCTTCCATTCCGTTTTGATCTATCGAATAATAATGGATGTTTCATTCTGTAAATGAGAACGGTTGCGTGACGTTTGAACAGTTGACCATTTTCGTGGCGGTTGCCGAACGCGAGCATCTGACCCAGGCGGCGGTCGCTCTGCGGCTGACGCCTTCTGCGGTTAGTGCCTCGATCAAGGCGCTTGAGAACTTCTATTCCGTCGTGCTCTTCGACCGCGTTGGCCGCGGCATCCGGCTGACCAGGAAGGGGAAGGTGTTTCTGCGCGAAGCAAAGGAAACGCTTGCCCGCGTGAAGACGACCGAGGCCGTTCTTGCCGAGTTGGGTAACCTCAGCACCGGACAGTTGGATGTTCATGCAAGCCAGACGATCGCCAACTACTGGCTGCCGCCACTCCTTCTCGGGTTCTCGCAGGCCTATCCGGGCGTGAACGTCAATCTTACGATCGGGAACACCGCGACAGTCGCCGCCGCGGTGATCAATGGTGACGCAGAACTCGGCTTCATAGAGGGGACGCTGGATGAACCCGCACTTTCCAGTTCCACCATCGCGAACGATCGGTTGGTGGTCGTCGCCGGTGCTCGCAATCAGCACGAGGTGCGCGCCGAGGACCTGATGCGAGAATCCTGGATCATGCGGGAAGCGGGGTCGGGAACGCGCTCAGTGCTTGAACAGGCACTTCGCGAGATGGGAATCGATCCGGCTTCGCTTAACGTTTCTCTCGTTCTCCCCTCGAACGAGGCGGTACTATCGGCGGTGCGAAGCGGCACCTGCTTGACGGCACTCTCCGAGTCGATCGTGACGCCGTTCGTCGAGAACGGGCAGTTGCGAGCACTCGACGTCGAACTTTCGCCGCGGCGGTTCACGTTGCTTCGGCACAGGGAACGGCACCGTACAGCTCCCGCCCGAGAGTTCGAAGCCTATTGCCGGGCCTACGCTTAACGACACGTGGCGCCTTGTGCGGTCCTGACAGAGGCAGGGACTAGGTTGCCTACGGTTGCGCGACGTCGCGCGATCCTGGCTCAAGTCATGTCTAGATGTCGCTAATTGACAGATCTGAATGACAAATAATGCGGGTGCAGATTTGTATCCCGTTAAACTCTAGGCTGTTACGCACGATCACCCTCCCTTGGCCATGACGGCTGCAATCCGCCAACTGCAAATATCTGGAGTTCATATGAGAATCCGTGGCAAGATCTACGCGATCGTGGCCGTCATGGCGCTCGTCGCTCTGCTGATCGGCTCGATCGGCATCTATACAATCAACGTCTACGACGACCGCGTCGGCGCGCTGGAAAACATTTCCATGCGAAGCAAGATGGGCGAAAAATTGAACCGGCTGGTGACGGCAGTCGTCATGGACCTCCGGGGTGCATACGCCGCCGAATCCGCCAAGGCGTCACAGACTTATGCGGATGGTGCATCGAAGTCGCTCGCTCAGATGAACGAGCTTCTTGCCGCCTGGAAACCTGCCGTTCCGGATTGGGAGAAGACGGAGTTCGGCCAGCTCGAGCAGGCCGCGCAGGCGTTCACGACACTCCGCACCGAAACCGCGCGCTTAGCCGTTACCGAAGGTCCCGCCGCCGCAAGCAAGCAGGGCAACACCGACGAGAACCGCGCCAACCGGAAGTCGTTCCAGAAGGAAATCGACGACATCGTCGCCGCGGACGAGGCCCGCCTTCGGGAGGTAACCGAGGACCTTCGTACCTTCCAGCAGAACGTCCTGATCGCCACGCTCGTAGCGACACTCGTTGGTATCCTCGGCGGTGTCGGCCTCGCCTTCTATATCGCGACGCACCAGGTCAGCCGGCCGATTGGTCGCGTTACTGCAACGATGAAGTCGCTCGCGGACGGGGACTACTCCACCGAAGTGCCGTATGTCGGCCGCCCCGACGAGATCGGCGATATGGCCGCAGCGGTCGAAGTGTTCAAGCGCAATGGCATCGAGGTCCAGCGCATGAATGCTCAGGAAAGCGCAATGCGCCAGAAGAGCGACAGCCTCCAGGCCGGTCTCGCGACCGTCGTCTCTTCGGCTGCCGACGGTGACTTCTCGCGCCGTATCGACAAGACCTACGACGACGAGAACCTCGATGCCTTTGCTCGCAACGTCAATGCGCTCGTCTCCTCGGTCGAGATCGGCGTCGGTGAAACGAACCGGGTGGTGAGCCTGCTTGCCGACGGCGATCTCACGCAGACCATGCATGGCGATTTCAAGGGCGTCTTCGCTCAGTTGCAGCGCAACGTGAACAACACGATCTCTCGACTGCAGGACACCATTTCCGACATTCGTTCCGCGAGCGATACGCTGAGCGGTAACAGCGCCGAACTGCGGGCATCCTCCGACAGCCTGTCGAAGCGCACCGAGCAGCAGGCTGCGGCCCTTGAAGAGTCTTCCGCCGCCCTCGATGAGATCACGGCCGTGGTGAAGAACTCGACCGACCGGGCGAAGGAAGCGAGCCGCATGGTCTCTGACGCGAGAGATCGTGCCGGGGATTCCGCACGCATCGTTGCGAGCGCCATCGAGGCTATGGGCGCAATCCAGCACGCCTCACAGGAGATCACGCAGATCATCAACGTCATTGACGAGATCGCTTTCCAGACGAACCTTCTTGCACTGAACGCTGGCGTCGAGGCAGCGCGTGCCGGTGAGGCGGGCAAGGGCTTTGCCGTCGTCGCGCAGGAAGTGCGAGAACTCGCGCAACGGTCCGCGACCGCGGCGAAAGACATCAAGACGCTTATCAACAAGTCGGCGGAAAGCGTCGGCTCCGGTGTGCAGCTTGTCGAACAGACAGGCAGCGCTCTGGGCGAGATCGAAAACTACGTCGTCGAGATCAACGAGCGCATCCAGTCTATCGCCACAGCATCGCAGGAGCAGTCGACTGGCCTGGCGGAGGTGAACACCGCGGTGAACCAGATGGACCAGGTCACGCAGCAAAATGCTGCAATGGTCGAAGAGACCTCGGCCGCGACGCATAAGCTGTCGTCGGAGGCTCAGAACCTCGCGAGACTGGTATCGCAGTTCAAACTACGGCAGGTCGCTGCGCGGCTCGCTGCCGCGTCCGATCGCCAGACCGAGATGCCTGCGATTCATCGCCTGACCGCTCGGGTCGCCAAGGCCGTAAATGGCCGCGGGTCCGACTGGCAGGAGTTCTGAGGAAATCTACTTGAGTAGCGGGAGGCGGCAGCGAGCATTCGAAGCCGCCTCCTGAATTATCTGCGCGTGATGCGGCAGACATAGCTGTCTCGCCTCATGCTCGGCTTTGATCAGAGTCGACATACCAAATCTCACGAAGCCCTCGGGCGGATGAAGAGAGCATCGCACCATATTTCAGTTGATCTTTCGATCACAAGAAAACTCTTCCGCGGCATGAAACGCGTTGCGATTAATCCATGTAATGCATAGATTTTTTGATCTTCTTGGAGTTTCCGATGCGCCTTGCCAGTCTTGCCATGTATGTAAGTCCGCCGCCGGTCGCCGAGGCGACAGAACGGTTATGGGAGGCTCTGGGCGATCGGATCCGCGACTATGGGCTCGATGCTCCAGTTCGGCTGAGCCATGACATCCGCTACGATCAGGCCTGGCTCGACACCAATCTGCTTTTTGGGCAAACCTGCGGATATCCATATGTCCAGCGCCTGCGCGGAACGGTGCAACTGGTTGCCACACCCGTTTATGGATTGCCCGGATGCTTGGGGCCACTCAAATGCAGTTTCATCATCGTGGCGGCCGGTTCAACGGCGGAAACGGTTGAAGATCTTCGAGGTGCTCGCGCCGCCATCAACGAACCCGGCAGCAATTCCGGCTACAATCTCTTTCGTCATTTTATCGCGCCTTATGCCAAGGGCGGGCGCTTTTTTTCGTCGGTGATCGAGACCGGCGGCCATCGAGCAAGCATCGAGGCTGTTGCGAGTGGCGCGGCCGACATTGCTGCAATCGACTGCGTAACCTATGGCAACACCCTTCGTTTCGATCCGGCCGGCGTTGCCGGTGTGCGAATCCTTGCCGAAACGGCAAGAGGCCCGGGACTACCTTTCATAACTGCGGCATCTACCTCTGCCGACGAGCTGGCCATGCTCCGCCGGGCTCTGGCGGATACGGTATCTGATAGGAACCTTTCTGCCGTATGCGACATACTCTCGCTTCAAGGCGTCCAGGTCTTGGAAGACAGAGACTATGACGTGCTGGTTGGATTTGAAGGGGAGGCAACTGCCTATGGCTATCCCGCAATCGCTTGAGGGCTGACGGTGCGCGTTGCCGTGGCAGCGGACGCTTCTCGCTGCTGCTCGGTTCAGGGCAATTGTCCAGCAATTTAATAGAGTAATATTTTCCGTTTCCACCTGTGTATATGGGGGATTTTCTGTTTTTTAAGCCGTTGTGAGAACCCGGTACGGTGCGGCCCAGTGGTGGCACAACGTATACTTTCCGAAGAATCAGCGTCCTTCGGAGCAAATGGTGGCCGATCTAACATCTTCTGACCGCAATGCAGTTGAGCACCCGAGACACATTTCCGTTGCACGCGTAGAATGGCAGACAGTTTTACTTACCGGCGTGATCTATTCAGGGTTCGTCGCCATCACATGGTTCTGGGAATCGTTGCCGCTTATTCTTGTGGTTGTTCTCGGAGGATGGTTGGTCGCTTGGCATGGTTCGCTCCAGCATGAAGTCATTCATGGTCATCCGACGCGAAATCAAACAATCAACGACGCGATCGGCTGGCCGCCGCTCTCGCTTTGGCTGCCTTATCCGATCTATCGGCAGGCACACCTGGTTCATCACAGGGATGAGCATCTGACCGACCCGATCGAGGATCCGGAATCGTCCTACTTCACACAGGCAGCATGGGACCGGTTGGGAAGCGTGGGAAAACTGGTCGCTTCGTGGAATATGACCCTGCTTGGCAGGCTGCTCATTGGTCCGTTTGTCATGATCGCGAGTTTTCTGGCGCAGGAAACGGTGATGATCGCCAACGGCAATCGCAAAAGGGCGCTGATTTGGCTGCAACATGGATTGGCGGTCGCTGCCCTGCTCGTCTGGGTCATGGTCGTCTGCAAAATGCCGTTCTGGGTTTACTTCGGCTTTGTGTACGTCGGCGCCGCACTGACGCGATTGCGGTCATATGCCGAGCATCGCTATGCCGACCATCACGATGAGCGGACGGCGATCGTCGAAAACAGCCCGCTGTTCGGTCTGCTCTTTCTCTACAACAACCTGCACGTTCTGCATCACCAGCGACCAGGAATTCCGTGGTATCGAATTCCTCGCCTCTATCGTCGGGATCGCAACCTGTTCGTCTCCATGAATGGCGGTCTCGTCTACGACGGATATCTCGACGTTGCCCGGCGCTATTTCCTGAACCCGCACGATGATCCGCGCCATCCTAGGCACAGCCTCCCGAGTGAGTTTGCGCCTGTGCACCAGGAGTCCGCCGCTTCCACCGTGCCGGTACAATTAAGTGGCGCGTAGGCAGCGCAATATCATCGACTTTGAGCGTCGGCGCCGTCCGCAGGCATCCTTGAAAGCGATGCCGTTCGGGGCAATCGGCGAGTATCGGTTGTGACAGCAATTGGCCAAGGGAGAAGGTGCAGCCCGCTCTCATCAGGGCAGTCCTGCTCCGGCTTACGTGCTTTTACATGACAGCTTGACCATCTGTGAATTTCCTTCTCATATCTTGCGAACCTTCACCGGCTACCGCCGCTGCCTCTTGCATTCTATCTCTTCTTTCAACAGGGACCGGCCCTGGTCACATCGCCGGCACGAAAGGATAAGATAATGACTCTGAAGGATATTCTGCCGAGCAAGCTCGGTTTTGGTGCTGCTCCACTCGGCAACATGTTTCGTGACATTCCGGAACAGGAGGCGATAGAAACTGTCGAGGCTGCATGGAGGGACGGCATCCGCTATTACGACAATGCGCCCTTCTACGGGGCCGGTCTTGCCGAGATCCGCATGGGTGATGCGCTTGCGGACAAGCCCCGCGATCAATACGTCATCAGCACCAAGGTCGGCCGGGTCATCCTCGATGAGATCGAGGACGTCAGCGCGCGCGATCTCGGCGAAAAGGGCGATGTCTTCAAATACGGCCGTCCCAACAAGATCGTCAACGACTACTCGGAAGATGCCACCCTGCGCTCGATCGAGGACAGCCTGAAGCGGCTGAAGACAGACCGTATCGAGATCGCCTGGGTTCATGACGTGGCCCAGGATTTTTATGGCGACGAGTGGCTCAGTGTGTTCGAAAGCGCGCGCAAGGGTGCATTCAAGGCGCTGGACCGGTTGCGCGACGAAGGGGTGATCAAGGCCTGGGGTCTCGGCGTCAATCGCGTCGAGCCGATCGAGTTGCTGCTTGCACTTGACGGTCCTCGTCCGGATGGCTTCCTGCTGGCTGGCCGCTACACACTGCTCGATCATGATCGTGCCCTTCAGCGCCTCATGCCTCAGGTGGCGGAACGTGGTCTCGGTATTGTCGTTGGCGGTCCCTATAGCTCAGGCGCGCTCGTCGGCGGCCCGAACTTCGAATATGCGCCGGCGACACCGGCGATCCTCGACAGGGTGGCACGGATCAAGGCGATTGCCGATCGTTATGGTATCAGCATGAAGGCCGCGGGCCTCCAGTTCTCGCTCGCGCATCCGGCGGTCGCGGCGGTCATCCCCGGCGCCAGCAAGCCTGGCCGCATCGCGGAGGATCGGGCAGCTCTCGACGAGGTGGTTCCCGCCGATTTCTGGCGCGAGATCCGGCAGGCGGGCCTCGTCAATCCCGATGCGCCTTTGCCTATCCACGGCTGATGGTAGCCTGATCGACGCAACAAGCCTCGTTCACCTTCGGGTGGCGAGGCTTAGACCGTGGGATCAGTCGCCAGGAATGCCTGCATGCGCGGGACGGTAAAGTCGAGGAAGGCGCGCACGCGCGCCGGCATCAGTTGCGTACCGCGATAGAGTGCATGGATATCGTCGAATTCGACGACAGAGCTGTCCGCCAACACCTCCACCAGTTCGCCTCGCGCGATCGGGCCGCGGACGTGATAGTCGGCGATGCGCCCGATGCCTGCCCCTGCAATGGCCATTCGCCGAATGGTCTCGCCGTTATTGACGAGCAGCGTGCCGCTCAGCATGCGCTCCACGATACGGCCGCCCTCGCGCATCGGCCAGACGGGGTTGGCGCGGCGGAAGTTGAAGCCGATGCAATTGTGCTTGAGCAGATCTTCGGGCGCTTGCGGGACTCCCCATTTTTCGAGATAGGCCGGCGAGGCGACAATGCGTCGCTGCGTCGTGCCGATCTTGCGGGCGATGAGGTTGGAGTCCGGAAGCTTCCCGACCCGGATCGCGACATCGGTGCGGTCGAGATAGAGGTCGACGGTATCGTCGGACAACGAAAGGTCGATAATGATCCCCGGATAGGCGTCCCAGAAGGCAGGCAGGATAGGCTCCAGCGCCGCGACGCCGAACGTCACCGAACAGCTGACGCGGATGATGCCTTCTGGCTCCGCGCCGCCATGCGCGATCTGTTGTTCCGTCTCGTCGAGTTCGGCAAGGAGTTTTTGGCTGCGCTCATAGTAGAACTCGCCCTCCTTGGTCAGCACCAGCCGCCGGGTAGAGCGTTCGACGAGCCTGATGCCGAGCCGGTTCTCAAGCCGCGCAACGAGCTTGGAGACAGTGGAGGGCGTCATCAGAAGCAGTCTCGCGGCTTCCGAGAAGCTGCCGGCCTCCACGACCTGCACAAAGACCATCATCTCACCCGCGCGATTGTCCATGGCACATCCCCGATTTCAATTCACAAGAGCACTCGGGATCTTAGAGGCGGATATCAATTGCCGGAAGTCTATCTGTGAATTTCTTTCTCAAATGCTGGGAAGGTCGGCCGTCTACTGATCCTCGGCTCGATGTGAGATCTAATCATCAGAGCAGCACGCAGGACTTGAACTCCTCGAAACGACTGTTCCGCCGATTTGTTCTAGAAAGGATCATCATGATGGCAACTGTCTCGGAAGCCCAAGTCTTTGTTCCCGCACCGACCGCTGGTGCCCGTTCGCAGAAGTTGACGTTGCTCGCGCTGGCGCTCGGCAGCTTTTCGATCGGAACGTCGGAATTCGCCAGCATGGGTATCATTCAACTCTTCTCGGATAGCCTTGGTATCAGCGTGCCGGAAGCGACCAATGCGATCACCGCTTACGCCTTCGGCGTCGTCATCGGCGCCCCTCTGGTGACGCTCGCCGCAGCCCGGCTCAATCGCCGTACACTTCTTCTTCTTCTCATGGGCCTTTTTGTCGTCGGCAACGTGCTGTCGGCCGTCGCTTCCAACCTCGGTTTTCTGATGCTGGCACGCTTTGTCAGTGGCTTGCCGCAGGGCGCCTATTTCGGCGCGGGCGCCGTGGTTGCTTCCTACATTGTTGGACCAGGCCAGGCCGGCAAGGCATTCGCTATCGTGATGACGGGGTTGACGGTCGCAACCATTGTTGGCTCGCCTCTCGCCACCTTCCTCGGTCAGACGATCGGCTGGCGCGAAACCTATCTCGCCGTAGCGGCCTTCTCGATGCTTGCGTTCGGCGCCATCTGGCAGTGGGTGCCACGCACCAAGGCACTTGATGGCGTTCCTGTCATTCAGGAAATCTCCGCTCTGCGCAGGGGAGAGGTTTGGGGTGTCATGCTCGTCGCTGCCCTCGGCGTTGCCAGCATCTTTGCGGTCTATACGTTCATCGCGCCGATGGTAACCGATGTCGTCAAGCTCGCTCCCGAGATGGTTCCGGTCGCACTGGCTCTGTTCGGCCTCGGCATGACCGCCGGCAATATCTATGGCGGCAAGCTTGCTGACCTCTATCCGGCACGTGGTATCGTCATCGGTTTCGGCAGTGCTCTCGTTATTCTCGCGGCCCTTGCCGCTGGTGGGGGCCACTCGTGGGTCTTCTTCCCAGCGATGTTCGGCGTCGGAGCCGCCATGATGGCCGCAATCCCGACGATCCAGGTGCGCCTGACCAAGTTGGCTCCGGAAGCTCCAAGCCTGATGGGTGCCATGAATCTCGCATCGCTGAACGTCGCAAATGCCGTCGGCGCCTGGGCAGGCAGCGTAACGATTGCCGCTGGCTACGGTCTCCTCTCCGCCGCCTGGGCTGGCTTCGCCGTGACCTCTGCCGGACTGGTGATCTTTGGCCTGACGCTGCTGCTAAGGAGCCGGTGAGATGATCCGACCGCGATTTGGCGGCAGGGCTTGGATAAAATAGAGGAATGGTGTGTGAGAGCTCGAATGCCTACAGGCGTTCGAGCTCGTAAAGTGAAGTCGGCAACAAGGGCCGTTGGCCAGGCATAGTAGCGGGGCAGTTTCGGGAGCACCTTGAAATCAAGTGCGACAGCAAAGCACTCTTACGACGTGTTCTGATGCGTATTATGAATGAGACTGCACCGTTGAACTTCTACGTCGAAGCAACGATGGCGTCTTGAAGACTAGGAGGCGGTTCGATGGCACGCCGAGCGCGAACTGAGATGGCAATTGTTTTCGCAGTGTTGGCGGTTGGAGCTGCCGGCTGTACCACCTCGTCCGCAGAAATTCGGCCTCTGCCGGGCAGCCTCACATACAATGGCAGGGTGATCCATTCTCCCTACAGGCCGGGTACCGTGGTAAAGTACACCTTCCTCGGAAAATTCGGTTATCGGGTATCGGAACGGTATGTCGTTCAACCCGATGGAACGCTCAAGCTGACCTATCAGAACGTTGGCCAGGACTATTATATCGAGTAGCGGCTAGTTATCGCTCGCGAAATCGACAGACGAGATTTCAACCGACCATTCCAGATCTTTTGGCGACGGCCCACCTGGTAGTGTTTCGAGGCCTCTATAGTGGTTGAGAGCCCAACATGTTCCGTAGGTTCCATGAGGCTCGATGATCTTGTAGCTGGTGAGATAGTCGGAATATGCCTCGATGCTGAAGCCCGGGCGTTTTGCGAGCAGCCGAAAACGTATCACATTTGCCTGACGCTTGGAGCCGTTGGTGAACTGAACAAAGACAGGCTTCGCTGGGTCGAGGCAACCGTCGGTCCCCTTGCTCGCCCCTACGACCAGACTGGCCGAGTCGTTGCGGTCGGATTGCTGAAGATAGACATATGTCGCGACGACGGCGCCGACGAAGATAATGACGATCAGGGCAAATAATGTTGGGCGGGGAAACAGGAAATAACACACCAGCACGATCGGAACTGCGAGTAACAAGAGGATCATTTGGCCTGCTCCATTCCAGTCATGAGCTAATGCACGGATGGACCGCATGCAAGGTCGGCGGGTCGTGGTCGTGCTTTTGGAGGAGTTTGGCTCGGCTTTTTCCGGGAAGATGCCGCACCGGTGTGCGGTATCGCGCCTGGTGCACTACATAAGTCGTCATGCTGAGCACGACTGAAAATCCACGCATACGCGTTATCGATCTCGAGACCGGCGGAAACGGCGCGAACGACGTCTGCGAGATCGGATGGCAGGATGTCGTCCCTGATGCAGATGGCCGCTGGCAGGTCGGCGAGGATCGCGGCGCGCGGTTCGTCAACCCGGGTCGTCCGATCTCTCCGGATACGATGGCGGTGCACCACATACTCGACGCGCAGGTCGCGGACGCGCCATTGTGGAAGCAGGTCGCTCCAAGTGTGCTTCGACCGGTCGGCGGCGTCACGGCCTTGGCGGCCCATCGCGCGGCATTCGAACAGCGGTATTGCAGACCGAGCATGACCGGAGGGTCTCCGTGGATCTGTACATGGAAGTGTGCGTTACGCGTATGGCCTGATCTTCCGCGCTTCTCGAACCAGATGCTGCGATACCAGCGTATGCCGGTCGGACTGGTGCACGAGATCGGTCTTCCCGCGCATCGGGCGATGCCTGATGCATATGTGACGGCCCATCATCTGCGCGACCTTTTGAATGAGGCGTCACTTGAGCAACTGCTTGCCTGGAGCCTTGAGCCCGGACTCCTGCCACGGGTGCCATCCGGACCGGACCGCGGAAGACCGTGGGATCGGCTCACGTCGGATGCCTTGATCGAGTTCACCCGGAACAAGGACATTGATGTCAGGTTCTCGGCGAACAGCGAACTTCGCCGTCGTGGTGAAGGCGATTCCGGACAAACGATTGAGGTGGTGCAGGACCGACTTCTATGATTTTGCTGCGTTTTCAATAGCGGCGGGGATGCCAATGGAGAACAAAGAGCGATGACATCGGCACCAAGCAAAGCCGAACTGGCGACAGCCCCGATCCTTAAAGGGTGGCTGCTGGAACATGCCGCAGACAGCGAGCCGTGGCTATACGCGTGGTTCTTCGGTGATCCGGATGTCGAGGATGGGGACCACGGTCATGCATCCGCTGTGCTGCAGATCGATGAGAGTTCTCCGCCAGGCTGGGCGAGGACAGAAAGCCAACTCTATCGTCTGGGCGCTTCGTACCCTCCGGCCGAGCGCGAGATCCGTTACTGGGCGCAGAAGCTGCGCAAGCGACTTTTCCTCCCGTTGGGAGATGCTCCCGGAGGCGGCAACGACATCGATGAGATGATTGCCTTCATCCGGGAAGAGAGGCCCTTCCCGGAGCGAAGGTTGATGCGCATGGAACTGGCGTATCGGGAAGAGCGCGAGCGATTGACCGAAGTCGATGCGCTACGTGTTCCTGTCCCGACCGCCGAGATCCCAATCCGTTAGAATCGCTGTGGTGCCGCAGGCTTGTTGCCGACGATGGCGTCAATCCGCGCGAGCACGTCCGCGGTGACCTTTTCCTTGTTCGACAGCGCAGCCAGATTATCTTCCAACTGGCTTTTCCGCGATGCGCCGAGGATGACGGTCGAGACGTGGGGGTTCGCGAGGCACCAAAGCAAGGCGAGATGCGTGATCGAAACACCGATCTCATCGGCAAGCTTCGCAAGCTGACGGACATGCTCGAGCTGAGTGCGGCCCGCCGGGCTGGACAGTTTTTCCTTCAGCCATTCGTAGCCGGGAAGGTTCATGCGGCTGTCATCGGGTACGCCGCTGTTATATTTCCCGGTCAGGACGCCTGATGCCAGCGGCGACCAGATGGTCGTTCCCAAGCCGAGCAGGTCGTAAAGGCGCAGATAATCGGCCTCAACTTTCTGGCGCTCGAAGATGTTGTACTGCGGCTGCTCCATCGTCGGCGGGGTGATGCGCAGGTCGCGCGCGACCGCGTAGGCTTCTGTCAGCTGCTGCGCTGACCATTCGGATGTTCCCCAGTATAGAACCTTCCCCTGCGCCACGAGATCGTGCATCGCGCGCACGGTTTCCTCGATCGGGGTGTCGATGTCGGGGCGGTGGCAAAAGTAAAGGTCCAGATAGTCGACCTGGAGCCGCTTCAGGGCGGCGTGTGCGGCGTCGGTGACGTGCTTTCGCGAAAGCCCGCGCTGCGTCGGCTTTTGTCCTCCCCAGAACACCTTGCTCGAGACGATGTAGCTGTCGCGGCTCCATCCGAGCGTCTTGAGCGCATTGCCCATGACGACCTCCGAATTGCCGCTTTCATAACCCTCGGCATTGTCGAAGAAGTTCACGCCATTGTCGTAGGCGAGTTTCATAAGCTCGACCGCATCCCGACCATCGACCTGCTTGCCGAAGGTTACCCACGAGCCAAATGAGAACTCACTGACCTTCAGGCCAGACTTTCCGAGACGACGATATTCCACGATGAACCTCCACAAAACAAATCAACTACAGCGGTTGATTGGGCCAATCTAGGGGTCTGCGGCGACTGCGCAAGCCCGATCTGAATACTGAAGCGTGATCGAAATGCATCGCCAGAAAACGTCGCTAAGCATTAACCCCAGTCGCTGAAATCGGTTGGGCGGTAACCTGCGCTAAAGCGATGCGGCTGTAGGTTCGGCCAAAATGAGCCATCAGGATACCCTTTCGTGACTACGCGTTTCTCCCAGTTCAAGTTGGTTGGTCCCGTTCTCGTGCTCGTCGCGATCCTGATCGCGGGCCTGGCGGCGGTTCCCTACTATGGGGTGAAGCGCCTCGATGCGGAAAGCCGCGAGCGGCAGGAGACGCTGGTCAAGCGGAACATCTCGATATGGATCGCGGACGTCGAGTTCGCACTGACCGCATGGACAATTTGGGACGAGTCGATCGCCAAGATCGACAACTCGTTTGATCGCGAGTGGGCGGATCGCAACATCGGCAGCTCCCTGATCGGGACGTCGAGGACGCGTTTTGCCGCCATTCTCGATGCTGAAGACAGCATGATCTACGCCAAGACGGCGGACGAGGTTGTGGGTCGGCCCTTCTTCGTTCGGCGAGCGTCGGCTATTGTAGATGACGCCGGTTCTCTCGTTCGGCGCGTTCGCGAGCGTGAAGCCGGCGTGAAGAAGCCTGGCATTCCAGACCCGATCGCCTTCAGCAAGATCGAGGTTATTGGCAGCGACGCGGTCCTTTTGACAGCCAGCCTCTTTCAGGCTGACTTCCAGACGGCCAAGCCGCGTGGAAACCGAGCGCCAATTCTCGTTTCCGCGATCCCGATCGCAGGCAGTCTGCAGGATTTTCTGGGCAACCGCTTTCTTCTCGATGACGCGACCATCGGCCCTTTGAGCTCGGTTTCACCGGACCGTGCGCGCGCCGAGATTGCCGTCGGGCAGGACGGACAGGTCGAAGTTCTGTCATGGCACCCACCGACGCCCGCGAGCGATCTGCTGCTGCAATCCCTGCCTCTCGCGGCTGCCGTCACCATCCTGCTGATTGTCGGCGGCTTGTTCGTCATGCGGCTGTCGCGCCGGACGGTGGTGTCGTTGGTCGAGGCTGAACAACGCATGCGCCACGCCGCCACGCATGACTTTCTGACCGGCCTGGCGAACCGCTCCATGATCGAGCCGGAGTTCGCGAGGCTATCCAGCTGCGGTAGCCTCACAGTCGCGTGCCTCGACCTCGATGGGTTCAAGAGCGTCAACGACAGACATGGACACGCAGCCGGGGATGAATTGCTGAGGCAGGTCGCTCAGCGCCTGAAAGCCGGAACACGGGATGGCGACGCTGTCTTCCGTTTGGGGGGCGATGAGTTCGCCGTTCTCATGCCATCGGTCCCAATGGCCGAAGCCGAGTGGCGTTGCCGGCAGTTGTCGCAGCTTTTGTCTCAGCCCTACGTGATCGACGACGTCGAGGCACAGGTCGGCGCATCCTTCGGGCTTGGTGAAGTTCAGGTCGGCGGCGGTGAAACATGCGACCAGGCCCTGAAGAGAGCGGACGCAGCGCTTTACGCCGCAAAGGCAAAGGGCCGAGGTATCGTCGTCACTTCCGCTATGTCGTCGGAAGGCAGCAGCTCGTCCGCCGTTCACCCGAATTTGGCAAAAAGTCGAAAGTGATAGCTTCAGGCTTGGGCACGACTCGGGGCCGTCCGATCTGGAGGCTGAAGGTAATCCGGATACACCCTGGCGCCAGAGCCTAGCGCGGGTTCCAAAACGATCGACCGCGCCACGTTCATGCCGGAATTGTCTGGTTGTTAGCCGCGCAGGCGAGCGAAGGGCACGTTATGGAATTCATCAATCGTTTTATCGATCAGCCGATGCTTCAGGCAGCGTCGTGGATGCTTCAGGTCTGGCATCGGCGAAGCGGTCGTTCTCCTGACGCGCTTGGGCCGATATGGAACCTCGTGGTTATCCTGTTCCTGCTTGGGGTGAGCTGCTGGTGTCTTCCTGGAACACCGGGTCTGCTCGCCGCCGGTGCCCTCTTGATGCTATCCTTTCCTCCAGCGTGGAAGCTTCTGACGAAGCCGGACAGCGGCGGATACGACGCGCGCAGATATCGAGCCATGGCTGCGCTTGCGATCAGAAAGCGCGAGACCGAGTGGGTCGTGCGGGTGCTTGTGCTGATGATCTCCGCTTGTCTGCCGATGCTGGCCGGCGGTGGAGATGAGGTCGGCCAACTTTTTGTGGTTGGCGCCGGGCTCTGGTTCGCATTGACGGTTCCCGCGAATGCCTACCTTGCCGCGGCCGAGCCGCCGAAGCCCTATGATGGCGACAATGCATTCACACGCCGCGCGGTCATTGCCACCTAGAAGCGCTTCCGGGCCTGTCTCGGAACCAAATCGCCTCTCTCTCCGTTTTCCTGTGGTCAGAATGACGGAGGTGGAAATGCTTTATTATGCTCTCGTATTCTTGGTGGTCGCACTCATCGCCGGCGTGCTCGGTTTTGGCGGTATTGCCGGTGCATCGGCGTCAATCGCCCAGGTCCTGTTCTTCCTTTTCCTGGTTCTCTTTGTCGTGTCGTTGGCTATGCGCGTCCTGAGGCGCTGACGCGACGGAATGTGAAATCTATGCAGAAGAGGCGTCGCCGAATGGCGGCGCCATTTTTTTGCCTGCGGCACATACCGGCGATAACGTTAGCTTATCGCCTTGATCAGTAATTCCAACTTAGAGTTATGGTTCACATCGGTTATGAAGGAGGCAGTGGAGGTCGCGGGTCCGCGGTGTCTGGGGTGTTCTTTTTGTCCCAAAGGCTGGCCGGCATGTCCTCCCGTTTTCGACGCATCAAAAAACCGAGGAGAAAACAATGGACCAGAAACCTGATAGCGCCGGCAAATGTCCCGTGCCCCATGGCAATACGCCTCGCGGCAGAGGCAACCGTGACTGGTGGCCGGATCAGCTGAACGTTCAGATCCTGCATCAGAATTCGGGTCTTTCCGATCCGTTGGGAGCGGCCTTCAATTATGCCGAGGAGTTCAAGAAGCTCGATCTCAACGCGGTCAAGCAAGACCTTCACGCGTTGATGACGGACTCCCAGGATTGGTGGCCGGCCGACTTCGGACACTACGGCGGCCTCTTCATTCGCATGGCATGGCACAGCGCCGGCACCTACCGCATCACCGATGGCCGCGGCGGCGCGGGGCAGGGACAGCAGCGTTTCGCCCCGCTCAACAGCTGGCCTGACAACGTCAACCTCGACAAGGCCCGTCGCCTTCTCTGGCCGATCAAGCAGAAATACGGCAGCCGTATTTCCTGGGCCGACCTTTTGATCCTGACCGGCAACGTCGCGCTCGAATCCATGGGCTTCAAAACCTTCGGCTTCGCCGGCGGCCGCGCCGATGTCTGGGAACCGGAAGAGCTCTATTGGGGCCCTGAAGGCACCTGGCTCGGAGACGAGCGTTATAGTGGCGAGCGCGAACTCGCAGAACCGCTCGGCGCCGTGCAAATGGGTCTTATCTACGTCAATCCGGAGGGACCGAACGGAAATCCGGACCCATTGGCCTCTGCCCGCGACATCCGCGAAACCTTCGCCCGCATGGCAATGAACGACGAAGAAACCGTTGCGCTGATCGCCGGTGGCCATACGTTCGGCAAGACGCACGGCGCTGGCGATCCGTCCTTCGTCGGCGTCGATCCCGAAGGCGACGAGATTGAGGCGCAGGGCCTTGGCTGGTCGAGCAAATTCAACACCGGCGTCGGTCGCGATGCTATCGGCAGCGGTCTGGAAGTGATCTGGACGACGACACCCACCAAGTGGAGCAACAACTTCTTCTGGAACCTGTTCGGTTACGAATACGAACTGGAAAGCAGTCCGGCGGGCGCCAAGCAGTGGGTTGCAAAGGGTGCGGGTGAGACGATTCCGGATGCCTTCGACCCCGCGAAGAAGCACCGGCCAAAGATGCTGACCTCCGACCTCGCGCTCCGCTTCGATCCGATCTATGAAAAGATCTCGCGCCGGTTCATGGAAAATCCGGACCAGTTCGCAGACGCGTTCGCTCGCGCATGGTTTAAGCTCACGCATCGCGATATGGGACCCAAGGTACGCTATCTCGGTCCCGAGGTGCCTGCCGAAGATCTGATCTGGCAGGATGTTGTCCCGGCCGTTGATCACGAGTTGGTCGATGACAACGACGTGTCAGCCTTGAAGGCGAAGGTCTTGGCGTCCGGTCTGACGGTGCAAGAACTGGTGTCCACGGCCTGGGCCTCGGCATCAAGCTTCCGTGGTTCGGACAAGCGCGGTGGCGCAAACGGTGCGCGCATCCGTCTGTCACCGCAAAAGGACTGGGATGCCAACCAGCCGGCACAGCTGGCGAAGGTGCTCTCCGTTCTCGAGGGCATCCAGAAGGACTTCAACGCAGCCCAGACATCAGGCAAGAAAATCTCTCTCGCGGACCTGATCGTACTCGCCGGCAACGCAGGTGTCGAAAAGGCTGCGGGTCCCGGGGCAAGCGTTCCGTTCACGCCCGGCAGAATGGACGCGACCGAAGCGCAGACGGATGCGGCGTCTTTCGCGGCACTGGAGCCGCGCGCCGACGGTTTCCGCAACTATGTGAACGCCAACCGCCGCCAGTTCCTGAAGGCGGAGGAGGCGCTTGTCGACCGTGCCCAGCTGCTGACTTTGACGGCGCCTGAGATGACGGTGCTCGTCGGCGGTCTGCGCGTACTCAAGGCCGGCGAGCCGGAGCACGGTGTCCTCACCGACAAGCCCGAGACGCTGACGAACGACTTCTTCGTCAACCTGCTCGACATGGGAACCGTATGGACCCCGGCCGCCGGCAAGCAAGGTGTCTATGAAGGCCGTGATCGCAAGACGAACGCCCTGAAATGGACCGGCACCCGCGTCGATCTGATCTTTGGATCGCACGCCCAGCTTCGCGCTCTTGCCGAGGTCTATGGCTCGTCCGATGCCAAGGGCAAGTTCGTGCGGGACTTCATCGCGGCCTGGACAAAGGTGATGAACGCCGACCGTTTCGATTTGGCTCGGCGGTAAAAGGTAATAGTGTGCCCGGGCGCTGGTGAAAGGCGCCCGGGCCTCTGCAGGGCAGATTATCGGCGTCAATACGCCGGTCATCAGGGAAAGACAAAGCATCGCTTTCGCCGTAACCTCGCACACCGCCAAACATGTACGGCTGCCTGATGGCGTGACGATCGATAGCGATGTCGAGGTCTTGATCTTCTCGGTGAAAGGCCTGGGTCGAACAGCCCGTTGTTCGACCAACAAAAAGAATGACTTGAGAGAGTGACCGGCGACACTGGAGGCGTTAGATTGGGGGCGTCGGCGTGACGCGGGCTGCGTGTCGTCCGCCTCATATCGAGGCTGCTCGCGCTCGGGGTGTCGGACCGCAGCGTGAGAAGGTTCCCGTTTAAAGCCTATGATCGATCCTCCCGATATCTCCGTAGCTCGGACGTCAGGCCAACCGCATTGGGTGGTCAGAGCCGTTTATGCCGCGCTAGGGTGCCTCATGGCCGCGCTCGGTATCATCGGCGCACTTGTCCCTTTGATGCCGACAACGATCTTTCTGATCCTTGCGGCCTGGTTCTTCGCGCGGTCGTCTCCTCGGTTCGAAGCCTACCTTCTCAATCACCGTTGGTGCGGTCCGCCTTTACGGGCCTGGCGCGAAGATGGTGCGATCCCGTCGAAGGCGAAGATCCTTGCGGTACTGGGGATGTCGGGCGGCTACATCGCCTTCTTCTTCGCTGTTTCTCCAGGTATCTGGCTTGCGCTCCTTGTCGGTTTTTTGCTTGGCGGATGCGCGCTCTATGTCGTTTCCCGACCGACCGCACATTTGCCTACAGCCGCCGAATCCGGCGAATGATAGTTGCAAACCGTCCGCACGGTCTGTTTGATTTGGCGTTGAGACGTCGGCACCGCAGCGATCTTGCGAGAAACTGCGCTTGACCGGATCACCGCCTATTCGGTTATCTAGCCAATCAGTCAGGTGCGCGATCAAGTGAGCGCGCTTGCGAGGCGTCGGCGGAGGCGGGGAGCCTATGGGGCAGGGGTATTGGAGGACGCTGAGGGGGATCTTGGTCACCTGGGCCATGCCCTTGCGGCTGCATCTCAGCGTTATCATCCTTGGGCTCTTGGCCTGTACCTCGCTGCCGCTGATCTTCATTACCTATAGCCAGGGGAAATTCGCCGCAGTCTCGACGGGGGAAGCGCAGATGCGACAGCTCGGGTTGCGGGTCATCGAGGATTACCGCAACGTCTTCCGGGAAGGCTATTCGGCAATCGTCGCCGCGTCAGCCGTGCCGGAGATGACGACGCCACCTCCTTATGATGTGGACACCAAGGAAGCATTTCTGCTGAACGTGCTCAGGTCCTCCTTTCGTGTCGATAACCTCTACGCGGGCTATCCCGACGGTAGCTTCGTTCAGGTCGTCGACGCGGCTGATAATGCCGAGTGGCGCGCCGACATGAACGCGCCTGCCGACGCGGCCTATGCAGTGCGTACCATCGATCGGTCGAATGGCGGTCCGAACACCGTCTGGACTTTCTATGGCAAAGACATGCGGCTCTTGAAAAGGGCGGCGGATCGCGATGATGTTTTCGATCCGCGCACTCGGCCCTGGTACACGACAGCTGTCGGTACCGGCAAGGCTGTCTCCGTTGGCCCCTATATCTCGGCATCAACCAACTTCCTTACAGTGACCGTCGCAACGCCTACGGCGTCGAATCGACACGTTGTCGTCGGAGCCGACGTCATGCTCGTTACGCTTGGGGACATCGTCGACATCAGTGCCGTTTCCGAGCACGCTCGCGCATATGTTTTCGATCAGGATGCGAATCTGATCGTCCATTCGGACCGCGATTTGATGAGCGAAGTCAGAGGGCAGCTCCGTCGTGGCAGGGCGGTATCCCTGGCGGACCTCGCTCGCGTCGATCCGGCGCTTCCTGCTGTTGCACATCTGCTTGAATCCGGTGGCGCCCAGACGGGGACCGTTACCCATTTTCAAGCTGGAGAGCGGGAATATCTTGCCGAGGTTTTTCATGAAGCGGTGGCCGGGCTCGGGAGGAAATACACGGTCGCGATCGTCGCGCCGCTGAGCGACCTGGTTGGGCCAGTCGAAGAGAGATTGACGCGAAATCTCGCGATCGCGGCAGCCTGCCTCACCTTGGGAATCCTGGCGGCGATTTTCATCTCGCGTTTCGTCAGCCGATCGCTTTACGTGCTTGCCGAGGAGGCAACACAGTTGGGCAAGCTGGAGGTTCGCGAAAGCCGGATCGTCCATTCGTGGATTTCCGAAGTGAATGCGCTCGCGAGAGCGCTGCGATCCGCACGCCACGCGATTCGCACCTTCTCGCTTTACGTTCCCAGGGAACTCGTCCGCAGAATTGTGATCGCCGGTCAGGCGAATGTAGGTGCCGCGGTCCGGCAGGATGTCACGGTGCTATTCACCGATATTCGCGATTTCACGACGATCTCGGAAGAGAACTCACCTGAAGAGGTCGTTGCTCTCCTGTCGGAATATTTCGAGGGCCTCAATAAGATCGTCGAGCGTCACGGCGGGACGATCGTCCAATATATGGGGGATGCCATCCTCGCCATGTGGAATGCTCCCTTGCACGACCCTGATCACGTCGAGCATGCATGCCATTGTGCGCTGGCGATGAAGCAGGCCGTGGATGCGATGAACCACGCGAATAGTTTGAATGGCCGCCCTCTGCTCATCACACGGTTCGGACTGCATACCGGTGCCGCGGTGGTGGGGAGTGTCGGGGCCGAGGCGCGGCTGCAGTACACGGCGATCGGCGATACGGTGAACATTGCCTCGCGTCTCGAGGGACTCAATCGACAGTATGGAACGACGATCCTCGTCAGCGGCGCGATCCGGGATACCGTCGGCCGGCTTTTCGAACTCGCTCCGGTTGGCGTTGTCAGCGTCAAGGGACGAAGCGGGCAGACGGAGTTGCTCGAGCTCCGTGGCACGATCTGAAGGGCGGGCACTGAAGCTGCCCGCTGGCTGTCGCGCTTATGTCGCAGGGCTGACGATGCGTCCGTGTTGCCGCAGCACGAGCGCGACGGCGCCCATGACAGTGTCGTCGTTGCCGAGGAATTTTGCCACGACGAAACGCGGGGCGCTGACGCCGGGAAGATCCGGATGCTGCAGCGTGTGTCGATTGAAGCTTCGCTCCAGGGGCTCGAGAAAGGCTTTGCCGATCGTCGCCAGCTTGCCGGCGATGACGAAAAGTGGTGGGTTCAGGATTGACGACGTGATGCCCATGCCCCAGCCGGCCTTTTCGGCGGCATCCTCGATGAATCGCCTGTAGCCGATCCGGCCTTCGCGGGCGCGTTCCACGAACTGATCGATGGTGACGGGTTGCCCGCTGAACTCTTCGGCGCGACGGATCAAATGGTAGCCGCCGGCATAGGTCTGTAGGCAGCCGCGATTGCCGCAACGACAATAGGCGCCATCGGGATCCAGGACGATGTGACCGAATTCGGCCGCACTGCCGCTGACACCGCGGACGACCGCGCCGTCACGCACGATTGCGCCGCCGACGCCGAGGTCGAACTTGTAGAGGATGAAATCGCTTTCCCCGACCGTCGAGCCCCAGGTCATCTCGGCGAGCGCTCCGCAATGGCTCTCGTTTTCGGCATGCAGCGGGCAATCCAGCCGCGTCGAGAATATCTCGGCGAGATCGACGCCTGCCCATGTCGGCAGGACGTCCCCGTTCAACACCTTGCCGTCGTAGCTGAGTGGCGCGGAAATCGCCACGCCGACGCCGAGGAGGTCGGCGATCGTAATTCCGAGCGATTGGCATTGGCTCGTCAGGCTATCTCGAACCTGGTCGGCGGCCTCTTCCGGCGTGTAGTCGCGGCGTATCGGAATCCAGACGTCGGATAGCACCGCATGCGTCATGTCGCAGATGACGATGCGGATCTCCCCAAGCCCCAGCAGGACGCCGGCGCAGCGGCCCGATCCGGGACTAAGCGAAAGTAGCTGGGACGGTCGCCCGAAGCCGCTGGCCTTGGCGTCGACGTCTATGACGATGCCGGCATCCCTGAGTTCGGTCAGTGCGGTTGAAACCGTTGAACGGCCAAGGCCTGTTGATTTTGAAAGCTGCCCCGCTGTCGCCGCACCGAAGGCTGCGAGCCCTCGAACGAGCCGGCCGGCTGGCGAATCGTGGTCGAGGAAGAGTTCGTTGATATTTTGCATGGCCGCCTCCTTGTTGCGTTTTGGACTGAACTCCCAAGCCGAGTCAACTTTTTTCAATCGGCAGAAAATCCCCACAGCGATGGAGTTGTCACGCACATAAGGGAATTAAGTATGCGGTTAATGTCGCGTATAATCTCATACTTAATTCGAAATAGAAAAAAGTCATTGACAGTTTTGAATGCGTTTGGTTGATTGCTGTCGCGGCAGAGGACCGCTCAGGGAGGCTTCGATGAAGAATGGTTTGACCGCCACGCTGTCTGCGTTGGCGATGAGTGCAGCGCTCGTTTCCGGTGTTGCCAATGCGGGTGAAGTGAAGATCTGGACGCTCACCTTTGACAACAACTCCGCCAACGTGGCGTGGGACAAGATCATCAAGGAATTCGAAACCGCGAACCCCGGCGTCACCGTGACCCGCGAAGGCCGCTCCGTGGATGAGCACAAGGCGGCGCTCCGCGTTGCCGCGCAATCCAGCCAGGGGCCAGACATCTACTTCATGTGGGCAGGCCTTGGGCTGGGCGGGGAATTCGTCAAGGCGGGTCTGTCTAAGCCGCTGGATGAAGCCTATACCAAGTACGACTGGGACAAGCGTTTGGTCGGCACCGCGGGAAGCTTTTCGAAGATCTATCCCGGCGGACGTAACGGCGTGCCGTACACCTTCCACGGCGAAGGGATCTATTACAACAAGGAACTGTTCGCCAAAGCCGGCATCACCGCGCCTCCGACAACCTACGACGAGCTGAAAGCCGACGCCGCGAAGCTGAAGCAGGCCGGCATTCCGGCGATGACATTCGGTGGCACGGTCAACTGGCACCTGATGCGCCTGATGGACGTCATCCTCGAAGCCAAGTGCGGCGCCGAAAAGCATGACCAGTTGATGGACATGAAGCTCGACTGGGGCACCGAGCCATGTGCCACCGCGAGTTTCCAGGAGCTGAACGACTGGTCGCAGAACTACATCCTCAAGCCGTTCATGGGGATCGACAACTCGCAGAGCTTCAATCTCTTCCTTGCCAATCGCGCGGCGATGATGGTCGAGGGCGACTGGCTGGTCAGCCAGCTGGCGGACTCCAAGAAGATCGACAATTTCGATCTCTTCCCGTTCCCGACTGGAACCGACCGTCTCTACGGCTTTGCCGAATATCTCTACGTTTCGGCGAAGAGCCCTAACTCCGAAGAAGCGACGAAGTTCCTTGACTATCTGCTCTCCGACAAGGTCCAGCAGGAGAACCTCGGCGCGTTTGGCTCGATCTCGGTCAACGCGAACGTCAAGTACTCGAACGTCTCGGCGCTCGACCAGAAATGGATGGATATCTTCGGCAAGTACACGAAGATCTACATGAATGGCGACCAGGCATTCCCGCTCGACGTAACCACGGAATATTGGCGCGTCATCAATGAAGTGGCGTCCGGCAACATCAAGCCTGACGACGCGGGCAAGACCTTGCAGACCTTCATCGCCAATCGAGGATAACCTCCCAAGGCCGGGGCTCCGCGTGTTTCAGGCGGAGCCCCACCACAAGGTTCGGAAGAAGAAATGTCGAAAGCGCGCCAATCTATGGGGCCGCAGATGCAGGGCTATGTCCTGCTTGCGCCCGCTCTGGTGGTCTACCTTCTGTTCGCCGTCTATCCGATGGTCGACGTCATCCGCATGTCGTTCTCATCCTGGAACGGCCTCAGTCCGGACGCGAAGTTCGTCGGTCTGGCGAACTATCGGGCGATCATGACGCAGGACCCGGTATTCTGGGGTGCGCTCACCAATACCATCCTGTGGACGGCATTTGCCGTGATCATCCCCAATCTGATCAGCTTCTGTCTGGCGCTCGCGCTCAATCAGAATATCCCAGGAAAATCGGGCCTTCGGGTGATCTTTTACCTGCCCGTCATCATTGCCTCGATCGCCGTCGCGACGATCTGGAAGTGGATGTACGACCCGTTCTTCGGGCTCTTCAACAGCCTGCTGACCAGTTGGCATCTGGACGGTTGGATCATGGACTGGCTGGGCGACAAGAAGATTGCTCTGTGGTCGGTCTTCGTTGCGCATGTCTGGCAATCCGTCGGCTTTTCCATGGTGCTTTTTCTAGCTGGTCTCCAGAGCGTCTCGACGACGCTGATCGAAGCCGCTCGCATCGATGGGGCGGGGCGCTGGGGTGTTTTCCGTTACGTCACTCTTCCAGCGCTCGGGCCGACGATCACGGTGGTCTTCGTTCTGTCTTTGATCAATTCGCTGAAAGCCTTTGATATCGTTTACGGCATGACTGGCGGCGGGCCGGCTCAGTCCACCCAGATGCTGGCGATGTGGGCCTATACGCAGTCCATGCAGCTTGGCGTATTCGGTCGCGGTGCTGCTGTTTCCGTCGTCCTGCTGCTGATCACGCTGGTGATTGTCCTGCCTTACATGCGGTGGATGTTCCGCCGCGAGGAGATGGTGCGATGAAGATGTTCTCGCAAGCCTTCCGGCCCGTCGGCTCCGCAAAGGTCGACCCCGTTCTCGTCGCGCTGTGGATCGCGTTCATTCTGCTCGCGCTGATCTGGATCACGCCGTTCCTGTTCATCGTCTTCACCTCGTTGAAGTCGAACTCCACTGTGATGGGCTCGAGCGCCTTCATGCCGCCGACTGAACTTGCTCTCGACAATTTCGTTGCGGCCTGGAAACGCGGCAATTTCTCGACCACGGCGTTTAACGGCGTGGTGATCACGGTGATCAAGGTGCCGCTTGGTCTGTTCATCTCCGCCATGGCGGCCTACGCGCTCGCCAAGGTTCCGATGCGGATGAACAAGGCGCTCTTTGCCCTCTTCCTGTTTGGCACCATGCTTCCGTTCCAGGTCATGCTTGCGCCGATTTTCCGACAGGTGAATGCGTTCGGCCTGATCAATACCTATCCCGGCATCATCCTGCCTTACCTTGCCTTCGGCATTCCCTACCAGGTGTTCATTCTCCACGGTTTCTTCTCGGCCGTGCCGAAGGAGCTCTCGGAGGCTGCGCGTATCGACGGCGCCTCGCATTTCACCATCTTCCGACGGATCTTCCTGCCGGTGTCGCTACCCGTCCTTTCGGCGCTGTTGATCCTTGATTTCGTTGCCACCTGGAATGAGTTCGCCATGGCACTCGTCATCCTCCAGGATCCGAAGATGTGGACCCTTCCGCTCGGCCTGATGAGCTTCCAAAGCCAGTTCTCGAGCGACTACGGCGAGCTCAACGCCGCTATCATCATGACGGTGCTGCCTGCAGCCATCGTCTACCTCATGTTCCAACGTTATTTCGTCGCCGGTCTGACCACCGGGGCCGTCAAGGAATGACCATGACCCATCTCTACGATATCTTTGAAGCCCGCCTGCAGGCGCCGGCTAACGGCAACCCTTATCTCGATGTCACGCTGCATGCGCACTTCAAGCAGGGCAATCGCTCGGTGCGTGTCACCGGTTTTCATGACGGCGGCAATGAGTATGTGATCCGCTTCATGCCGGATACCGTTGGCGAGTGGACCTACGTCACGACGTCCAATGTCGCCGAACTCGATGGCCGGGAAGGGAACCTTACCGTGAACGCCGCGCGAGATGGCGTGCACGGCCCGGTGCATGTCCGCAATCGCTTCCATTTCGCCCATGCCGACGGCACGCCATACTTTCCATTCGGAACGACCTGCTACGCCTGGACGCACCAGCCGCTCGATATGCAGGAGCAGACACTTGCGAGCCTCGAGAAGAGCGGCTTCAACAAGATCCGTATGGGCGTTTTCCCGAAGGATTACCCGTTCAACACGAATGAGCCGTTGCAGCCGATGTTTCTGGAGACGAGCGGCGGCGGCATCGATTTCGATCGTCCCAACCCGGCAGCTTTCCAGCATCTGGAAAAGCAGATCGCTCGCCTCGGCGACCTCGGGATCGAGGCGGACCTGATCCTCTTCCACCCCTACGACCGCTGGGGCTATGCGACGATGACCGAGGCGCAGAACCTTCGCTACGTCGAATATGCTGCCGCGCGTCTCTCCGCCTTCCGCAATGTCTGGTGGGCGCTGGCGAACGAGTACGACTTCCTGCTCGATACCATTCCGGTCGAAACCTGGGATCGCTTTTGCCACATCCTGGAAGAGAACGATCCGGTTCAGCATCTTCGGTCGATCCACAATGGCGACCAGAACATGAATTTCGATCATCGCAAGCCGTGGATCACTCACGTCTGCATCCAGAACTGGGATGTGAAGCGGACGCCGGAATGGCGGCTGGCGTATGGCAAGCCTGTCGTCAACGACGAGCCGGAATACGAAGGCAACATCATCTACTGCTGGGGCAACATCAGCGCCGAGGAACTGGTTCACCGCTTCTGGATCACTGTCATGCGCGGCGGCTATGCCGGCCACGGCGAGACATATGTCGATCCTGATGATCTGATCTGGTGGGCCAAGGGCGGTGTTCTTCACGGCGAGAGCTGGAAGCGGATCAGCTTCCTTCTGAAGCTGATGCAGGGCGACAAGCTCGAAGGCCTAGAACCGATGGGCATGCATGACCAGTGGCCGTGGAGCAGAATTTCGGGCGCCCGGGACCTGGGCGGCAAGGTGTCGTATCTCTATTTCGGCGAGCACCAGCCGAACCAGTGGACCACTGGTCTGCCGACCGACGACGGTCGCTACGAGGTCGATCTCATCGACACGTGGAACATGACCGTGACGCCGGCCAAACGGATTGAGGCCTTTGTCCCCCATCCGCAGCGGCATGGAAACATCACGCGGGGCGGCAAGGCGGACGCTGCCTTCGGCATCGAACTGCCGGGACGTCCCTATCTCGCACTGCGCGTGCGCAAACTCGATTGAGGTAAGCCAATGGCATCCGTCGAAATCTCCAATGTGAAGAAGTCCTATGCCGCGGTCGCCGTCATGCACGGCGTCGACGTGTCGATCAAGGATGGCGAGTTTGTCATTCTGGTCGGCCCGTCAGGCTGCGGAAAATCCACGTTGCTGCGCATGATCGCGGGTCTCGAAACGGTCACGTCGGGTGATATCTCGATCGATGGCAGGCGGGTCAACGACCTCGAGCCCAAGGATCGCGACATCTCCATGGTCTTCCAGAACTATGCGCTCTACCCGCAGATGACGGTTGCGCAGAACATGGGATTCGCGCTTGAGCTTGCCGGCAAGAGCAAGGCGGAGATCAAGGCGGAGGTCGACAAGGCAGCCGACATCCTGTCGCTTACGCCTCTTCTGGAACGCAAACCTGCTCAACTGTCGGGCGGACAGCGTCAGCGCGTTGCCATGGGCCGGGCGATCGTTCGCCATCCGAAGGTCTTCCTGTTCGACGAACCCTTGTCCAATCTCGACGCGAAGTTGCGCGTCAAGATGCGTGCCGAGATCAAGGCCCTCCACCAGCGCCTGAAGTCGACGATCGTCTATGTTACCCACGATCAGATCGAGGCCATGACCATGGCTGACAAGATCGTGGTGATGAATTCAGGCCGCGTCGAGCAGATCGGCACGCCACTCGAACTCTATGATCGCCCGGCGAATCTATTCGTCGCGACGTTCATGGGCAGCCCGGCGATGAACATCCTACCGGCCAAGGCGACGCAGGGAGGCCTGCTGGTCGCAGGCATCGCAACCGTGCCGAATGCGGCAGAACTGCGTTACGGTACCGACGTTTCGTATGGAATTCGGCCGGACGATATCGTGATCGGCAAGGAAGGCGGGGTGTCTGCGGAGGTTTTGGTCGTGGAGCCCACGGGGTCGGAAACCCATGTCACCGCAAGACTCGGCGGGCACGAGATCGCAATCGTCTCGAAGGACCGCCTCAGCATCGATCCGGGCCAGATGATCTCGGTCAGTTTCATCACTGAACGCGCGCACGTCTTCGACAACGGCAGCGGGCGACGGATCTAAATCACGTACCTATAGGAACAAGGAGATGGCGGCCACGCAATGCGCGGTCGCCATTCCTGTTTCAGATCAATCAGATCGCGTCGGCTTGTAAGTCGCGACCGCGCCCAAGGAATGGCTGCCGCTCGGTCTCCGCGACGCGCAGCGAGTGGCGAAGACGAAGCAGATCCTTCCGTGCGACCAGGCCGAGGAGCTTGCCGGTTTGCGGATCGACGATCGGAATGCGCCCCGTATCTGCGGCGAGCATCAGGTCCGCCACGTAGCCGACGGTATCGTCCGGGTGAGCGGCGGGTGCGGAGCTATCCGAGGTGAGTTCGTCCAGCGTTTTATCGGAGAGCGCAACATCCTCCTGCCAACGCAACGCCTCGGCGCGCGAGACCATTCCCTTGACGACGCCTGAGGTATCAACGACCGGATAGAGCCGATGCGTGTGCACGGATGTGGCGAAGAACGAGCAGGCATCCCCAACCGTCATGTCGGCTGAAAGGGTATCCACCTTGTCGATCATGATGTCGCGTGCACGTGTTAGCTCGAAGGGATCGATGCCGTATTCGCGCGTGATGTGGCGCCCGCGTCTGGCGATCTTTTCCGTCAGGATCGAACGCCTAAGCAGTATTACGGTGACTGCATAGGCGCTGACGGTGGCGATGAGAATTGGCACGATCATCGAGATGTTACCGGTGAGTTCGACCGCGAAGAATGTGCCGGTCAGCGGTGCACGCATCGTTCCGCCCATCATGGCCGCCATGCCGAGCAATGCCCAGAAGCCCGGTTCGCCCGGGAGTGCCAGTCCAATCAGCCATCCGAGAGCCCCGCCGAAGATGAGCAGCGGTGCGAGAACACCGCCTGAGGTTCCCGAGGAGAGCGCCACGAGCCAGATCGTTGCCTTGACGATGAGGATAACCAGCACGGCTTGCGGGAGCAGCGTACTGTGCAGAAGCCCATCGATGATGTCGTAGCCGACGCCCATCGCCCGAGGTTCGATCAGGCCTCCGAGGCCGATGACGAGCCCGCCGATCGCCGGGCACCACATCCAGTGGACAGGCAGCGC
Organism: Rhizobium grahamii; assembly: GCF_009498215.1. Lineage (NCBI taxonomy): Bacteria > Pseudomonadati > Pseudomonadota > Alphaproteobacteria > Hyphomicrobiales > Rhizobiaceae > Rhizobium > Rhizobium grahamii. The sequence goes on along the minus strand of NZ_CP043499.1, from coordinate 929,487 downwards.
TTCGAAGAGGTCCTCGACCTTGTAGAGGAGGGTTGTGAGAATGCCGGATTGCAGGCCAGCGACGATCCCCATCGTCGCGCAAAGCGCCATGCCCCACCAAGAAAGCTCCATATGGAACGAGACCGGAAAGAGGGCGCCGGATTGAAACAGGAAGGGCCGCCAGCAGATCGAGACGCAAGCCGCGACCGCGACCGGAATGAAAGACCTTGGCTTCCATTCGAAAAGCAGCAGTTCGACTGCGAGCATCACAGCTGCGATCGGAGAGCCGAAGATTGCCGTCATGCCGGCAGCTGCGCCGGCGACAAGCAGGGTCTTGCGTTCGGCGGAACTCATATGAAAGCATTGCGCAAAGAGCGAGCCGATAGCGCCGCCCGTCATGATGATCGGGCCTTCGGCGCCGAAGGGGCCGCCGGTGCCGATCGAAATCGCTGACGAAAGCGGCTTCAGGATTGCCACCTTGGGCGACATCCGGCTGCCGCCGATCAGGATCGCCTCGATAGCTTCCGGAATTCCGTGCCCGCGGATCTTTTCGGATCCGAAGCGCGCCATCAAGCCGATGACCAATCCTCCGAGAACCGGGACTACAACCGTCCAGAACGAGCGCGGTGCTTGCGCGATGGAAACGGCGGTGATGCTCAGTCGGCCGAACCAGACGAGATTGGTCACCAGTGAAATTAGACTGACGAGAACCCAGGCTGCAAAAGCGCCGCCGGTGCCGACGAGGAGCGCCATGGCAATGAGCGCGAGAACGCGTCTGTCGGTGGTGAAATCGCCCGCCTCGCGACGGGAGAGGCCACCGGTGAAATCATGTGGGCGTTGAGTGATCCTGGGATGCATCGCTGATCCTTGCTTGAGGCTTCCGTTCGACCTCGCAAATATATCGTGATACGATATAAATCAACAAGCAATCGTGGAGGTGCCGCTGTGACGACGAAGTTTGATGGATTGTCCGACCTAGACTACGAAGCATTGGCCAATCTGCGGTACCGTATCCGCAAGTTTCGCCAGTTTAGCATCAAGGCTGCCGAGCGGCTTGGCCTCTCTCCGCAACAGCATCAGGCCTTACTTGCAATCCGGGGGCTTGGCGTCGGCGGTCAAATGAGCATCGCGTCGCTTGCCGAACGATTGTTCATCCCGGTCGATGCAGGACTTGAACTGGCACGCTCGCTCGAGGCGCAGGGGAGCGTTGTCATCGAGGTGAAAGCGCGGCGAAAGCCGGTTGCCCGGTTGACAGAGGAGGCACAAGGACTATTGCGGCAGTTGACTTCAGCGCATCTCCACGAAATTCGAGAGATGGCGCCGGAACTCACGCTGGCCCTGCGCGTGCTGCAGGATCATCGCAGAATGGAAATGGCTGCATGGATGCAGTAACGCACGCGGCAATCAAGGGGGCAGGGTCATTGACGACGAAAACCGACGGACTGACCGCTACGGATTATGAAGCTCTGTCGAATTTGCGCTATACGCTGCGTCGTTTCATGGATTTCAGCAGCTCGGCCGCGCAACAGGAGGGTCTGCCGACCCAACAGCATCAGGCGCTTCTCGCAATAAAGGGTCATCCGGCGGGAGAGCCGATGACGATCGGCATGCTGGCCGAGCGTCTGTTGATCGCACCGCATTCGGCCACCGAACTCGTCGGCCGGCTGGTGGCGGCCGACTATGTCTCGCGGCGCGCGGATGAGAAGGACAGGCGCCGGCAAACGATTGAACTGACCGACAAGGCAGAGGACGTGCTGATGCGGCTCACAGCCATTCACTTGACGGAGATCAGGGACATGGCGCCGAAGCTGATCGATATTCTGAAGAGCCTGCAGACCGACAAGGAATGAACCCGGTCCGATCGGGCAGCGGGGCTGCGAAGTCCCGCCGATCTGACCTTCGTTGGCGAAGCCCACTCTCCGTTTTAAATGGCGGACGCTTGATTTCACCGCAGGGATGGCTCACTGATGAGGCCAGCCATCTGGGCGGAGGATCAGCAAGTGGCCGTTCCGACAGTAGCATCAGGTTCCATCGTGCCGCCGGGTGCACCCGGGATCGAGCCTCGCTGGACATCAAGTGACAAGAGCGCTGTCGGCACGGCCGTCAGCCCGGCAAGCTGCGTCTGGTTCACGACAAGCCACGGTATTCTGAACGAAATCTATGCGCCACGCCTCGATATGGCGTGCGTGCGCGATTTCGGTTTCCTCGTGACCGCGGACGGCTATTTCTCCGAGGAGAAGCGGGATGCCGATCATTCGGTGCAGGCAATCGAGGACGGTGTCCCGGCATTCCGCCTCGTCAATACGGCAAGGGACGGTCGTTATCGGATCACGAAGACGGTGTTCGCCGACCCCGATAGGGAGGTCGTCCTTCAAGATCTGCACTTCGAAGCATTGGTCGGGTCCTTGTCGGACTACCAGCTCCATGCGCTCGTCGCGCCGCATCTGGTCAATGGTGGCGCGGACAACACCGCGTGGTATGGGGAGTTCAAAGGCAGGCCGATGCTATTTGCGCAAGGCTCCGGCCGCTCGCTTGCTGTGGCTTCGACGGCTCCGTGGATTGCGCGATCGGCGGGCTATGTTGGCATGTCCGACGGATGGCAAACGCTCTCGCGCGGCCAGGGCCTCAACCAGGACTATCGGCTCGCCACATCCGGCAATGTCGCATTGTCTGGCACACTCGACATGGAGGCGGGAAGTGGGCGCGCGCTGGTCGCCATTGGCTTCGGAACGCAGCCGGAGGAGGCGGCGTTTCGGGCCGTTCTCAGCCTGGATCAGGGGGCAGTGCCTGCACTGAGGCGTTATCGCAAGGGGTGGCGCGAATGGCAGTCGACGCTGTTTCCGCTCGACGAACCGCATGATCCCGAAACGTTGAACCGATACCGGGTCAGTACGGGCGTGCTCGCCACGCATCGTGATGACACGTCCGGTGCAATTATCGCGAGCCTCTCCGTGCCATGGGGTTTCAATAAGAGCGACGACGACCTTGGCGGCTATCATCTGGTCTGGACGCGCGATCTGGTCGAGACTGCTGGTGGGCTGCTTGCAGCTGGCGCGGAAGCGGATGCCCGCTCGGTGCTTGACTATCTTCTGGCCATCCAGGAGGCCGACGGTCATTGGGTCCAGAATGCCTGGCTCGATGGACGCCCCTACTGGAACGGCATCCAGATGGACGAGACGGCCTTCCCGATCCTGCTCTACGACATGCTTCTTCGCGCCGGCGTGATTGAAGCATCGTCGAACGGCCGCTATCTCCAGATGATAGAGGCGGCGGCCGCCTATATCGTTCGAAATGGACCGGCGACACAGCAGGATCGTTGGGAGGAGGACGGTGGCTATTCTCCCTTCACCCTGGCAGTCGAGATCGCCGGATTGCTTGCGGCCGCTGATGCGTTGGAAGCGGCGGGGCGCATGGCGCAGGCGCAATATTTGCGTGAGGTCGCGGATGGCTGGAACGAGTCCATAGAGGAATGGACGTATGCCAGCGATACAGAGCTGTCCCGGCGTCTCGGCATTGCCGGCTATTATGTTCGTATCGCATCCGACAGCGATGGCTGCCCGTCCCTGGGGCGTGATTTCATCCCGATCCGCAACCGTGACGACAGCGGCGAAGTTATCGAGGCGGACTTGCTGCTGAGCCCGGACGCCTTGGCTCTGGTCAGGTTCGGTTTGAGAGCGGCCGACGATCCTCGCATCGTTGATACGGTCACAGCGATCGACTCCGAGCTCCGGCGTGATCTTCCGACCGGATCCTATTGGTATCGCTACAACGGCGACGGCTATGGGGAGCGCGACGACGGCAGGCCGTTTGCAGGAAGTGGTATTGGACGGCTCTGGCCGCTGCTGACAGGGGAGCGCGCCCATTATGAACTGGCCGCCGGCCGATCCGATGAGGCGCGGCGCCTTCTCGCCGCACTCGAAGCCTCTGCAAGCGACGGCGGCCTTATTCCCGAGCAGGTGTGGGATAGTGCGGATTTGCCGGCTCGTGAATTGTTTCTCGGTCGCCCGTCGGGTAGCGCAATGCCTCTGGTCTGGGCGCATGCCGAGCACATAAAGCTCTTGCGCTCCATCCGCGATGGCGTGGTCTTCGACATGCCGCCACAAACCGTTGCCCGCTATATCGCCGGGGCTCCGCCATCTCCTCCAATTTCCTGGCGCCCAACCGCGAAGCGGATGCGGATGCCGGCCGGCCGCGTCTTGCGCATTGAACTGCCTGAACCCGCGCTGGTGCACTGGTCGAAAGACGGCTGGGTCACGACGGCGGATGCGGAGACACATGATACGGGCTTTGGCACGCAAATATGTGATTTGCGAACCGACGGTATCACCAACGGATATATCGACTTCACGCTCTTCTGGACGGAGCTTGAGGAGTGGGAAGGCACCAACTACCGGGTCGAGATCATTTGAAATCCGCGCGCCTTGCAGCGGCGATCCGCTTGGTTTGATGCATGGCCCCCGTGACAGAAGCGTCAAAGAGTGAAAGCGGCGCGGAACGCTTCAAGAGCAACGACCGGATCGCCGGCGGCCCAGGCTTCCATGCCGATCGGGCCGGTGTAACCCATGCCTGCCAGCGCCTTCGCGATGCCGTTCCAGTTGACTTCGCCGGTTCCCGGCTCGCAGCGACCGGGAACGTCGGCAACCTGAATTTCCCCGATCCACGGCAGGCATCTCCGGCAAAGCTCGATAAGGTTCCCTTCGCCGATCTGGGCGTGATAGAGGTCGAGGTTGAGGCGAAGGCGGGGGTGGTCGATGCTTGAGACCAGCGCCAAGGTATCTTCCGCACGACCGAACGGAACCCCGGGATGGTCGACCGGCAGATTGAGGTTCTCGAGAGTGAAGACGACGTTTTCTTCCTCGGCCATATCCACGATACGGCGGAGAGTATCTTGTGCCTTCAGCCACATGGCGCCGGTGACCACTTCGACCGGCTGCACCGGCAGTCCGCGATCGCCGAGGCCGGTTCCATGAAGGTTCAACCGTTGCACGCCGAGGCGCTTTCCGACTTTTGCGGTTTCTCGCGCGGTTCTCAGAAGTTCGGCCGCGCCTTCGTCGTCGGTGAGCCGACCAGCAAGGTAGCCGTTCATGATGGTAAAGGTCGCGCCGGTTGCCTCGAGCTTCTTCAGGTCATGCTCCGGCCAGTTCCAGAGGCCGACGCCGAAGCCCATTTCCTTCAAACGCGAGGCACGCCACTCGATCGGTTTGTCCTGCCACAGCATTTCAGCGCAGGCGGCCAATGCGAACGGTGAAGTGCTGTTGTCGCTCATCGGATGATGTCCTCCCTGTACATGTCCTCCGGTGAATTCAGCATCAGTAACCTTCAAAATCTAGTCACTACTGGCAAAGAATTTCGCGATGGGGGAATGTCGGAATCCGAGGCAGTCCTTCGTCTTCATGGCAGACAAACCAGGAGAGAAGTCATGGCCATTACCATTACTGCCTTCGAACGATCCCCAGATCGCGGTAGGGGGCTGGCGCGCGACATGCGCGTCCGTTGGGCGCTGGAGGAGGTCGGTCAGCCCTACGACGTGCGTCTTCTCTCCTTCGAGGCCATGAAGCAAATGCAGCATCTCGCTCTGCAACCGTTCGGGCAAATCCCGACCTACGAGGAAGGCAAGTTAGCGCTGTTCGAATCCGGCGCGATCATCCTGCATATCGCCGAACGCTATGCGGGCCTGCTGCCCGACGATCCAGACGCAAGGGCACGCGCGATTGCATGGATGTTCGCCGCGGTCAGCACGATGGAGCAGACGATCGTTGAACTCGAAGTCGCCAACATCCTGGAACGGAATGAACCCTGGTACGACAAGCGGCTGCCGGCCATCCTGGGGCGCATCCACACGCGACTTGGCCAATTCTCCCGCCGGCTCGGTGATGCAGAATGGCTCGATGGCGAGTTCAGTGCCGGCGATCTTGAGATGGTCTCGGTGCTGCTCAGGTTGAGAGGGCCGGGAATACTGAAGGAATATCCGACGCTGGATGCTTATGTCGCCCGCGGCGAAGCGCGGCCCGGATACAGACGGGCATTCGAAGGTCAGTTGGCGGTCTTCAAGGCCGCCAATCCGACGCCTTGAGAAAAGCCGACAGTCGTGCTGTCTGTCAGTGACGAGGATACTGCTCGCGCCACACGCTTGGCGGTTGGCCGGTATGATGTTTGAAGAAACGCGAGAAATACGCCGCGTCCTTCAGGCCGACCTCGTAGGCTATATCTTCAAGCGGGCGCACCGTGAACAACAGAAGCCGTTTGGCCTCTAGCAGACGACGCTCACTGAGGAACTCCTTGACCGATAGGCCGAATGCGGACTGGCAGGCCTTGGTAAGCAGGTGCGGCGTCGTGCCGAGTTCATCGACGTAGCGTTCGACGGGCCAGTTTTCCCGAAAATGGCGATCGACCAGCTGCCGGAATTGTGATGCGAGGACGGTTTGCGCGGGACGAAGATCACCCGTTTGTCCCGACCCGAAACGAGCAATTTCAGTCATGGCCACGGTGGCGAGCGCCGTCAGGACCATCTCCATGCCCGGTCGTCCTTCGCGGTATTCGTCCGCCATCTGCTGCATGATCCTCGAAAGCCGCGCCCAACTTGCGGGATCGCCTGTATCGGCGATCATCACAGGCGCATCGATCGGCAGGATCGTGCGCTCGTCGAGCGGTGCCAAGGCGCTGTCGGCAATGGAGACGACGATCGCATCCGTCTCGCTTGGTTCTACCGTGAAGCCGTGCACGACCCCACTCGGGACGAAGCTGACGGCTGGCGCCAAAAAATCCAATCTCTGCTCTTCGATAAAATAGGTACCATGACCTTTGGTCCAGAAGGTGATCTGCGCCATCCGCGCATGGCTGTGAGCATCAACACGGCCGAGATGGACGTTTTTCCGCGCCATCACCGTTTCAACGTGCATGAATCCCGGCTCGAGCGGTCGATCCGGCTCGCCATACACAAAGAAGTTGGGAACAGAATTCGCCATCAAGCACACCAGAAAAAGTCCAAGCGATTTTGCAATTCTGTCCATGGAAGCCGTGCAGCGCAAGGCCTAGGTTTTATGAAAGTCAAAGGAGGAGACAATGAATATCCAAACCCGTAGCAGTGTCCTTGCCGAGGACTGCCGCGCAGACAAGACGCGCCCATTCACGGGGGCGGAATATATGGCGTCACTGCGTGACGGTCGCGAAGTCTACATCAACGGTGAGCGCGTGGAGGACGTTACCACCCATCCGGCAATGCGAAATTCGGTTCGCTCGCTGGCATGCCTCTACGATGCCCTGCATGATGAAAAGACCAAGGGGCGCCTGACTTCGCCGACCGACACCGGCAATGGTGGATATACGCACAAATACTTCCGTGTCGCGAAGTCCTCCGCTGAACTCGTCGACCAGCAAAGTGCGATCGCCGATTGGGCGCGAATGTCTTACGGCTGGATGGGTCGCACGGCCGATTACAAGGCCGCACTGATGAACACACTTGGCGCCAATGCGGATTGGTATGGCCCCTTCAAGGACAACGCGCTTGCCTGGCACAAGCGCGCGCAGGAATCCGTGCTCTTCATGAACCACGCGATCGTCAATCCGCCGATCGATCGCCACAAGCCGGCGGATGCCGTCAAGGACGTCTTCGTTCATATCACCAAGGAGACCGATGCCGGTATCTTCGTGTCGGGGGCCAAGGTGGTGGCGACTTCGTCGGCCCTGACGCACTACAATTTCCTGGCCCAGAGCTCCGCGACGGTAACCGAAGACCCTTCGCTTTCGGTGATGTTCATAGTTCCCATGAACGCGCCTGGCATCAAGATGTTCTGCCGCGTCTCCTACGAGCAGACGGCCAACACCGTTGGCCACCCGTTCGACTACCCGCTTTCGTCTCGCTTCGACGAGAACGATGCCATCCTCGTGCTCGACAACGTTTTCGTCCCCTGGGAAGATGTGCTGGTGCTGCGGGACGCCGCAAAGATCCTGTCCTTTCATCCTGCCTCGGGCTTCATGCATGGCTATTGTTTCCAGGGCTGCACGCGCTTCGCCGTGAAGCTCGACTTTCTGGCGGGGCTGCTTTCCAAGGCTCTCCGGGCGACCGGCGGCGATGCCTTTCGGGGAAATCAGGCAGCGCTCGGTGAGGTCATCGCTCTCAGGCATATGTTCTGGAGCTTTTCGAATGCGATGGCCTACAATCCGCAGCCGTGGGCCAACGGCGCGGTGCTTCCGAACATGGAGGCAGCCCTGAGCTACCGGACTTTCATGTCCGAAGCCTATCCGCGCGTGATCGAGACCGTTCGCAAGGTCGTGGCTTCGGGCCTCATCTACCTGCCGTCGTCGGCAAAGGACTTCGGCAATCCGGAGATCGATCGCTATCTCGCCCAGTATGTTCGTGGTTCCAACGATATGGGCCATATCGAGCGGATCAAGATCATGAAGCTGCTCTGGGATGCGACCGGCACGGAATTCGGCGGGCGCCATGCGCTTTACGAGCTGAACTACGCCGGGGCGCCGGAAGAGGTGCGCCTGCAGGTGCTGAAAGGCGCCGAGAGAGGCGGGCGTCTCGCCGAAATGGAGCGGCTCGTCGATACGTGCATGAGCGATTACGACGAAAACGGCTGGACCGGCGACACCTGGTTACCGCCGCTGAATAGCTAAGGAGGAACTGCAATGGAGGAGGCGGTTTCCAAGGCAGAATTTCGCAATGCGATGGCGCGCGTCTGCGCGTCCGTCAATGTCATCACGTCGAATGGATCGGCCGGCCGCGGTGGCTTTACCGCTACGGCGATGTGTAGTGTCACGGACGAGCCACCCACCTTGCTTGTCTGCATGAACGGGAGGTCGGCGCAATGCGCGCTCTTCCTCGAGAACCGCCGCTTTTGCGTCAACGTCCTGGCGGATGATCACCAGGAACTTGCCGGCTATTTCGCGGGTCGGCAGGCTGATATGGCGGCGAGATACGCCGCCGCGAAATGGGTGGACCTGCCGTCGGGTAGCCAGGCGCTTGCGGATGCCATGGTCTCGTTCGACTGCGAGCTGATCGAGGCACGGCTCGTCGGCACACACCACATCTTCCTCGGTCAGGTCGTTGGCATCCGGTCGCGCACGGATGGCAATGCGCTGCTCTATTTTGACCGGGCCTACGTCAACGTTCCCTCGCAGGTGGGGAGCTTCGGAGGCTGATCACTCGGCGGATTACACAGAAGAAAGGCCGCCATCTCGTAGGAGTGGCGGCCTTTTCGTGTGCGGAGACGTCGCTGGAGTGCGGCTCTTCAGAGCTGGATCCAGGCCGTCTTCAAGTTCACGTATTTATCGAGCGCATGCAGCGATTTGTCGTGGCCGTTGCCGGATTGTTTGACGCCGCCGAGCGGTACGGTGTTGTCAGCGCCGCCATAGGTGTTGACGTGGACCACGCCCGCCTGGATGCCGCGCACCATGCGATGGGCACGAGAAAGATCAGCCGTCCAGACCGCCGAAGCGAGGCCGTATTCGGTGGCGTTGGCAATGCCGAGCGCCTCTTGCTCAGTCTCGAACGGAATGATTGACAAGATTGGTCCGAAGACCTCTTCGCGAGCCAGTGTCATGTCAGGCGTCACGTCGAAAACTGTTGGCCGCATGTAGAAGCCGCCAGTGTCCTGAAGGATGCGCTTGCCGCCAGTGCGCAATACGGCGCCTTCCGCTAGCGCCTGCGCCGCGTGTCCGAGATTCTTCTCGAGCTGGATTTCGCTTGAGATCGCGCCAGCCTCGGTCGTCGCCTGTAGCGGATCGCCGACCTTCATCGCGGCGGCAATCTCCGTTACCTTCTTCGAGAATTCTTCGTGGATTGATCGCTCGACGAGGAGGCGTGACCCGGCCACGCAGACCTGGCCGGAATTGCGGAAGATGCCGTAAGCCGAAACCTTGGCTGCCTGATCGAGGTCGGGCGCATCGGCAAAAACGATGTTCGGCGACTTGCCGCCGAGTTCCAGATAGACCCGCTTGAGATTGGAGCGGGCCGAATATTCGAGCAGGCGACGGCCGACCGGACCGGAACCCGTGAAGGCAAGGACGTCGATGTCCATGTGAAGCCCGATTGCTTCACCTGTGACGGCGCCGCGGCCCGTAACGACGTTCAGCACACCGTCGGGCAAACCGGCCTCGGCGCACAATGCAGCCAGTTTCAGGAGCGTCAGCGACGCGCCTTCGGCGGGCTTCAGGACGACGGAATTGCCGGCGGCCAGCGCGGGCGCGATCTTCCAGGCACCGATCATCATCGGAAAATTCCACGGCACGATCGCACCAACGACGCCAACGGGCGCGCGATGAACGAGGCCAAGGATGTTGTCCGCCGTCGGCGCGATCTCTCCATAGACCTTGTCGATCGCTTCGGCGTAATAGCGGAATGTGCCGGCTGCGCTGCCGGGCTCGGCCTTCAGGGCCATCGAGATCTCGGTGCCGTTGTCGCGGACCCCGAGAACAGCGAACTCCAATGCGTTCTTCTCGATCAGATCGGCGATCTTCAGCAGGACCTTCTTGCGCTCGGCCGGGGCAGCCCGTGACCATGCGCTTCGCTCGAAGGCGGAGCGGGCAGCCTGCACGGCACGATCGATGTCGCGCGGACCAGCGTCCGCGATCGTCGTCAGCCGTTGGCCATCGATCGGCGAGATGACGTCCAGTGTGGCCGCATCTTCGGCCGGCTGCCATGCGCCTCCGATGAAAAGTGCCTGCGGGGCGATGGTCTGGCTGCGCAGCTGGTCGATCTTGTCCTGCATTCTTCTGTCCTCGAAACAAAAATGGCGGGCTGGGTAGCCCGCCATGAGATAGTCCTTAGATCAAGCTTCCTGGCCGGCGCCAAGCCGGGCGAAGCCGATAGCGTCGGCGGACTTCAGCCGTGCAGCCGCGATGAAACCAACGACGGCTGCGATGACCACCAAACCCGGCAGCAGCACCGCAAGGATACCATTGGCGCCGGCGATGGCCCCGAAGTTGGCCGAGATGTAGAAGACCAGTGCCAACAGGATCAGGCCGGTTATCACAGGCAGGATCTTCGTCACCAGCACGTTCGGCTCGAGGTGCGGATTGCGTCCGAAGAAGGCGACGATCGCAAAGGCGGTAAATGCCATCAGCAGGATGATTGCGAGCGTGCCGACGTTGGTGAGCCAAGAGAACAGGGCAAGGACCGGGTCCTGTCCGGTGAAGGCGAAGAGGGCAACGACGAGAACCGCGATCACCGTCTGGATCATGGATCCGACATGCGGGCTCTGGAACACCGGATGGGTCACGCCAACCGCTTTCGGCAGCAGGCCTTCGCGCCCGGCGACGTACATGTAGCGGGCAACGCCGTTGTGAAATGCGAGAACGCCGGCAAAGAGGCTGGTGATGAAGAGCACGCTCATGACCACGGTAATCCAGTGGCCGACATACTGCTCGGCGAGGCCGAACAGGAAGGTGGTCGGATCCTGAAGGCTCTGCAGCTGCGGCACCAGCTTGTCGGCACCGGCACCGATAACCATCAGCCACGATGTCAGCATATAGAAGAGACCAATGATGAGCACGGAGATGTAGGTGGCGCGAGGAACGGTCTTATGCGGTTCGCGCGCTTCTTCGCTATAGATCGTCGTCGCTTCGAAGCCGATAAAGGCGGCAAAGCAGAAAAGGATGCCGATAGCAGGCGTCCCGCTCATGAAAGCGGATGGCGTGAATGGCGTGGCGGACAGGCCCGCGTCTCCACCCTTCATGAAGATTGCGGCATCGATGACGAGCACGACGAGATATTCAAGGATCACGAGCACCGTCAGCACCTTGGCGGAAAGATCGACCCGCCGGTAACCGAAGATGGCGACAGCCGCGATCCCGATGTAGGTCCAGACCCACCAGGGCAGGTTCAGGCCATAGCCGGCGAAGAAGCCGGAGGTCGCTGCGCCGAACATTCCGAAGACGCCGATCTGCATGGCATTATAGGCGAGGATGGCAACGAGGGCGGCTGCGCCCCCCATCAGGCCACCCAGACCGCGCGCGGTATAGGCATAGAAGGCGCCGGCGTTGCGGATGTGGCGGGCCATCGCGACATAGCCCACCGCAAACAGCAGAAGGATGGCGGTGACCAGGGCAAAAGTCAGTGGAATACCGGGGCCGTTGCCAAGCAACATGGACAGCGGCACGCCGCCGGCCACCGCGGTCAACGGGGCAGCTGCGGACACCACGAGAAACGTAACCGCCCCGACGCCGAGGCTGTTCTTGCGCAGCTGGTTTTCCCCGCTGCCTGAAGTCGATGAGGTACTCATATCGCGCTTGCTCCCCTTTGGCGTTGCGACTTTTCCGCCTCGGTCGGCGGTTCCCAGTAGTCGTTCCGCGCGCAGATTTTGTTCTTGTGTTGCTTGCGGAACGGTAGTTGAGTTCGGTTCAATATTTGAACCAATGCTTCAAATATAGACTTGCAAACACACCGGGTTCCTGTCAAGTTATTTCGCATGTTAAGTATCTCGGTGCCGCCGAGATGGTCTTGATAGGTGGGAAACTACCCCGGGCAGGAGGTCGTCCGGTTCAGTGAGGAAGAAGAATGGGAACGATCAGCAAAGCGCTGGGATTGCTCGATACGCTGTCGCTCATGGCCGAGGATGCGGGCCTTACGGAGATCGCCCAGGCATGCTCGTTGGACAAGGCGACGACTCGCCGCTTCCTCGTCGAGCTCGAACGCCACGGTTTCGTCGAGCAGCTGCCGCAAACGCGGAAGTACAGGATCGGTTCAGCTCCGGTGCGTCTCGGGCGCATCCGGGAAGCGCGCTATCCGTTCCTGCGCACGGCGGCACCGTTCGTACGGGAACTTGCGGATCAGGTCGATGAGACGGTGCATCTGTCAGAGTTCAGCGGCGGGCGTCTTTCGACTGTGCATGTCGAGGATTCGACCAAGGCGCATCGCGTATTTGTCTCTGTCGGCACGGTTCTGCCGTTTCACGCGACAGCCTCGGGCATCGCTTTCATTTCGTCCTGTCCGCGCGCTGAATTCGAAGCCGCCCTGCATGGACCGCTACCGACGTTCACCAGTTACACGCCGCGCGAACCGGACAGCTTTCGCCGCCTCGTTGATGAAGCGCGGGCAAATGGCTTTTCAGTCAATCGCCAGGGGTTCGAAGCCGGTGTGATCAGCGCGTCGGCTGCCATCAAGGCGCCGGGCGCACGGCCGATCGGCTGCGTCACGATTGCCGCGCCGCTCGTCAGGACCGACGATGAGCGGATCCGCACCCATGGTCTTGCCGCGATCGAGACGGCGAAGCGAATTTCAGACGCATTTTTCGGAGCGGACCTGCAAAAGCGGGCCGAGCCGTTGTCACGGAGGAGTGCTTGATGGGGGCAATAGCTCGCTTACCCAGGATTTTGGTGATCGGCACCGGCGACACCAAAAGCGAGGAGCTTCAGTTCATGGCTGACATTGTCGGCCAGGCTGATGCTCTGCCTGTCATGATCGACGTTAGCGTGTTGGGGGATCCTCCTTATCAGCCGGACTATTCGCGCCACGACATCGCGACCGCCGCCGAAACGACGGTGCAGGCCATCATGGACAGCGGAGACGAAAACTCGGCGATGGCGCTGATGGCGAAGGGGGCCTCCCGTCTGGTCGCCAGTCTTCATGCGGCAGGCGGGGTCGATGGCATGATCGTTCTCGGCGGGTCGATGGGAACCGATCTGGCGCTGGAAGTCGCATCGGTGCTGCCGCTCGGCGTCCCCAAGTTCATCATCTCCACTATAGCCTATTCGCATCTTCTCCCGCCTGAGCGCATCGCGCCCGACCTAATGATGATCCTTTGGGCCGGCGGCTTATACGGTCTCAATCCGATTTGTCGGACGGTCCTGTCGCAGGCCTGCGGTGCTGTGGTCGGGGCGGCGAAATCGAGCGTGCGGCCGGACGAAAGCCGCCCGCTGATCGGCATGACATCGCTTGGCTCCTCGTGCCTCAAATACATGAAGTTCTTGAAGCCTGAGCTCGAGCGCCGCGGCTACGATGTTGCGGTCTTCCACTCCACGGGAATGGGCGGGCGGGCCTTCGAGGCGATCGCTGCGCAAAAGGGGTTTGCGGCGGTCTTCGATCTCTGCATCCAGGAGGTGACGAACCATCATCACGGCACCGTTGTCACCTCCGGTCCGGACCGCCTGGAAAATGCGGCACGTGCCGGGATCCCGCAGATTGTCGCGCCGGGAGCCATCGACATGGTTGATCTGCCTGCCTGGCAGCCATTGCCGGAGCGTTTTGCCGGTCGCCCCTATCATGCCCATAATCGCTTGCTGGGCTCCATCACCATTCCATCCGAAGGCCGTCGCGAGGTCGCTCGCGTTGTTGCGGACAAGCTGTCGGCAGCCACAGCTCCGGTGGCCTTGATCCTTCCATTGAAAGGCATTCAGGAGTGGGACCAGGAAGGTGAGCCCCTTCACGAGCCGTCCGCACTCGATGCCTTTCTCGATGAAATGCGCGCGGTCGTTCCTGGAACGATCCAGCTCGAGGAGGTGGATACGCACATCAATTCCAGCGAGTTCTCGGCCAAGGCGCTTGAGATCTTCGATCGGTGGGTCGCGGAGGGTGTCGTCCCCAGGGGGCGGGCATGAGCGTCCGCAATGCCGACAAGGCGTTGATCCTTGATTTTGGCGGGGTTGTCACAAGAACGCTGTTCGAGACGCACGATGTCACGGAACGGGCGCTCGGCCTGAAGCCCGGCACGCTTACATGGCGGGGTCCATTCGATGCCTCGACAGACCCGCTATGGGTCTCGATGCAGAACAGGGAGATCACCGAGCGCGACTACTGGACAATCCGGACGCGCGAGGTGGGGGCGCTCGTCGGCGAAGACTGGACCGACATGAAGACCTTCGTGCAGCGGGCGAGGGGGGCGGAAGCCGAACTCGTCCTCAGGCCGGAGGCTCGCGACGCGATTATCCGCACGAAGACAGCCGGGTCGAAGCTCGCGATCCTCTCGAACGAGCTCGATCTCTTCTACGGCGTGGAATTTCGCAAGAGGTTCCCTCTGATCGATCAGTTCGATGTGATCGTCGACGCCACCTACACGAAGATCCTGAAGCCGGATCCGCGAGCCTATGAACGGGTTCTGGATGAACTCGGGCTCGACCGCGCCAACTGCGTTTTCGTCGACGATCAGAAGAAGAACATCGAAGGGGCCGTCGCCGTCGATCTGCCGCATGTGCATTTCGACGTTACCCGTCCCGCACAAAGCTATGCACAGGCGCTTGAACAGCTTGGCCTTTGAAAGGAAACATCCGATGCGCGAAACCAATTTCCTCGTTGAGAACAATGCCCGGCACGTCTGGCACCCGATGGCGCATCCCGCCGAGATGCAAGCGAACCCGCCGCGCATCGTGCATGCCGCCGAGGGCGTAGAGATCACCGACGTCCACGGCAAGAGGGTTCTCGATGCGGTCGGAGGACTCTGGAACGTCAACCTCGGCTATTCCTGTGAACCGGTTAAGGCCGCGATACGCGATCAGCTCGATGACTTGCCGTATTACTCCGCCTTTCGCGGCACGACCACGTCGCCACTGATCGAACTTTCCTATGAGCTTGCCGAATGGTTCAAGGAAGACGGCCTCGTCCGTTCGTTCTTCACGTCGGGCGGTTCAGATTCGGTCGAGACGGCGTTGCGCCTGGCTCGCCAGTACCACAAGATAAACGGGCAGCCGGAACGCACCAAGTTCGTGTCGCTCAAGAAGGGGTATCACGGGACCCATTTCGGCGGCGCTTCGGTCAATGGCAACGCCAATTTCCGTCGCAACTATGAGCCGCTTCTGCCCGGTGTCATCCATCTTGCCGCGCCTTATGCCTACCGTAACCCGTTCAACACATCGGATCCGGCTGAGATCGCACAGGCAATCGCCCGTCAGTTCGAGGACGAGGTCGCGTTCCAGGGAGCAGATACGATCGCGGCCTTCATCATGGAGCCAGTATTGGGATCCGGCGGCGTCATCGTTCCGCACGAGACCTTCATGCCTCTTATACGCGAAATCTGCGATCGCCATGGCATACTGATGATTGCCGACGAGGTCATCTGCGCCTTCGGTCGGACCGGGGCGTGGACCGGCTCGCGTGGATGGGGCGTCAAGCCCGATCTGATGTGCACGGCAAAGGCCATCACCAACGGCTACTTCCCATTCGGCGCCGTGATGATCTCGGAGAAGGTGGCGAGCGTCTTCGAGAACAACAAGAGCCCGTTCGGCTCGATCGGACACGGTTATACCTACTCGGGTCATCCGGTTGGCGCTGCCGCGGCACTTGCGACGCTCCGGGAGACGACGCGCCTCAACGTTGCGGCCAATGCCGCGGCGCGCGGCACTGAGCTTCTGGAGGGGCTGAAGGGTCTGCAGGCCAAGTACGAGCTGATTGGCGACGTGCGCGGTCTCGGTCTGATGGCGGCTTTGGAGCTCGTGTCGGATCGAGCCAAGAAGACCCCTGCCGGCAAGGAGGCCGTCGCTACGGTCTATGAGGCGACCTACGAGGCCGGCGTGATCGTGCGCACGTCGGGCGCGAACGTGATCATCTCGCCGCCGCTGGTGATCACCGCGGCTGACGTTCAGCGTATCGTCTCTGCCCTCGATGCCGGTTTTGCGGCTGCGGCGGGAGGCAAATGAGATGCCTAATACCGCGGCGTTGCTCGCAAGGCGTGAGAAGTTGCTCGGCAAGAACATGTCGACCTTCTACCTGGATCCCGTCCATATCGTGAAAGGAGAGGGCGTCTGGCTGTGGGATGCCGACGGCAAACGCTATCTCGATTGCTACAACAATGTGCCGCATGTCGGCCATTGCCATCCGCGCGTGGTGGAAGCGATCGCCCGCCAGGCCTCGACGCTCAATACCCACACGCGCTACCCGCATGAAGGTATTCTCGACTATGTCGAGCGGTTGACGGCGACCTTTGACGATAGCCTCGATACCGCCATTCTGACCTGTACGGGCAGCGAGGCGAACGATGTGGCGCTTCGCATGGCGCAAGCGCTGACCGGCAAGACCGGTGTGATTGCCACCGATCATACCTACCACGGCAACACGACGGCAGTATCGCAACTGTCGACCAGAATGCCACCCGTCGGAGGCTTCGGCGGGCACGTCCGGCATGTGCCGGCGCCTGATGGCTATCGTCCGCTTGGTGGAGTTCCGGGCGAGGCTTTCGCCGCAGCCTGGGCAGCGGCGCTGGAAGAGGCGATCGCATCGCTTGAGGCCAGCGAGTTTGGTTTCTCCGCGCTCATCATCGATCCGTTCTTTGCCAATGAAGGCTTTCCCGATCTGCCGGAGGGCTTCCTACCGAAAGCAGCGGCGATTGTCCGCAAGGCAGGCGGCCTTCTGATCTGCGACGAGGTTCAGCCGGGATTCGGGCGCACGGGCTCGCACATGTGGGGCCATCAGCGCGCCGGTATCGTGCCCGATATCGTGACACTCGGAAAACCGATGGGTAACGGCCATCCGATCGGTGGCGTCGTCGCCAATTCAGAGACGTTGAACGCGTTTCGCAAGGCATTCCGCTATTTCAACACCTTCGGTGGCAACCCGGTATCTTGCGCCGCCGGCATGGCGGTGCTCGATGT
Organism: Rhizobium grahamii; assembly: GCF_009498215.1. NCBI lineage: Bacteria > Pseudomonadati > Pseudomonadota > Alphaproteobacteria > Hyphomicrobiales > Rhizobiaceae > Rhizobium > Rhizobium grahamii. The sequence continues at coordinate 911,985 of NZ_CP043499.1, read as the reverse complement.
CCTTGAAGACGAAGGTTTGGTCGAGAACGCCCGCATCGTCGGAGAATACGCCCAAACAGGGCTGCGCAGCCTAGCCGAGAAACACGATCTCATCGGCAACGTCAGGGGTAGCGGCCTGTTCTTCGGTTGCGAGCTTGTGCTTGACCGGCAAACTAAGGAGCCTGCCTCAGAGATAGCCACCAGGGTCATCAACGAGATGCGCGAGCGCGGCGTCCTGATGGGGAAACTCGGAATCCATCAAAACGCGACCAAGATCCGTCCGCCGATGCCTTTCAGCAAGGCGAATGCGGATCTCATGCTTTCGACGCTCGACGATGTGTTGGCGGCGCTTTGATGACATCCGTCAACGCTGATCTGCACCGCAGGGCCCGGCAGGCGCTTGCGGCCTTTGGCCTACCAGCCCAGGAACCGGAACTCCTGAAATTCCGTGAGAACGCGGTCTTCAAGGTCCATCTGCGCGACGGTCAAATGGCCGCGTTGAGATTGCACCGGCCCGGATACCATTCGCAAGCTGCGTTGAAGTCCGAACTTTTGTGGATGGATGACTTGCGTCGTAACGGCATAGCTGTGCCGCAGCCGATCGCGACTGACAGCGGGGATCTCCTTGTGCAAATTACCGGCGAGGAAAGTCAGTATGCGGATTTGATCGGATGGGTGGGAGGGCAACAGATCGGTGAAACTGGCAGGCCGCTCTGTCATTCGGAGCGCGAGATCGAACGGATCTATCGATCGGTCGGCGGTGTCATGGCGGAGGCGCACAACGCTGCCGATCGATGGGCTGTCCCGACTGGATTTACCCGCCACGCCTGGAACAAGGATGGTCTACTGGGAGAAAATCCGCTCTGGGGCCGGTTTTGGGACTGTCTGATTTTGCCGGTGGAAGAGCGACACTTTCTGTCAAAACTGCGCATCGATCTGCAGGAACGCATCGATGCTCTTGGGTCGCTGGATTGTGGCCTGATTCACGCCGACCTCGTTCGCGAGAACGTGCTTGTCGATGGAGACAGTGTCGCCTTGATCGACTTTGACGACTGCGGCTACGGCTATCGCCTTTTCGATATCGCGACGGCGCTTCTTCGCAACAGGCACGAACCGCACTATGCCGCACTCAAGAACGCTTTGATTGAGGGCTACAGAGAACGGCGCCCGCTCGATGAGGGCGCACTCAGCAATCTGCCATTGTTCCTGTTGCTGCGCAGCGTGACTTACGTCGGTTGGGCGGCCGCAAGGCCGGACCTTCCCGATACCGCCGATCGCCTGTCGCGCTATGTCGGGGACGTTCGTGAACTGGCGATCGTGCTCCGGAATGATATCTGATGTCAGTCGTTTCCATTGAAGGCAGCGACTTCATCCAGCATGTCGAGCAGGAGTTCGATCCGCTCGCGTCCGAAACGCTTTTCGAGCCGGTCGTAGATCAGCCGGCTCTCGGGTGCGACCTCTTCGATAATCGCCAGACCGGCAGGGGTGATCTTCAACAGAACCCTACGCCCGTCATTGTCGTCTTTGGCCTTGTCGATGATGCCGCGCTCTTCGAGCGAGCGGATGATGCGCGTCAGGCTTGGCGCCAGAATAAAGGCGCGGTCGGCCATGTCAGAGGCGTCCACGGTGCCCGCCTCGGCGAGGATGCGGATAACGCGCCACTGCTGCTCAGTAATGTCGTGCTCGGCAAGCATCGGGCGGAAATGGCTCATCAGCGCTTCGCGCGCTCGCAACAGAGCAATCGGAAGCGAGCGCCGCGTATTGCGGGGCAAAAGCGCATCCTGCGGGATCTTGGGCTTGGTCGCGGCGCGGTCGGTCATCATCGATGCTATGGTCCATTTACGCTGAGTTTGCAATTGCCGCCGTCCGCAAGCCACTCGCCGAGGGCTTGACAACGCATACCGAATCATTAACATGTTAAATAAATAAAGGCAAAGCTTCGGGAGGAAAGGATGCCGCATTTCACGATGGAATATTCGGCCAACCTGGATGGCCGGGTCGATTTCACCGCGCTGTGTCAGGAGATACACGCGACGATCATGGAAACCGGCCTTTTCGAACTCGGAGCGGTCCGTGTGCGCGCCATTCGCTGTGAGTCCTACGCTGTTGCCGACCTGCTGGCCGAAAACGCCTTCATCGATATGTCTTTCCGCGTTGGTGTCGGACGGAGCAAGGGCGAGCGCAAGACGACGGGGGACGCCATCTTCGCAACGGTCACGGAATATCTCGCACCTCTTTTCGAGACGCCACACTTCGCCCTGACCCTCGAAATCCGCGAGATCGACCCGGATCTCAGTTGGAAAAAGAACGCGATCCATCCGCGACTTCGAGCCGCGAGCGCCTGACACCTCACTGACTGCAACGATCCGAGAAGTGCCTCGCGCACCATGGAGCTGATATGTCGAAACTCGACGAAAACATTGCCAAGGCCAAAAGCTATCTGTCTCAGTTCGAAAATGGCGTTCTCAACCGCATCGGCGGCGAAGACGTCCCGGCGGCCGAAGGCGCCACATTCGAAACCATATCGCCGATCGACCTGAAGCCGCTGGCGCGCGTAGCGCGAGGCAGCGCCACTGATATAGATCGCGCGGCCAAAGCAGCCAAGGCAGTGTTTCCGGCCTGGGCGGCGATGGATGGAGATGCGCGCAAGAAACTTCTGCACAAGATCGCCGACGCGATCGTGGCACGCGCCGAAGAGATCGCTTTTGTCGAGTGCATGGACACCGGGCAGTCGCTGAAATTCATGGCCAAGGCAGCGCTCCGAGGTGCGGAGAATTTCCGCTTCTTCGCCGATCGTGCGCCGGAAGCCCGCGATGGCAGGACTCTGCGAGGCCCGGGACAGGTCAACATGACCACGCGTGTGCCGATCGGTCCGGTGGGCATCATCACGCCGTGGAATACGCCCTTCATGCTGTCGACCTGGAAGATAGCGCCGGCGCTTGCCGCTGGTTGCACCATCGTGCACAAGCCCGCCGAATTCTCGCCGCTGACCGCACGACTGCTTGTCGAGATTGCCGAGGAAGCCGGGCTGCCGAAGGGTGTGTGGAACCTCGTCAACGGCTTCGGCGAAGATGCCGGCAAGGCGCTGACCGAACATCGCGACATCAAGGCGATCGGCTTTGTTGGCGAAAGCCGGACCGGGTCGATGATCATGAAGCAGGGCGCCGACACGCTGAAGCGCGTGCACTTCGAACTCGGTGGCAAGAACCCCGTCGTGGTCTTCGCCGATGCCGATCTTGAGCGCGCTGCCGACGCGGCCGTCTTCATGATCTATTCGCTGAATGGCGAACGCTGCACCTCCTCGTCTCGATTGCTGGTGGAGGAGAGCATCTATGACAGGTTTACCGCGCTCGTTGCGGAGAAGGCCAAGCGTATCAAGGTCGGGCATCCGCTCGATCCCGAAACTGTCGTCGGTCCGCTCATTCATCCGATCCATGAAAAGAAGGTGCTGGAATATATCGGCATCGGCAAAAGCGAGGGCGCGACGGTTGCTGCCGGCGGTGAGAAGTTCGCAGGGCCCGGTGGCGGCTGCTATGTCTCGCCGACCCTCTTCACCGGCGCCAACAACAACATGCGCATCGCGCAGGAGGAGATCTTTGGCCCGGTACTGACCACGATCCCGTTCAGGGACGAGGACGAGGCGCTCGCTCTTGCCAACGACGTACAATACGGCCTGACCGGCTATCTCTGGACCAATGACGTCACCCGAGCCTTCCGTTTCACCGATGCGCTGGAGGCGGGGATGATCTGGGTGAACTCCGAAAATGTCCGCCATCTGCCAACCCCGTTCGGCGGGGTGAAGAGCTCCGGTATCGGGCGCGATGGCGGCGACTGGTCCTTCGATTTCTATATGGAAACCAAGAATATCGCTTTCGCCAACAAAGCGCATGCCATCCAGAAGCTCGGTGGCTGACGCACCCGTCGTTACCCCTGATCAGAATTGCCTGCAATGCAGGTCCCGTGGAGGAAAGAATGCCCCTGCCGAAGCCCAATCTCTATCCGCCGTTCAACATCGTTCGCCTGAGCCACGTTGAGCTGGCCGTCACCGACCTTGCCAAGTCGCGCGCCTTCTATGTCGACACGCTCGGACTTCAGGTCACCGACGAGACGAGCGACACAATATATCTCAGGGCACTGGAGGAGCGGGGTCATCACTGCATCGTCCTGAAGAAGGCGGAGAAGGCCGAAGCCCGCGACCTCGGCTTCAAGGTGTTTTCCGACGAGGATCTCGACAAGGCCGGGCACTTCTTCAAGAGCAAGGATCTGCCAGTCGAGTGGATCGAGCGGCCCTATCAGTCGCGTACCTTCCGCACGCGCGACCCGCATGGCATTCCGCTCGAATTCTATTCGAGGATGGATCGTCTGGAGCCGATCCATCAGAAATACGCCCTCTACAAGGGCGTGAAGCCGCTGCGCATCGACCACTTCAACTGCTTTTCGCCAAATGTGGATGAAAGCGTGGCCTTCTACAATGAGATCGGCTTCCGCGTCACCGAATACACTGCAGATGAGGAAACGGGGCGGCTATGGGCAGCGTGGACGCATCGCAAGGGCGGCGTGCATGACATCGCTTTCACGAACGGTCGAGGCCCACGCCTCCATCACACCGCCTTCTGGGTGCCGACGCCCCTGAATATCATCGACCTGCTCGATCTGATGGCGACGACCGGCTGGCTCGCCAACATCGAGCGCGGCCCGGGCCGCCACGGCATTTCCAATGCCTTCTTCCTTTATATTCGCGATCCCGACGGTCACCGCATCGAGATCTACTGCTCCGACTATCAGACCGTCGATCCCGATCTGGAGCCGATCAAATGGGACCTCAAGGATCCACAGCGCCAGACGCTCTGGGGAGCCCCGGCGCCAAAATCCTGGTTTGAAGAAGGCAGCCAGTTTGCTGGTACCGAACCGCGAGACTCGGTCCTGAAGGCTCAACCGATCGTCGCGCCCTGATGGTCGGGACGAAGCAATCAATATGGTGCCGGTAAGGGAGTAGGACATGGACAACGAAGCCTTCCGCCAATGGTCGCGCACGGCTGCCGATTGGGGTGCGGATTATCGGGCAAACCTGCGCGAGCGGCCAGTTCGCGCGCAGACGAAGCCCGGTGACATTATCAGGCAGATCGCTGATGCCGCCCCCGAAGCGGGTGAGGCGATGGAGGCGATCTTCGCCGACTTCGAGCGCATCATTCCCGATGGCATCACTCACTGGCAGCACCCACGCTTCTTTGCCTATTTCCCGGCCAATGCCGCTCCCGTTTCCGTCATAGCGGATTATCTCGTTACCTCCGTCGCTGCGCAGTGCATGCTCTGGCAGACGTCGCCGGCAGCGACGGAACTCGAGACCCGCGTGGTCGACTGGCTGCGACAGGCGCTCGGCCTGCCGGATGGTTTTGCCGGTGTCATCCAGGATTCGGCTTCGACCGCGACGCTTGCCGCCGTCCTGGTCATGCGCGAGAAGGCGCTTGGGTGGAAAGGCAACAGCGAGGGGCTCGCGGCGCACGGCGCCGTTCGCGTTTATGCGTCCAAGCAGGTCCATACGTCCATCGACCGGGCAATCTGGATTGCGGGTATCGGTGAGGCCAACCTGGTGCGGATCCCGACCAAGGGACCGCTGAACGGCATGGACCCGGAAGCGCTGGATGCGGCGATCAGGGCCGATCTCGAAAGCGGTCACATCCCAGCGGGTGTCATCGCCTGCACCGGTGGCACCTCGATTGGTGCATGCGATCCGATCGCCGAGGTTGCTGCGGTCGTGAAGGCACATGGGCTTTACCTGCATGTCGATGCCGCCTGGGCTGGTTCAGCGATGATCTGCCCGGAGTTTCGGACGCTATGGAAGGGTGTCGAGGAGGCTGACTCCGTCGTCTTCAATCCGCATAAATGGCTGGGCGCCAACTTCGATTGCTCGGTGCAATTCATCAAAAGCCCCGAGGATCAGGTACGCACTCTGGCCATTCAGCCGGAATACCTGAAAACCCATGGCCATGATGGCATCGTCAACTATTCGGAATGGTCGGTTCCGCTGGGTCGCCGTTTTAGAGCGCTCAAGCTCTGGTTCCTGATGCGCTATCATGGGCTCGAGGGCCTGCGCACCATGATCCGCAACCACGTGAGGTGGTCGGAGGAGCTTGCCGAACGGATTGCCGCTGAGCCGGATTTCGAAATCGTCAGCAAGCCTGTTCTCTCGCTCTTCTCCTTCCGCCATAAGGGCCGCGGCGATAGCGACCAGCACAACATCGCGCTCGTCAATGCCATCAACGACGACGGCCGCATTTATTTGACCCAGACACGCGTCGACGGTCGCATCGCCATCCGCTTCCAGGCTGGGCAATTCGAGATGACTCGTGACGACGCTGACACGGCTTTCACGGTCATCACCGAGATCGCCCGTACATGGAATTAGGAGACCGCCGTGACCGAACGCCTTCGCTTCGCCAGCTTTTCCCACGGCGGCACACTGAAATACGGCCTCGTGAAAGCCGATGGCATCGTCGATCTCTCAGCCCGCTACGGCGAGCGCTGGCCGAGTTTGCGTGAGGTTATCGAGGCCAATGCTTTAAGCAGACTGGGCGCGGAGAGTGCGGCTCTGCCCGTCGACTATGCGCTCGACGACATCGCCTATGAAATCCCGATACCGTCGCCGGAAAAGATTATCTGCGTCGGCGTCAACTTTCCCGATCGCAACGAGGAATACAAGGATGGGCAAGCACTGCCGGCGAACCCCTCGCTGTTCATCCGGTTCCCGCGCTCGTTCACCGGCCACGGGCAACCGTTGATCCGTCCGCCGGAAAGCCCGCAACTCGATTATGAGGGTGAGATCGTCATCGTCATTGGAAAGGGCGGACGGCGCATCGCCGAGGCGGATGCCTTCGGTCACATTGCGGCGCTCTCGCTCTGCAACGAAGGCACGATCCGCGACTGGGTGCGTCATGCCAAATTCAACGTGACGCAGGGCAAGAATTTCGACCGGACGGGTTCCATTGGCCCATGGCTGGTGCCGTTCACGGACGAGGAGCAGCTGGCCGACATCAAGCTCGAAACACGGGTCAACGGCGAGGTGCGCCAGAGCGACCGGACCAGCCGGATGATCTTCTCGTTTCGAAAGATCATCAACTACATCTCCACATTCACGACACTGGTGCCCGGCGACGTCATCGTCTGCGGCACGCCGACCGGTGCGGGCGCTCGCTTCGATCCGCCAATTTGGTTGAAGCCTGGGGACGTGGTGGAGGTTGAGGCCGAAGGGCTTGGGATACTCCGTAACACGATCGCCGACGAGGTATTCTGATGTTGACCGCCGCAGAAATCGAAGCCGCCGCCGAGAGCCTGGATCAGGCGGAGCGGAGCCGTACACAGATGGGACTGCTTTCCCTCAAGCATCCCGACATGACAATGGACGATGCCTATGCCGTACAGGGCGCCTGGGTAACGAAGAAGATCGCTGCCGGCCGCAAGGTCATCGGCTGGAAGATCGGCCTGACGTCGAAGGCCATGCAATATGCGCTGAACATCAACATTCCCGATTCCGGCGTGCTGCTCGATGATATGGTCTTCGAGGACGGTGCGACGGTCCCGAAGGACCGGTTCATCCAGCCGCGCGTGGAAGCCGAAATCGCCTTCGTCATGAAACGGTCTCTGCGTGGACCCGGCGTGACCGCCTTCGATGTGCTCAACGCTACCGACTACGTGACGCCTGCGCTTGAAATTCTCGATACGCGGATTTTCCGGACCGATCCGGAGACGAAGAGAGCCCGCAACATCTGCGACACGATCTCGGACAACGCCGCGAATGCCGGTATCGTCTGGGGCGGGCGGGCGGTCAAGCCCGACCAGATCGATATGCGCTGGATGGGCGCTATCGTCAGCCGAAATGCCGAGGTCGAGGAGACGGGTCTGGGCGCCGGCGTCCTGAACCAGCCGGCGCGTGGTGTGGCTTGGCTCGCCAACCGGCTGGCGCAGTATGGCGACGGTATCGAGGTCGGGCAGATCATTCTGGCGGGTTCTTTCATTCGGCCGATCGAGGCGCGGCATGGCGATACAATCGTTGGCGATTTTGGGCCCTACGGGACCGTCAGTCTCTTCTTCGAGTAGGTTTTCCGAATGGCAGCTCCCAGGAACAGCTTCAAGGAAGCGCTGCATGCCGGGCGGCCGCAGATCGGTCTCTGGCAGGCGCTCGCCAACAGTTACACCGCCGAGATCTGCGCCGGCGCTGGCTATGATTGGCTGCTCTTTGACGCGGAACACGCTCCCAACGATATCCGTTCGCTTGTCCAGCAGCTCCAGGCGGTTGCGTCATACCCGGTTCATTCGATCGTCCGGCCGCCGATCGGCGAGGCCTGGCTGATCAAGCAGATCCTGGATATCGGCGCCCAGACGATCCTTGTGCCGATGGTGGAGAGCCGTGCGCAGGCCGAGACAATGGTACGGGCGGTGCGTTATCCGCCCGAGGGCATTCGTGGCGTTGGTGCGGCTCTCGCTCGCGCATCCGCATTCAACCGGACGCCCGACTATCTGCAGACGGCGAACGATGAGATCTGCCTTCTGCTGCAGGTCGAGAGTCGGGCCGGCTTGGCCAATCTGGATGCGATCGCCGCAACCGAAGGCGTGGACGGCGTATTCGTCGGGCCAGCAGACCTCGCCGCCGATCTGGGCTTTCTCGGCAAGCCAGGAGCAGCGGAAGTGCAGGAGGCGGTCGAACATGCCCTCGCGCGTATTCAGTCGCATGGCAAGGCGGCGGGGATACTCACGGCCGATCCCGTCCTTGCACGACGCTATCTGGACCTTGGCGCTACCTTCGTTGGCATCGGCTCGGACGTCGGGCTGCTGGTAAACAGCACGACTGGGCTTCTGGCCACCTTCCGATCCGCTGGATATCCGAAGGTGGAGACGGCAGCCAGCGGCCGCGTATATTGAACGTTGGGCCTTTTCTCGCGGAAGCGGTCGATACTTGTCCGACGGTTCGCGTTCGGGCGCGGGCCGGTGTTCGATGCGGCGAACTAGGCGAGCTGGTCCTTTGCCAGGTGATAGAAGAACATCGCGCCTCGTTCGAGGATGCCGTCGTTGAAGTCGTAGGTCGTCGTATGCAGGCCGGAGCTGTTGCCGTTGCCAATCAGGACATAGGCGCCGGGTACCTTCTCAAGCAGAAATGAGAAGTCTTCGCTGCCCATCAGCGGAACTGGGAGCCTGGTCGAGGCGGCGTCGCCGAAATGGGTCGCAATCGTCGCTTCCGCAACACGGACGGCCTCGGGATCATTGATGGTCGCCGGATATCCGACCTGCCAGTCGAATTGCACGTCGGCACCGAAGCTCTTTGCCTGGAATGTGGCGATCTGTTCGACCCGCTCGCGAATCTCTTCTCGCACGGCAGGGTTCATCGCCCGCATGCTGATCTCGAGCACTGCGGTGTCGGGGATGATGTTGGATGCGGAGCCTGACAGAAACGCGCCGACCGTGACCACGGCAGGTTCGTGCGGCGAGGCGTTGCGTGACACCAGCGTCTGCAGTGCCATAACGATGCTGGAGCCGACGACCACGGGATCGACTGTGATCTCCGGCTGCGCGCCATGACCGCCTTTGCCTTTGACGGTCACGGTTACAACGTCGATCGAGGCTGCGATAGGACCCGAGCGGGTAGAGAATGTGCCGCTGGGAATGCCCGGCCAGTTGTGTAGCGCGAAAATCTGATCGCACGGAAAGCGCTCGAACAGGCCGTCCTCGATCATCAACTTGCCGCCACCGAAATTCTCTTCGGCCGGCTGAAAGATGAAATGCACGGTGCCCGAGAAGGATTTGTCGCGGGACAGCGCCCATGCTGCTCCGAGAAGCATCGTCGTATGGCCATCATGCCCGCAGGCATGCATCGCGCCCGGGTGCTGGCTTGCGTAGGGTAGGTTGGTTTCTTCCTGCATCGGCAACGCATCGAAGTCTGCCCGAAAGCCGATGGCGCGGTTGCTGCTGCCGGCACGAAGCGTCGCGACGATCCCCGTGGTTGCGAGGCCGCGCGCGATCTCGAAGCCCCATTTCGTCAACTGCTCTGCAATGAAGTCAGACGTTTTGAACTCGGAGAGGCCAATCTCCGGCATCTGGTGCAGGCTGTGCCGGATATTGACGAGTTCGGGGAGAAAGTCCTGGAAGCCGATATCGCTCATTGAAGCCCTCATGCAAGCTGGAGGAATTGCCGAAGTCGCGCCGATTGCGGGTCCTTCATCACGTTGCCGGGCGCACCGCGCTCCTCGACCAAGCCCTTGTGAAGAAAGATCACCTCACTCGAAATGTCGCGGGCGAGCGCCATTTCGTGCGTGACCATCACCATGGTGCGCCCCTCTTCAGCGAGCTTCTTGATCACCTGCAGGACTTCGTTGACGAGTTCAGGGTCGAGAGCGGAGGTCGGCTCGTCAAAGAGCATGACCTCGGGCTTCATCGCCAGAGCGCGGGCAATTGCCGCGCGCTGCTGCTGGCCGCCAGACAACTGCATGGGATACTGATCGCGCTTCGCGGTGATGCCGACTTTTTCCATCAGCGTCTCCGCTTCGGCAATCGCCTCCTTGCGCGAGACGCCGAGGACGTGGATCGGCCCTTCGATGATGTTTTCGAGGATCGTGCGGTGAGACCACAGATTGAAGCCCTGGAAAACCATGCCGAGACGAGTACGAATGTGTTCGAGCTGGCGTGGATCGGTGGCATGCATCTTTCCACCCTGCGACGGACTGGTCTTGATCACCTCGCCAGCCACCGAGATCTCGCCCCTGTCCGGCGTCTCCAGATAGTTTATGCAACGCAGCAGGGTGCTCTTGCCCGAGCCGCTGCTTCCGATCAGGGAGATCACGTCACCCTTGCGGGCTTCGAACGAGATGCCCTTGAGAACCTCGACGCCACCGAAGCTTTTGTGGATGTCTTTTACAGAGAGTGCTGTCTCGACCATTTCAATTCCTCCCGAGGCTCTAAAGCTCACGTCCGAGCGGCGCGGTAGCGCGTCATGCGGAGTTCGACGACGTTCATGATGCGGGTCAGGATGAAGACCACTGCGAAATAGATGATGCCGGCGGCAATCAGCGGTTCGAAGATCTGCAACGATTGACGCTGCAGCATCCGCGCTGTTCCCATCACCTCAAGAATGGTGATGGTGGAGGCGAGCGACGTGGTCTTCAAAAGGATGATCAGATCGCTCGTCAGAACCGGCAGGCATTGCCTGAACGCCTGAGGCAACGTGACGCGACGAAGGATCGTCCACGGCCGCATGCCGATCGACAGCGCTGCCTCGACCTGGCCGCGTGGGATTGCCTGGATCGCCCCACGGATGACTTCCGCATTATAGGACGCCTGGTTCAGGCTCAATGCCGCGATCGCGTACCACAGGCCGTCCCGCAGATAGGGCCATAGGAAACTATGCCGAACCCAGGTTCCGGCAGGATCTGACCAAGGCCGTAGTAGATCAGGTAGATCTGAACCAGCAAAGGCGTGCCACGAAAGGCGAAGGTGAAGGCGAAGGCGGGCCATGCCAGCAGGCGGTGGCGAGAGAGGCGGGCAAGTGCCGCGAGCGTGCCGATGATCAGGCCGAAGATTCCCGCCGTTGCCGTCAGAAGCAATGTCAGCGGCGTCGCCTTGATCAAAGCGGGGAGGAAGGAAATGACGTTGGTGATCGTTTCCATCAGCGATGCCCCCGATTCAAATGCTTCTCAAGGCGGCTGATCGCGAAAACGGATACCAACGTGATCAGCAGGAAAAGCAACGCGGTCAGGCCGTAGAAGAGAATGTATTGCTTGGTGCTCGCCGCCGCACGGTAGCCCGTATAGAGCAGTTCGCTGAAAGACCCGAGAACCGAGATGATGGCGCTTTCCTTGGTAATGGACAGCCAGAGATTGCCCATGCCGGGCACGGCGTGTCGCATCATTTGCGGAATGACGACGCGGGTTACGATCTTGCGCGGCCGCATGCCGATCGAGACTGCCGCCTCTAGCTGGCCAGGAGGAATTGCAAGATAGGCGGAGCGGAGGACCTCGGTCA
>NZ_CP043498.1:3750000-3927797 GCF_009498215.1 Rhizobium grahamii | reverse complement strand
GGAGAACCTGCCGATCGCGCTGCATCACGGTTCGCTCGATGTCGGCAGCGCCGCAAGGTGGAGGCCGCGATGCGGCAAACCGGCTGCGGGCGGTCGTTGCTACCTCGACGCTTGACCTCGGCATCGACTGGGGCGATGTCGATCTCGTCGTCCATGTGGGTGCGCCAAAGGGTGCGTCGCGGCTTGCCCAGCGCAGGGCCGCGCCAATCACCGCATGGATGAGCCCTCGAAGGCGATCCTCGTGCCGGCCAACCGCTTCGAGGTGATGGAATGCCAGGCCGCGCTCGACGCGAACTATATCGGCGCGCAGGACACGCCGCCCGTCGGCAAGGGTGCGCTCGATGCACTGGCACAGCATGTGCTCGCATGGCCTGCGCCGAGCCATTCGACATGCTGGAGCTCTACGATGAGATCACCAGCGCCTCGCCATATGCGGATATCTCCTGGGAGACCTTCGAGCGCGTCGTCGATTTCGTTGCGACGGGCGGCTATGCGCTGCGCACCTATGAGCGCTACGCCCGCATTCGCAAGACCAAGGAGGGACGCTGGCGCGTTTCCAACCCGCAGGTGGCGCAGCAATACCGGCTGAATCTCGGCACCATCGTTGAAAGCCCGATGCTCAACCTGCGCATGGTCAAGCGCGGCGAAGGCGGCCGGATCGGTCGCGGTGGTGCGACGCTCGGCAAGATGGAGGAGTATTTCTTCGAGCAGCTGTCGCCCGGCGACACCTTCATTTTCGCCGGCAAGGTGCTCCGCTTCGAGGGCATCCGCGAGAACGAGGCGCTGGCTTCGCAAGCCTTCTCGATGGACCCGAAGATCCCCTCCTACGCCGGCGGCAAGTTTCCGCTCTCCACCTATCTGGCCGATCAGGTGCGTTCGATGATCGCCGATCCTGATCGCTGGCACCATCTGCCGGATCAGGTGCGCGACTGGCTGGCGATCCAGAACGAGAAGTCGATGTTGCCGAAGCGCGACGAACTGCTGATCGAAACCTTCCCGCGCGGCAGCCGCTGCTACATGGTCGTCTATCCCTTCGAAGGGCGGCTGGCGCACCAAACGCTCGGCATGCTGCTGACGCGGCGGCTCGAGCGGGCCGGCGCCAAGCCGCTCGGCTTCGTCGCGACGGATTATTCGCTCGCATCTGGGGCTTCGAAGACATGGGGCTGATGATCCAGAACGGCCGGCTCAGCCTCGCCGATCTCTTCGATGAGGACATGCTGGGCGACGATCTCGAAAGCTGGCTCGACGAATCCTTTCTCTTGAAGCGCACCTTCCGCAATTGCGCCGTGATTGCAGGCTTGATCGAGCGCCGTCACCCGGGCAAGGAAAAGACCGGGCGACAGGTCACGGTGTCGGCCGATCTGATCTACGATGTGCTTCGAACCCACGAGCCGGATCACATCCTGCTGCAGGCGACACGGCAGGATGCGGCGACCGGGCTTTTGGATATTTCACGGCTTGGCGATATGCTCAGGCGAATCAAGGGCCACATCACGCATCGTGCGCTCGACCACATCTCGCCGCTGGCGGTTCCGGTCATGCTGGAGATCGGCAAAGAGCCGGTGCATGGGAAGCGCATGACGCAGTGCTGGCGGAAGCGGCGGATGATCTGATTGCCGAGGCACTGGCCTAGATAATGCCGGATCGCTATCCGGCTCGCACGATAACGAGCGCTGCCTGAGGAAGCGCTTAAGGATCAAGATCGACGAGATTGATGAACCGCCTGGCGCTTGCGCGTGAATTGAACGGAGTGGCCACGCTGCCTGGCGTTGAGACCGCCGTGCATGGCGTTGCTGCCGTCTGCGACCCGCTCGGCGCGCTCTACATGCCCGATGCCGGCATTCTCGTCGTATCCGATCTGCACCTGGAAAAAGGTGCGGCCTTCGCCCGTCGCGGCATGATGCTGCCGCCCTACGATACGCTCGCAACGCTGACCGTGCTTTCGGCCGTCATCACCCGCTACGACCCGAAGCTGGTGGTCTCTCTCGGCGATAACTTCCACGACCGCGTCGGCTCGGCGCACCTGCCAGAAGCATTCCGGAGCCTGATTGCGGAAATGGCGCGCGGCCGCGAATGGATCTGGATCAACGGCAACCATGATCCCGCCGGCACGGTCGACCTGCCAGGCGCCTCCGTCGACGAAATGCACTATGGCGGGCTGACCTTCCGGCATGAACCGAAAGGCGGCCTGCAGAAGGGCGAGATTGCCGGGCATCTGCATCCGGCCGCGACCGTTCGTCGTCGTGAGAAATCCGTCCGCCGCCCGTGCTTTGCCACCGACGGCGCCCGACTGCTGATGCCGGCATTCGGCGTCATGACCGGTGGCCTCGATCTTCGCCACAAGGCGATGAAGGGCCTCTTCGACCACAATGCGCTGATCGCGCACCTGCTCGGGCGCGACCGGATCTATTCCGTCAGGTTCGGCAATCTCGTCGGCTGATTGCGGCGCGTCTCAGAGCGCGATGTAGCGGTCTGCCCGGTGATTGATGGCGACGAAGAGGTTCAGCACCACCGCGCCGAGAACCGAATAGAACACGACAGGCGGCGTGGTGACGAAGAAGGCGGCGGCAAGGACGCAGAGATCGATCGCCATCTGCACCAGGCCGGCGCGGATGCCGAACCGCTCCTGCATGTAGATGCCGAGGATGCCGACGCCGCCGAGGCTGGCGCGGTGACGGTAGAGCGCCAGCAGGCCGAAGCCCAGCAAGACGCCGCCAAGAAGCGCTGCCCACGCCGGGTGAATGGCGGAAATATCCATGACCTTCGGCTGCAGGTTCGTCATCAGCGAGGTGAGACCGATGGCAATGAAGGTCTTCACCGTAAAGGCCACGCCGAGGCGCTTCCAGGAGAGATAGAAGAACGGCAGGTTGAGAAGGAAGAAAGCAAGGCCGAAATTCAGGCCAAAGGCATAGTGGAGCAGGAACGCGATGCCGGCGGTGCTCCCGGTCAGAAGCCCGGCGCTCGCCAGCATGTAAAGCCCGAGCGCAGCAATCAGGCTGCCCGAGAAAATCCCCTGTACGTCCTCGACAGGCGTATGGCGGGTGGCGCTGGTGTTCCAGAAACCAAGGGCATTGATGAGCTGTGCCATGTCGTTGATCCCCAAACGGCAGACGAGTTCAAGAACGCCCGGGAAACCCGAGCGACGCGGAATGTAGATGAAGAATGAATTCCGCTGAGGCTCTTGCGACAATCCTACGCGGCGAATTGCTAAAGATTATCAGGGATTTCGCCGGGCAATCAAGCGAAATACGTAAGCAATGCTGACCTATTATCACTTCGCAAGAATCGTTCCGTTACGCTGGCTTATGCGTAAGGAACAGAATGCCCGAAATGACATTCGCGCCATCTTTGCGAATGGGCGTTTTGTTCACGGTGACAACTTCCAGACCGTGACGGTCGCACAGGGCCCTTACGTAGGTTTCCGAATGCGCATATCGCAGCGACGGCGCGAGGTGGAAGCCCTCTCCTCCGCCGGCATCCTCGACGGAAAGGGCGAAATCGGCACCCGGTCCCGTCAGCGCAGCGACCGCCTCGAAGACGCTTTCAAGATTGCCGAGATACATCAGCACGTCGGCTGCCGTGACCAGATCGGCGCGATGCAGCGCGCCATCGGCAAAGAGGCCTGTTGCTTCCGGTGGCAGCGAGAGATCGGCCTGCGCCAGATGATCGTAGACATGCTTCTCGGCTGCTTTGGCGAGCATGTTCTGTGACAGATCGAAACCCTCGAGCCGCGCGACGTGGTCGCGGATCTCTGGTCCCATAAGGCCGGTGCCGCAGCCGAGGTCGACGGCGAGAGCATAGTCGCGTCCGGTCGTCGCAACGAGGGCGGCGAGCTTTGCCGGAACGCTGTAGTCAAGCTTCTCGACCAGCGAGGTTTCGAAGCGATCCGCATAGTCGTCGAACAGGCGCTCCACATAGCTGCTCGGCGGCTGGTCGGGCGTCTCGATGTCGCCAAGCAGCGCAAGCTTGAGCCCCGCGCCGAAGATATCGTCCGGGCTTGCCGCCAGGGTCTGCCTGTAGGCCTCGATCGCGCCAATCTTGTTGCCGGCCTTCTCGCGGTAAGCTGCCAGCCGGTACCATCCGGCCGCCCAACCCGGCACGAGCTCCAGCGCCTGCTCCATGAGTTCGGCGGCGGCATCCGGCTCACCGCTTTCGTCGAGCATCTTGGCATAGTCGGCGCGGCGATCGGCGATGACGTCGCCTGAAGTGAGCTGGTTCGGCTGCATGGTGAAGACCTGTTGGGATCGGCCCGCATTTGGCTGCGGCCACAAAAAAACTCAAGTCCTATTTCAGAGGCGAAGGCGCCAGACCTGAAAAAGGCTTGCGAGCGACGATTCGCGCCCGTATTTCAGGGATGAACAGGAGATGGTGCATGTCCGATCAGGTGAACAAGTTTCTCGGCGACTCGCTCGGCCGTACGTTGGTCAAGCTTTTGGTGGTGTCGCTGATCGTCGGCTTCATCATGGCCGTCTTCGGTTGGGCACCGCTCGATTTCGTCTACGGCGTCCGCAATTTCATTCTGGAAGTCTGGCATCGCGGCTTCTCCGCACTCGGCCGCGTCGGCGACTACCTGCTGCTCGGCGCCACCGTCGTGATCCCGATCTTCCTCGTCATCCGTCTCTTCAGCTATCGCCGGTAACATGACCTCTTTCATTCTCTCACGTCGCGGTCTGCTACGCGTCTCCGGGCTTGCGCTTGTCGCAGGCGTTGCAAGCTGCGCGACCGCGCCGCAAAAGCCCTCGACGCCTTCCGATGGCGAGGACCAGACGGCTGCTGCCTTGCCGCTCGTCAACCAGTTGCGCGCCAAGAATGGCCTGCCTCCGCTCTCGATCGACCCGGCAGCCACGGCTGCCGCCTTGTTCCAGGCCAAGCGTATGGCATCGGCGGGCAAGATGAAGCATGTGATGGGCATCGCCGATGGTTTCGGGCCGCGCGTCAAGGCGAGTGGCGTCCGGCTGCCTGCCGCCGAGAATATCGCCGCCGGTCAACAGTCGGTCCCGGCCGTTGTGACCGCTTGGATCAACTCCCCGCATCATCTGGAAAACATGCTCGGCAGGTATAACGGCATCGGCGTTGCCGTTGCGCACAATCCGGCTTCCAGAAACGTGCCTTACTGGGCAATGGTACTGTCGACCTGAGGCGATTCTTGCCTCATCTGAATAGAGGCAGGCATGGATACCGGCAGTCGCGAAAACGGATTGGCATTCGACGTAACGCACCGGCTGGTGCTGTCGATCGCCATTCCAATGACGCTCGGCTTCATCACGACGCCGCTGCTCGGCCTCGTCGGCACCGGTGTCGTCGGCCACATGGGTCAGCCGGACGCTTTGGCGGGACTGGCGATCGGCGCCATGCTGTTCGATCTTATCCTCGGCAGCTTCAACTTCCTGCGCGCTTCCACGACCGGACTGACGGCTCAGGCGTTCGGACGGCATGACCGACATGCCCAGCAAGGCGTCTTCTGGCGAGCGCTGATCTCGGCACTCGGCTGCGGCGCAGCGCTTCTCTGTCTTTCGCCGCTGCTTCTGGCGGCGGGATTGAAGCTGATGGGACCGGAGAATGCCGTTGCGGCGGCCACCAGCACCTACTTTTCCATCCGCATTCTCGCCGGGCCGGCAGCACTTGCCAACTATGCGATCCTCGGTTTCGTGCTCGGACGCGGCCAGGGGAGCGTCGGCCTGCTGCTGCAAACAATCATCAACGGCACCAACATCGTGCTGGCAATCTTGCTCGGTCTCTGGCTCGACTGGGGCGTGGCTGGCGTCGCCTGGAGCACGATGGTCGGCGAAACGGCGGGGGCAGTTGTTGGCCTGCTCATCGTTCTCAGCGGTTTCGACAGTGCAGAGCGACCAACGCGCGCGGAGATCTTTTCACGGCACCGGCTGGCGGAACTCTTCGCGCTGAACCGCGACATTCTGATCCGAACGTTCGTGCTCCTAGCCGCATTCACACTGATGACGCGGATCGGCACAAGCTTCGGGGCGGTGACGCTGGCGGCCAACGCGGTGCTGATGAACTTCTTCCTGCTGTCAGGATATTATCTCGATGGCCTTGCCAACGCCGCCGAGCAGATCACCGGACGGGCGATCGGGGCGCGCTACCGCCCTGCCTTCGACCGCGGGCTGAAGCTGACGGCACTCTGGTCTTTCGGGCTTGCCGGTATCATTTCCGTATTCTTCCTGCTGGCTGGCCCCTGGCTGATTTCGGTGCTCACCACGTCGCCCGAAGTCCAGCAGGCAGCCGAAGCCTATCTTCCCTGGGCCGCCGTCACCGGGTTGACGGGCGCGCTGGCCTTCCTGATGGACGGCGTGTTCATCGGCGCCACATGGTCGACCGACATGCGCAATAGGATGTTGATGTCGTTTGCCGCCTATCTGATCGCGCTCGCAGTCTTCGTGCCGCTGTTTCGTAACCATGGCCTATGGCTGGCGATGAACGGCTTTTTGCTTTTTCGCGGCGTATTCCTGGCGATGCTCGTCAGGCCGCGGGCAGATCAGACGTTCCGGGCCGCCCAGTAGTCCGTCTTCGTGTCCCTGAGGTCGCGGATTGACTTGACCTGCTCCCGATCAAGCAGCTTCGAGAGGCCGCGAACGATCGTTCCCGGCAGGCCCGGGCCTTCGTAGACCATGCAGGAATAGAGCTGCACAAGATCGGCACCGGCCTTGATCTTCTCCAGCGCCGTTTCGGCTGATGAAACGCCGCCGACGCCGATGATCGGCATAGCACTGCCGACGCGCTTGCGCATTCTGGCGAGAACAGCAGTCGATTTGTCGAAGAGCGGCTTGCCGGACAGTCCTCCCGCCTCCTTCGCCTGACGCTGATCGCTTAGACCCTCGCGCGACAGCGTGGTGTTCGAAACGATCAGGCCATCCAGAGCGTGCGACAACGCTTCGGCAGCGATGTCGTCCATGCCTTCTTCCGTGAGATCGGGCGCGATCTTCAGGAAGACCGGGATCTTTCTGCCTGCCTTCTCGGCTTCGGCGTCGCGGGCGGCAAGCACTGCCGACAAGAGAGCTGCCAGGCTTTCGCGCGCCTGGAGATCGCGCAGGCCGGGCGTGTTTGGCGACGAGATGTTGGCGGTGAAATAGCGCGCCACGGAGTAGAAGCGGCGGATGCCGAGGACATAATCGCCGATGCGATCTTCGCTATCCTTGTTGGCACCGATGTTCACGCCGATCATGCCGTTGCCGCGAATGCCCGACAGCCGCGCCAAGGCAGCGTCATGGCCTTCATTGTTGAAGCCGAGGCGGTTGATGACGCCCTCATCCTCGACCAGTCTGAAGATGCGGGGACGCGGATTGCCGGGCTGCGGCTTCGGCGTCACGGTGCCGATCTCGGTGAAGCCGAAACCGATCCTCAGCAGTGCTTCCGGAACTTCAGCATTTTTGTCGTAGCCGGCTGCCATGCCAATCGGATTGATAAAATCGAGCCCGGCAACGGTCTGCCGCAGGCGTGGATCCGGCGCGATCCGGCAGGCCGGCACCGCACCTGTTTTCAGCGCGGCAATCGACATGCCGTGCGCGGTTTCAGGGTCGAAGAGAAAAAGACCCTTGCGGGCGGCGTGCTTGAAAAGATCGATCATGGTGCAAGGTCCGGAAAAATATGCTGGCCGGCGACATCGAGGGGAAGCGGCGCCTCCCACAGCACGGCCGACAGTGGCAGCTCCGCATAGAGATGCGGGAAGAGAGCGCCGCCGCGCGATGGCTCGAAGACGAGCTCGTCGCCGAACTTGCCGCTGTCGACGGCAACGAGCATCAACCCGGTCTGGCCGGCGAAATAGAGCGCCGCCGTCTGCTTGACCTGTGTGGCTGTCGAGAAGTGGATATAGCCGTCCGTGAGGTCGATCGTAGCCCCGCGAAAAACACCGGCGGCCTTCGCCTCCTGCCAGAGCGTTTCCGTCACGATCTTGTAAAGCGTGGGTGTCAGGGTCATGATGGCCTCAGAATGGCTGGTCTTTCCGGGCTTTGCCGCAAAGCGACGGCGATGTCCACGCCTCGCCGCGAAAAATGCGGCAGCCACCGAGATTTCCGGAGGAAACCATGAGAAATATCGCAATCGGCCTTTTCATTCTTCTTCTGCCGCTCGGCGCTTATGCCGCCGAGGCGGACACGTCGCGGTTCCAACTCGAGCGTAGCGGCGACCATTTCGTGCGGCTCGACAAGCAGACAGGCGCGATGTCGCTCTACGAGGAGAAGGACGGCGCGCTCGTCTGCCGCATGGCCGCCGATGAGCGCGCTGCCTACGAACAGGAACTCGACCGGCTTTCGGCCCGCGTCACGGCGCTTGAGAACAAGAGCATTGTCAACAAGGCGCTGCCCTCGGACGCCGAAATCGACCGCTCGATCGGCATCATGGAGCGCTGGATGCGCAGCTTCATGGGGATAGTGAAGGAATTCCAAAGTGAAGACCAACGCAATGCCCTTCCGCAAAAGACCTGATTTGATATAGTCAGATCGGAATTGAGGCATGGAGCGTATAGGGAGTACGCGCCATGCGGGGCAATCGAGCTCTTGGGAGGGAGTGATCGATGCAGGAACAGACAATCATCATCGCCGACGATCACCCGCTTTTTCGGGATGCGCTTCGCCAGGCGGTGATCGGTATGGAAGGCCATCCTGATATCGTCGAAGCCGGCGATTTCGCCGCTGCCCGAATGGCGGCCGGCACACATCCAGACGCCGAGCTGATGCTGCTCGATCTTTCGATGCCCGGCGTCAGCGGCTTTTCCGGCCTGATGGCGCTGCGCTCCGAGTTTACCGGCCTGCCGATCGTCATCATTTCCGCAACGGACGACGCGACGACCATCCGTCGCGCCCTTGAACTCGGCGCATCCGGGTTCATCTCGAAATCATCTGGCATCGAGGACATCCGCCACGGCATCCAGACGGTTCTTGCCGGCGATATCGCCACGCCCGAAAGCTATCGCGACGGACAGGAACAGGATCCTGATGTCGCCGACCTGATCCACCGGCTGCATACGCTCACGCCACAGCAGAGCCGCGTGCTGACGATGCTGGCAGAAGGCTTGCTGAACAAGCAGATCGCGTATGAGCTCGGTGTTTCCGAGGCTACGATCAAGGCGCATGTCTCAGCCATCCTGCTCAAGCTGAATGTCGACAGCCGCACACAGGCCGTGATCCAGCTCGGCAAGATCAACATGGCGCTCGTCGCCTGAGAGGAAGAGGATTTTATTCCTCTCGTCTCTTTACTCCCGTAAAGCTTGCAGCTAATATTTCAGCGGATTGAAATATCTCCGCATGCAGGCGCACGGATTGAAACATGCTGTCACACGAGCAGATCTGGGGAGCGATCGACAGGCTTGCCGAACGGCATGACCTGACGCCGTCAGGTCTTGCCCGACGTGCAGGCCTCGACCCGACCTCGTTCAACAAATCCAAGCGACTTTCTGCCGATGGACGTCTTCGTTGGCCATCAACGGAATCAATTGCCAAGGTACTGGATGCGACAGGCGCCAGCATGGAGCAGTTTCTGACCTTCATGCGGCCCGCCAAAGGCTTTTCCTCCCTCCCCGAGGGTGCGTTTCCGCCGCAGGGCAGCTCCATTCCCCTTCTCGGCTTTGCGCAGGCGGGTGCCGGCGGCTTCTTCGACGACGGCGGTTTTCCGGCCGGACAGGGCTGGGATGTCGTCGAGTTTCCCGCCGCGCCATCGCAGAAGGCTGGCGTCTATGCGCTGGAAGTCCAGGGCGAAAGCATGATGCCACTTTATCGCGACGGTGACGTGCTGATCGTCGAGCCAGGCGCCCAGGTTCGCCGCAACGACCGCGTCGTCGTCAAGACGCGTGAGGGCGAGGTGATGGCGAAGGTGCTGCTGCGCCAGAGCCCGCGTTCGATAGAGCTGATGTCGCTGAACCCTGAGCATCCGAACCGGACGATCGAGCTTTCCGACGTAGACTGGATTGCCCGTATCATCTGGGCGAGCCAATAGGAAAATCTTCCATGCGTCCTGCGACAATACTCACGTCTGTTGCGGGGATCGGGATTGTGGTCGCACTGATCGCCACCGGTGGCCAGCGTCTGCGGACCGATACGCAGCAAACGGCGGCGGCCGACGATGAAGCAACTTCACCCCCGCTTATGGAAGCAGCGCCTGCCCCGACCACCGATCCCGCCGCCAGCATGAACGCCCGGCCCATCGATGACGCAAGCCAGTTCTACCCGGCCAGCGTCGATGGAAAACCGTTGGAACGCGTGGCTGCGGCAATCCCGGAAACGCCGAAAGTGAAAGCGGACAACGGCGTTGATCTACCGCGTCCCGTTGCCGAGAGCGCCGGCATTCTCGGCTTCGGCGACCGTCGTCTGCAGCTTGCGGGGATAGAAGCGACACCTTCAGACAAGGTCTGCAATGGCACCGACGGAGGAGAATGGCCTTGCGGCATGCTGGCGAAGACCAATTTCCGGCTGTTTCTGCGGTTGCGCACGGTGCATTGCGACCTCGACAACGCGAGCTGGAGCGGAACAACAAGCGCATCGTGCAAGATCGGCGCGCAGGACATTTCGCGATGGCTGGTGGAAAACGGCTGGGCCGCACCGTCGGAGGGTTCGTCCCTGGCGGACATCGGAAAGACTGCGAAGGACGAGAAGAAAGGGATCTATGGCGATGATCCGCGCAAGGGCGATCCGCTGACACCAGCGACGGAACCACTGCCGGAAGGGCCGTCCGATCCCTTGTAATGCCGCCGGCCACTCCCTAAACTCTGTGTCCAACAGAGAGGACCTTTCCCGCATGAACAAGCCGCTTTCGCCCCACGACGCACTGATCTACGTGATGGTGATGGCCTCCGCCGTCGACAGCACGATGAATGATCGCGAGATGGAAAGAATCGGCCAGTTGATCGGCTTTCTGCCGGTCTTCAGAGGTTTCGACGACGACAAGCTTATTTCGGTGGCCCGCGACTGCGCCGCCCTTCTCGCTGGACCCGAGGGGCTCGACATCGTGCTCGAAACCGTCAAGGACACGCTGCCGGTCCGCCTCTACGACACGGCCTATGCGCTTGCCGTGGAAGTCGCTTCGGCAGATCTTTCCGTCAAGGCCGAGGAACTGCGCCTGCTCAGCCTGCTTCGCGATCGCTTCGGTCTGGACAAGCTCACTTGCGCCGCCATCGAACGCAGCGCGATCGCACGCTTCCGCAAGGGCTGATCAGCCGTTTCCGCTCAATAGAGGCCGTAAGGGAAATAACGCAGGTAGATTTCCTGGAGACGGCCGCTGCGTGACAACGCGGCCAGCGCATGGTCGAAGGCCGCTCGCAAGACATCGTCCTTCTGGCGCAGCATGATCGTCATGCCCTCACCGAGAAAGCGTTCCGAGGTGTAGGGGCCATCGAAGAGTGCGCAGCAATTGCCTGAGGCCTGCGACGCCACCCAGAAGGAAAGCTGCAGGGAATCTGCAAAGGCTGCCTCCACCTTGCCATCCTTCAATGCGGTGAGCAGCGCCTCCTTGCTGTCAAACGCCACGGCCTTCACCTTGGGGAAATAGGCAGCCAGCATCGCTTCGTGAACCGTCGCCTTCACGACGCCAACCGGTCGGTCCGCGAGGGCAGCGGCGCTTTCCCCCTGAAGCGGCGCCTTCAGATTGCGCGCAAAGCGAGCTGGCAGCATCAGGTACGGACGTGAAAAGGCAAACTGACTGCGCAGCTGCTCGCTGACCGCAACACCCGCGATCACGGCATCACCCTGCGAAGCCGCGAGCGCGTCCTTCAGGTCCGCGAACGGCAGAGCCTGGATCTGGCACTTGTCGGCAATCTCCAGTTCGGCGCAGATCTCGCGAGCGAGATCGACGTTGAAGCCGGAGAGCTTGCCGTTCTGATCCATGAAATTGAATGGCGGAAAATCGACCGAGGTCAGGAAGCGAAGGCGTACCAGCGCAGACAGATCGGGCTTGGCCAATCGCTCCCTGGAATCAAAGAGGAGCGGCAAGGATGGCGCCGATTGCTGCGCAAGCAGCATTTTAGGGGTGAGAAATGCAACCACTGACAGCCATAAGAAGAAAAACCCCTTAAGATTGAGAGATGCCGGTTTTATTCGCACCATTATGATCCGCCTCGGGGATGAACATGCACTGCCACAACTAACGACGGTGTATCAGAGTCATGCGTATCGGGGAATATGCGCTGGGTGGGCTGGAAGCCGACCAGGCAGCGCCGCACACTATCGCTATAGCGTCTCGCGACCAGCCCGCTCCGCAAAGGGCGGCGTTCGATTCGTTCCAGGTGGAAATCGATGCGCTGCTCAGGTTCGGCATCGGGAAGCCGATCATCGCACGCGCAGCGATCGCCGCTCGGAACAATGGTACGACCGTAGAGCGTGAACTGCTTGCAAGCGGCACGGTCGATCCCGACAGTTACTATGCCGGCTTGGCGCGAGCGTTGAGGCTCTCGTTTCTTCCCGCCATCGACGCTCCGTTGATCGCCGACAGCAAGACGCTGGACACGCAGCTGATCGATGCGCGCATGGTCAGGCTCAACCATGTCAGCGGCGCCGTTCTGGCAATCGTGCCCGAGATCTCGAAACTCGACGAGATCGCCGCATTCATGCGCGACCGCCCGACGCTCTCGGAGCGAACCGTCATCACGACACCCTCGGCACTGCGGCAGGCCGTCTGGCGCTGCGGCGCCGAGCGTCGCGTCAAGGAGAGCGCCCGACACCTGTTCGATACACGAGCCGGGTTCAGCGCGCGGATCGTGCTTTCAGGCAAGCAGGGTTTTCTGGCAGGGCTCGGCCTCTGTGCCGCAGCCGCCGCCTTTGCGTCCGGTGTAGCGACCGGGCTCATCGTGCACTTGACCGTCTCAATGATCTACATGGGGGCAATTCTGCTGCGTGCGCTCGCTCTTGGCCATACGCGCAAATCGGCAGCCATACCGCAGACAACCGACCGACTGCCGGTCTATACGGTGCTCGTTGCCCTCTACAAGGAGGCCGAAGTCGCCGGCCAGCTTGTGGCGGCTCTCAAACGGCTGAACTGGCCGGCCTCAAAGCTCGACATCAAGCTCATCTGCGAAGCCGACGATCACCCGACCATTGCCGCCCTGCGGGCCGAGGAGCTCGGACCGCAATTCGAAATCGTCGAGGTGCCGGCGATGCAGCCGCGCACCAAGCCCAAGGCGCTCAACTATGCTCTGGCCGCCGTGCGCGGCGAGTTTCTCGTCATCTACGACGCGGAAGATAGACCGCATCCGGATCAGTTGCGCGCCGCACACGCCGAGTTCGTGGCAAGTCCGCTGACGTCGTCTGCCTGCAGGCGCCGCTTGTGACCACCAACGGAAGCGCCTCCTGGATCACCGCCTCCTTCGCGCTCGAATATGCCGCGCTGTTTCGCATGCTGCTGCCGATGCTGGCGAGCTACCGCCTGCCGATGCCGCTTGGCGGCACGTCGAACCATCTGCGCGTCACGGAGCTGAAGGCAGCAGGCGGATGGGATCCGCACAACGTCACCGAGGACGCTGACCTCGGCATGCGGCTCTGCCGGCTCGGATACCGCTGCGGCGTCATCGACTGCCCGACGTATGAAGACGCGCCGACGACGGCGAAGGTCTGGCTGAACCAGCGGACCCGCTGGTTCAAGGGCTGGCTGCAGACCTGGCTTGTCATGATGCGTTCGCCGCTCGTGCTCCTGAAGGAGATGGGACCGCGGGCATTCACCGTTTTCCAGTTGCTGATCGGTGGGATGCTGATCTCCTCCCTCGCCCATCCTTGGCTCATCGTCCTGTTGATGACAACCGCCACCTATCTGCTGCTCGGCTTTCCGCCACCCGGCAGCACCGAACAAATTCTTTTCACGCTCGACATCGCCAACACGATAATGAGCTACAGCCTGTTCTACCTGCTCGGTCGGCGCGCGATGCTTCGGGATGAACGACAGCAGATCGGCCGGCGCTGGCTGGCGGTTCCCGTCTACTGGCTGATGATCTCGCTTGCGGCCTGGCGCGCAGCCCTTGAGCTTCCCTTCAAGCCGTTTTTCTGGAGCAAGACGCCGCACCTGCCGACCGTTACAAAAGGCAAGTTGCATCCCGCTCGGTTCCATTCAGCCAAAAGCGGAAACGCTTAAAAATTTCGTTGGACATCCCTCGGCCGTTAGGTCCGCATTAAGCAATATCGACTCTATTCGAGACCGACGACGCCGGCCCTTTTCTGACCGCGACGCATGATGCGCATGTCGAGCCACTCCAGGCATTTCCCTGCCCCTTCAGATCGCCCTTCTCGTTTTCCAAAAATGCCAGTTCAGCGCAACGCTGGACCTCAAGTGGATCTCCATGCTGAAACATCTCAAAATCCGCACCAAGATCATATCGGTCGTCGCACTTCTTGGCCTGATCTCGATCGGCGGCCTCGTCTATACCGTCAGCGAATTCCGTGGCGCCGACGCCGCCTACAGCGCCTTCATCGACCATGAAGCGCTCGCCGCCATGCAGGCTTCGCGCGCCAGCGCGTCAGCCAATGCCGCCGTGCTGCAGGCAACCTTCATTGTCAACCTGACGCCTGACACGCCGGAATTCAACGCGGCCCTCGCAGCACCGAACAGGTTCACCCAGGCTCGTGAGCGCCTGCAGCAGTCCGCCCAGCTTGTCCCGAGCCGCAAGCCGGCCACCGACGAGCTTATCGCAAGCGTGGACGAGATGGAGACGCTGGCCGCCAAAGCCACTCAGCTCGCGCAGGCAAAGGACAAGCCGGGCGCACTTGCTGTCGTCGCTGATCTGAACGCCAAGCTCAATCTCGCAACGCCGAAGCTGATCGCCAACAACGATGCGCTGATGTCGCTTCTCAACGATGGCGGCGACGAACTCTCGGCCAACGTCAACGGACGCATCGATCTCTGTTTCGCGCTGATCGGCATCGCCGTCCTCGGCGCGATCGGATTGAGCGTATGGATCGCGCAGGCCGGCATCTCCTCGCCTATGGCGAAGCTGCGCGAACGCATGACGCGTCTTGCCAAGGGCGAGACGGCAAGCCCGATCGACGGGCTCGATCGCCGCGACGAAATCGGCCAGATGGCGGAAGCCGTTGCCGTATTCCGCGACAATGCGATCGAACGCGGCCGCCTCGAAAACGAGGCAGAGCGAAACCGCAATCTCGGCGACAGCGAACGGCGCGAGCGCGAGGCGCAAAAAGCCACGGAAGCGGCTGACCTGTCGCGCGCCGTTGGCGCCCTTGGCGATGGTCTCCGTCGCCTGGCCGCAGGCGACCTCGCATCGCAGATCAACACGCCGTTCGTCGGCGATCTCGACGCACTGCGTCAGGACTTCAACAACTCGGTCTACAGGCTGAACGAAACCATGCAGACCGTTGGCACCAACGCCCGCGCGATCATGGCCGGCTCAAGCGAAATCCGTGCGGCCGCCGACGAACTCGCCAAGCGCACCGAACAGCAGGCAGCCTCCGTCGAGGAGACCGCCGCTGCGCTGGAAGAGATCACAACGACGGTCAAGGACGCTGCCAAGCGCGCAGAGGAAGCTCGCTCGCTGGTCGCCAGGACGCGGAACGGCGCCGAGAAATCCGGCAATGTCGTGCGCAAGGCGGTCGATGCGATGCAGCAGATCGAGCAATCTTCTGTCGAGATCGGCAATATCATCGGTGTCATCGACGACATCGCCTTCCAGACGAACCTGCTGGCGCTCAACGCCGGGGTCGAGGCCGCGCGTGCCGGCGAGGCGGGCAAGGGTTTTGCCGTTGTCGCGCAGGAAGTGCGTGAACTGGCGCAGCGCTCGGCCAATGCCGCCAAGGAGATCAAGTCACTGATCACGACCTCAAGCGACCACGTCCAATCCGGCGTTTCGCTCGTCGGTGAAACCGGCAAGGCGCTGGACGAGATCGTCCACGAGGTGCAGGAGATCAACCAGCATGTCAACGCGATTGCGGAAGCCGCACGCGAGCAATCGACCGGCCTTCAGGAAATCAACACCGCCGTCAACACCATGGATCAGGGCACGCAGCAGAATGCCGCAATGGTCGAAGAGAGCACGGCTGCCAGCCACAGGCTCGCGACCGAAGCGGCAACGCTCGGCAATCTGCTTGATCAGTTCAAGCTGACTGGTACCGGTGGCATGGCAACAAACTTCGTACCGACGAGCGCGCGCTCTGCGCCTGCTCAGGTAGCCACTGCTCCACGGCCGGCCACCCAGCCAGTCGTCACCCGCAAGGCGCCGGTCCGCGTCGCGACACCCGGCGTTTCGCGACCATCCTCCTCGCCAGCGCGTGCGCTTGGCCAGAAGCTCGCAAGCGCCTTCGGCAGCGCCGAGCCCAGCAAGGATGCAGACTGGACGGAATTCTGATCGCATCATCGTAGATGCATAAATGAAATGGGCGGCCAGTGGCCGCCCATTTTCGTTCAGCAGGAGCCGAATATGATGTCAGGATGATCAGGCAAAGCCTAGCGGGACTTCCTCGATCTTGCGTCCACGGCCGTAATCGCGCTCGTAGGACGAACGGCTGTCGCCACGCTTGTAGGCGGCCGTTTCCAGCTCCGGCATATGGTAGCCGTCGGCATAGGTACCGGTTTCGCCGGTATCGACCGCATCGCGTTTCGCAGTAAAGATTTTCAGAAGCATCCCGCTATTCCTCCTCGTCGTGAGCCGATAACGGCCTGACGCCGCCTCTGTTCCGTGTACCGGAGAATAGTTAAAAATTAACCATATATATTAGATAATCGTCAACTAATCGAAAGGGCGTAACCGCCACCACCGATTATCTGCTTGCGGGTTTAAGCACGCTCTGACGCAGCTGCATCAATGCCCGTTTTCCGCCGATTTCGACGAAGCGGTAGGACAGCGAAGCCAGCAAAATGGTTGCGCCGACGCAGACGACATAGGCTATCGCCAAGGTCGTTCTCGCTCCAATCACCGGCTGAAGGGCGAGCATCGGCCGCCCGAAGGCGCTGAAGACGAGCGGGTGGATGAGGTAAAGGGAATAAGAGATCTCACCCAGCCGATAGACCGGCCCGTTCGCAAACAGCGCATTCGACAATGACGAATCCGCGGCCAGCCAGAAGACGGCGCCGACGATGCAGAGGTAGGTTGCAAGATCGGTCTGATCGAAGGTGGCGGCTGCGACGACAGCAAGGCACGCAAGCAGGGTGCCGAGATCGGCGACAGAAGCACTGAAGGCCACCCGGCGAGCCGCCAGACCGCATAGGATGACGCCGATGCTGAAACCGGCCAGGGCGCGCAGCAATGGGAAGACCGTGACGTCGGATACGACATCCATCGGTCCGCTGATGCCACCACCGACTTTCGAGATCGTGACGATCAACAAGGCCAAGCCGAGCAGGGCGACACCGGTACCGATCGCCTTTAATCGTCCGAGCATGAGGACGAGCGGAAAAGCCGCGTAGCAGAAGATCTCGGCACTCACCGACCAAGAAAGCCCGACGACCGGCTTGGCATGCAAGCCCCAGCCCGTCAGCATGAACAGATTGCAGAAGGCATCCCAGGCCGTGAAATCGCCAAGCCCGGGCTTGATCGCCAGCTTGATAACGCCAAGCGACAGAATAACGATGTAGGCAGGATAGAGACGAACAAACCGGCGGAAAAGAAACTCGCCGTACTTTGCGACATCCGCGCCGGCTCTGAAGGTCGCATCGTAGTTGTAGGCGAGAACATAGCCACTCAGCACGAAGAAGGCATCGACGGCCAGATAGCCGCGATCGAACAGGAAGGGCGCCGTCCCTCCCATCGCCAGGAAAAAATGATAGGTGACAACCACGAGGGCTGCGACGCCGCGAAAGCCCGTGAGCGGTCTTATTTCCCTGCGTTCGGCCATGTCCTCGGGCTCTCATTAAGAGAAAATTCACCGTAGGGATTAGCGCGCTTCGACGCGGCGGCAAAATGGAAAGCGGAAATTTGGTAAACGGGCACGGCGGCAGAGTTGGAGCGGGTGAAGGGAATCGAACCCTCGTATTCAGCTTGGGAAGCTGCTGCTCTACCATTGAGCTACACCCGCGCTAGACGGAGACTTCCAACAGATGGCCGCCGCTGTCAAGCGGCAGCGGTCGCGTCAGATGCGGAAGTGTTTGGAGAGCTTCAAGCCTTGCGCCTGATAGTTGGAGCCGAGGCCCGTGCCGTAGAGGCTGGCGGGATGTTCGAGCATGTGTTCGTAGATCAGGCGGCCGACGATCTGGCCGTCCTCGAGGATGAACGGGACTTCGTGGCTGCGCACTTCCAGAACAGCGCGGCTGCCGCGACCGCCGGCGGGGGCATGGCCGAAGCCAGGGTCGAAGAAGCCGGCATAGTGGACGCGAAATTCGCCGACGAGCGGATCGAAAGGCGTCATTTCGGCCGCGTAATGCGGCGGCACGTGGACGGCCTCGCGCGACACGAGGATGTAGAACTCATCCGGATCGAGGATCAGCTCGTTGCGGCCGCGGCTAAAGAGCGGCTCCCAGAAATCATAGATGTCGTGCTGCGCCTTCTTGTCGACGTCGACAACGGCGGTGTGGTGCTTGCCACGGTAGCCGATCAAGCCGTCCTTGTCGCCGGCGAGGTCGATCGACAGCGCAATCCCGCCGCCCGAGACGTTCGGCTGCTTGCTGGCGACGAGCGTTTCGGCATCATGCAGCGCCAGCAATTCCGGGTCACCCAAGACCGAATGGCCGACGCGGAAGCGGATCTGCGACAGGCGCGAGCCGCGACGCACGACGATCGGGAAGGTACGAGGGCTGATTTCGAGGTAGAGCGGGCCGGAATAGCCGGCCGGGATCTTGTCGAACTCCTGGGCGTAATCGGTAATGACGCGCGTGAAGATATCGAGGCGGCCGGTCGAGCTTTTCGGATTGGCCGAAGCCGACATATCTGCCGGAAGGTCGAGGCGCTCCATCAGCGGAACGATATAGACGCAGCCGGTTTCCAGCACCGCGCCTTCACTGAGGTCGACGACATGCAGCTTGAGGCGGTCGAGCTTGTCGGAAACGAGGCTGTTCGGGCCTGGCATGAAGCTGGCGCGGACGCGGAATGCCTTTGCACCGAGCCGCAGATCGAGGCTCGCCGGCTGGATCTGGTCGCTGTCGAGATCGCGCTCGGAAATGAGCCGCCCCGTTTCAAACAACGCAGCGATCGCGCGATCTGCCAATATTCCTGTTTCGCGAGCCATCATGCCCCATCCATATTTTGCCGCAGACAAAACCAAACTCGAGGAATTGACGCAAGCACGGAACGGCAGTATTGCAGCTTTATCCCGTGGTGATTTGGCCGGTCGGCTTGCAGCCACGTTAAACAAGTGGCTAAATAGACCGGGTGCAAAACCGGTCTGCTTTTCGCGGCCGGTTTTTTTGTTGTTCGAAAGTGGTGAAACATGAGCAAGACCTGGCGCCCGGCAACCCAACTCGTTCACGGCGGTTCGCTGCGCTCTCAGTACGGCGAGACCTCCGAGGCGATCTATCTCACGCAGGGCTTCGTCTATGACAGCGCCGAAGCGGCGGAAGCCCGCTTCAAGGGCGAGACCGATGGCTACATCTACGCCCGTTACGGCAGCCCGACGAACGACATGTTCGAGAAGCGCATGTGCGCGCTCGAAGGCGCCGAGGAAGCCCGCGCCACGGCATCGGGCATGGCAGCTGTTGCCGCCGCGATCCTCTGCCAGGTCAAGGCCGGCGACCATATCGTTGCCGCCCGCGCCCTTTTCGGCTCCTGCCGCTGGGTCGTCGAGACGCTCGCGCCGAAATACGGCATCGAATGCACGCTGGTCGATGGACGCTACCTCGAAAACTGGGAAAAGGCGATCCGCCCGAACACCAAGGTTTTCTTCCTGGAGAGCCCGACCAATCCGACGCTTGAAGTGGTCGACATCGAAGGTGTGGCCAAGCTCGCCAACCAGATCGGCGCCAAGGTCGTCGTCGACAACGTCTTTGCGACCCCGATCTTCCAGAAGCCGCTGGAACTCGGCGCCCACATCGTCGTCTATTCCGCGACCAAGCATATCGACGGCCAGGGCCGCAGCCTCGGCGGCGTAATTCTTTCCGACTCGGAATGGGTAAAAGAGAACCTGCAGGACTACTACCGCCACACGGGGCCGGCGATGTCGCCGTTCACGGCGTGGACATTGCTGAAGGGGCTGGAAACTCTCCCACTGCGCGTCAAGCAGCAGACCGAGAACGCCTCGAAGATCGCGGACTTCCTCGCCGAGCAGCCTAAGGTCGCCAAGATCATCTATCCGGGCCGCAAGGACCATCCGCAGGCAGATATCGTTGCCAGGCAGATGAAGGGCGGCTCGACGCTGGTTGCGATCGAACTCAAGGGCGGGAAAGAAGCGGCCTTCGCGCTGCAGAACGCACTTGAGATCGTCAAAATCTCCAACAATCTCGGCGATGCAAAGAGCCTGATCACGCATCCGGCCACAACGACGCACAAGAACCTGACCGACGAGGCACGCGCCGAACTCGGCATCTCGGGCGGCACCGTGCGCCTTTCCGCAGGCATCGAGGACACTGACGACCTGATCGAAGATTTCGCCCAGGCGCTTGCCAAGGTCAACTCCTGATCAAACGCTTGCGGCCGGAGCTTTCATTCGGCCGCAAGCCCGCACGTTCGCGTGAAAAGCGCGGAAATTAGGCTTAACACGCGAAACCTTTTGCCATTGCCGGCATTCAAGGCATGATCGCCTCACGGTTTATTGACGGATCCGCTGTCGTATAAGATACCGGTAACGTATATTGACTATGGTGTAGGCATGTACCGCGCCCAAACACGAGACATTGAAGTCGTCGTCGAACCCTTTTACCTGGAGGAGCAATCCGACCCGGACGACGATCGTTATGTCTGGGGCTACCGGATTGTTATCAGCAACAACTCCGACAAGGCCGTGCGACTGGTGAACCGTTACTGGAACATCACAGATCAGAACGGCATCGTCGACGAAGTCACCGGTGCCGGCGTCGTCGGCGAACAGCCGAAGCTTTCGCCGGGAGATACTTACGAGTATTCCTCGGGTTGCCCGCTCGATACGCCCTCAGGACTGATGTTCGGCCATTATCAGATGGAAACTGATGAAGGCGAGCTTTTCGACGTCGAAATACCCGCCTTCTCACTGGATTCACCAGGACTGCTCAGAGTCTTGAACTGATTACTCGGCTGCCTGCGCGACTTCTTCGACCTCGTAACGATAGGTCGTCGAGCAGAACTCGCAGGTGACGGCGATCTGGCCGTTTTCCTGGCTGGCGTCTATTTCTTCCGCCGAGAAGCCCTTGAGAACGCCCTTGATCTTTTCACGCGAACAGGAGCAGCGGTCGAAAACCTTGCGCGGCTCATAGACGCGCACGCCGCGTTCGTGAAACAGCCGAAACAGCAGCCGTTCGGTTCCGACGAGCGGATCGGTCAGTTCGTCGGCGTCAATCGTTTCCACGAGCGAGCGGGCTTCCGCCCAGGCATCATCTTCCTTGTGCAGGCCTACGGCGGTATCGCCGTCGCCGCCATGAAGATCCGCCTGGCGCATGCGCTCCGGCGCTTCCGGCAGGAACTGCGCGACAAGTCCGCCGGCACGCCAGCGATGACGCGGCTTGCCGGCCTCGTCGCGATCGAGCAATTCGGCGGCAGCAAGGCGCACTCTCGTCGGGATCTGTTCCGACTGGCGGAAGTAGGTTCCGGCGATTTCCTCGAGTGTCGCGCCGTCAAGCGCAACGATGCCCTGATAGGGCTGGCTGAACTTGCCCTGGTCGATCGTGAACGCCAGCATGCCCTTGCCGAGCAGCTGTTCAGGCTCGATCTCGCCGGCGGCAACCGCCTGGTCGAGAAGACCCTGGTTGAAGCGCGCATAGGCCCGAACATTCTCAGGCGTCGTGAAATCGCAGACGAGCAGATCCACCGGCCCGTCACCCTTGGTCTGGACCGTGAACTTGCCGTCGAATTTCAGTGATGTGCCGAGGAGCACCGTGAGAACGACGACTTCGGCCAAGAGCCTCGCAACCGGCGCGGGATAGCTGTGGCGCTCAAGGATCGCGTCCAGCATGGGGCCGAGCTGAACGGCGCGACCGCGCACATCCAGGCCTTCCACCTGAAAGGGAACGACGTGGTCATCGCCGGCGAAATCGAACTCGCCGAGGGCGGCTGCAGTTTCTGCCATGGTCTTCTCCTAGTCTGAGAACGGATGGACAAGAGCATCCATCCGCTCGCGCGGCCGACGGGCCCTAAGGCCAAACGTGGCGTCCAGTATGGTTCAGATCGCGCCCAGGCACCAAGCAAGAATCGACTTCTGCGCATGAAGGCGGTTTTCCGCTTCATCGAAGACCACGGATTGCGGGCCGTCGATCACCTCGTCCGTAACCTCCTCACCACGATGAGCTGGCAGGCAATGCATGAACAATGCATCCTTGCCGGCCTGCGCCATCAGGGCCTCATTGACCTGGTAAGGCTGGAAGACGTTGTGACCACGGGCCCGATGTTCCTGATTCATGGAGACCCAGGTATCGGTCACCACGCAATCGACGCCGGCGACCGCACGGTCTGCATCATGGTAAAGCATGATTTCGGCGCCCTCATTGCGGGCCCAGTTCAAATAGTGATCCTTGGGCTCGGAACCAAGAGGCACCGCCATATTCATGCGATAGCCGAACCGCGCAGCGCCTTCGACCAGCGAATGCAGCACATTGTTGCCGTCGCCGGTCCAGGCGATCGTCTTGCCCTTGATCGGGCCGCGATGTTCTTCGAAGGTCATGACGTCGGCCATGATCTGGCAGGGATGCGTATCGTCGGTCAGCGCATTGATGACCGGAACGGTCGCATGCTCGGCAAGTTCCAGCATGCGGGCATGATCGGTGGTGCGGATCATGATCGCATCGACGTAGCGCGACAATACCTTGGCCGTGTCGCCAATCGTCTCGGCGCGACCGAGCTGCATTTCGGTGCCTGACAGAAACAGCGTCTCGCCGCCAAGCTGGCGCATGCCAACGTCAAAGGAGACGCGGGTGCGGGTGGAGGGTTTCTCGAAGATCATGGCGAGCATCTTGCCGGCCAGCGGCTTGTCCCCCTGCCCGGCCTTGAAGGCCTGCTTGCGGGAGATGGCGTCGTTCATGATGAGCCGCAGATCGGATGCTTCAACTGCGGAGAGGTCGAGGAAGTGTTTCGGGGAAGCCATTGTGTATACCTGTTACGCCTGCCGTTCGGCAGATCACCTTTCCGTTCAAGCCGTCTTCTTTGCCGATGCGCGTACCGTTTCCGCGGCACGCTCGAGGCGGGCGAGCCCTTCACGGGCTTCGTCCGGTGTGACGACGAGTGGCGGCAACAGACGGATGACGTTGTCGCCGGCCGGAATAGTAAGAAGGTGGGCTGCTCGCATCGCCTGCAGCAATTCGGCGGATGGCACGGCGGCCTTGACGCCGAGCATCAGACCTTCGCCTCTGACATCCTCGATGACGTCAGGATAGCGATCCTTCAAGGACGCCAACCCCTGACGGAAGACCAGGGAAACGTCGCGCACCTGCTGAAGGAAGCCTTCTCCAAGCACCACATCCAGCACGGCATTGCCGACCGCCATTGCCAGCGGATTTCCGCCATAGGTGGAACCATGGGTGCCAGCCTTCATACCAGAAGCCGCTTCCGCGGTTGCGAGGCAGGCGCCAAGCGGGAAGCCCCCGCCGATACCCTTTGCCACGGCCATGATATCAGGCGTGACGCCAGACCATTCGTGCGCGAACAGCTTGCCGGTGCGGCCGACGCCGCTCTGGACTTCATCAAGAATGAGAAGAAGGCCATGTTCGTCGCATAGCTGGCGCAGCGCCTTCATGAATTCCGTCGTCGCGGGACGGATACCACCCTCGCCCTGTACCGGCTCGATGAGGATGCCGGCAGTCTCGTTGGTGACGGCAGCGCGCACGGCCTCGATGTCACCGAAGGCGACCTGATCGAAGCCAGGTGTTTTCGGGCCGAAGCCCTCCAGGTACTTTTCCTGACCGCCGGCGGCAATGGTTGCCAGCGTCCGGCCGTGGAAGGCACCTTCGAAAGTGACGATACGGAAGCGCTCCGGATGCCCCTTGGAGAACTGGTAACGACGAGCCGTCTTGATGGCGCATTCCAGCGCCTCGGCACCGGAGTTGGTGAAGAACACCTTGTCCGCAAAAGTTGCGTTGGTCAGGCGCTTGGCGAAGGCTTCCTGGCCCGGAATCTCATAAACGTTGGAGAGGTGCCAGACCTTGTCTGCCTGCTCCTTCAATGCGCCTACGACATGCGGGTGGCCATGACCGACTGAAGTGACCGCCACGCCCGCCCCGAAATCCAGATATCGCTCGCCGGTCTCGGTGATCAGCCATACACCCTCTCCTCGCTCGAACCGCAAAGGGGCGCGAGAGTAGGTATCGTATAGCGCGGCTTCAGCCATGGCGCGATCTCCTGTCATTGACCATCAGCAGCCGGACTCCGGCTAAGAAAAGCAGGCCCGGAAAATTAAAAATGCCGCCTTTCGGCGGCGAGCAGCACTATTTACTTTTCGCACTGCGATGTCAACAAAACTGAGGATTTACTGCATGCGTCAAGCGGCTAATCGGGGCGACGCCAACTATCAACAAGCAATGTTGCAGAAATGACTCTCCTCACGAGCAAGTTGGGGAAAAACCACAAATTCGATTCCCGGCGATTCAACCGACTCTTGTCACGGAGTCGGCCTCACACTAGGTTAAAACTCAATTACTAGACTGCATGCGGCGGAACTAGTCACCAAAAATCGAGCAAGCGTTTCTTGCCTCGGATACGTCCGGGGCGACGGTGAAGGATTCTGCCTACACCAACGCTAACAAGGCGGAGACAGGGGCATGAACTGGACAGACGAGCGCGTAGAGAAGCTGAAGAAGCTATGGTCCGAAGGACTGAGCGCCAGCCAAATCGCAGCACAACTTGGCGGTGTAAGCCGTAACGCCGTGATCGGCAAGGTCCACCGTCTCAGCCTGCCCGGCCGGGCCAAGGCCGGCGGTAACGCGACGACCGTTCGCACGCCGAAGCGCACCACGACCGCTCCCCGCGCTCCGAACTATGCATCGCGCGTTGCGACCCGCACCGTTACCCGGCAGCAGGGCGCAACCATGCTGAAGGAAGAAATCGATATCGATGCGGTCGAGGAAGTCCGGTTCCGCCCTGCCTCGAACGTCGTCGTTCCGATCTCTCGCCGCCTCGGCCTGACGGAACTGACCGAGCGCACCTGCAAGTGGCCGGTCGGCGATCCGCTCAAGGACGACTTCCACTTCTGCGGCTGCGAGTCTCCTGACAACTCCCCGTATTGCACGTACCATCAACGCATGGCCTACCAGCCGGTCAACGAGCGCCGGAAGGCCGCCAACCGGGTCGCTTGATCCGGAAGCCGGATAAGGAATAGGAACGGGCCTTCGCGGGCCCGTTTTTTTGTTGGGCTCGAGCCCCCGACACAGCAACAATGTACGTCGGGCACGCGCGCTTCCAGGAAGCTATCAGCCCCATGCCATTTTGTGGCTGCTCGGACCGGAGAACGCGATGAGAATAGCCTGCCTGCATACGGCCGATAGCAATATTGCTGTTTTCGAGGCCGCGGCCAGAGAGATTGGCCTTTCCAAAGACGTGCTCTCCCATGCGGTTCGGGCAGATTTTCTCGCGAATGCCGAGCAAGCCGGCGGACTGACAGATGATATTGCCCGCGAGACAGCCTCGGTGTTGCGGTCGCTTGGCCAGACCGCAGATGCTGTTGTCCTGACATGCTCGACCCTGGGGCCGTCCATCGATGAACTTGAGGGCACGATGCCCGTCCCTACCCTTCGCATCGATGCCGTCCTGGCAGAACAGGCAGTTCGGGTCGGGGGAAGGATCGCCGTCCTCTGCGCGGTTGAAACAACCCTGGAGCCAACCGCACGGTTGTTTGCTGCGGCAACTGCGGCAACTCAAACGCCGTTCGAGGTTCGCCGTGTCCCCGGAGCATGGGACTTGTTTAAGGCTGGCGATCGTGTTGGTTATTTATCGGCCGTTGCCGAGGCGGCCGATGCCGCCTATCGCGAGGGAGCCTCAATCGTCGCTCTCGCAAGGCATCGATGGCAGGTGCTGCGGATCTGGTGAAAGGCGACCCCAAACCCCTGACCAGTCCAGCGGCGGGCCTTGCCGCCGCTGTCGAGCGAGTTTCGCGAGAAGTCTGATCTTCGCGACTTACCCACATGACGAGCCCCCAGCTGCTCGTTCTTGCTGGGAGCAGGATGGAAGCCTCAGGCTTCCATCGAGTAACCGGCACCACGTACGGTGCGGATGACGTCCTGCATGTTGGAGAAATTCAGCGCCTTGCGCAGACGACCGACATGGACGTCCACAGTGCGCTCGTCGACGTAGATGTCATGACCCCAGACGCCATCGAGCAGCTGCGAGCGTGAGAACACACGACCGGGCGACGCCATCAGGAACTCGAGAAGGCGGAACTCCGTCGGCCCCAGGCGAACCTCACGGCTTTTGCGGTGGACACGGTGGGTCTCACGGTCGAGTTCGATGTCGCCGCACTTCAGCAGGGTCGACAGAACTTCCGGTTTCGCACGGCGAAGCATCGCCTTGACGCGGGCGACGAGTTCCGGCGTCGAGAACGGCTTCACGACGTAGTCGTCGGCGCCGGTCGAAAGGCCGCGAACGCGTTCGCTCTCCTCGCCGCGCGCCGTCAGCATGATGATCGGCAGACGTTCGGTTTCCGGGCGCATGCGCAGACGACGGCACAGCTCGATGCCGGAAACGCCCGGCAGCATCCAGTCGAGAATCAACAGGTCCGGTGTGCGTTCCTGCAAGCGGATTTCGGCTTCATCGCCGCGCAAGATCGTGTCGACGTCGAAGCCTTCAGCCTCAAGGTTATAGCGAAGAAGCACGCTCAGTGCTTCTTCGTCTTCGACAACAGCTATTCTCGGGATCATTCGTTTCGGTCTCCTGGGGGCGTGGTCCGGAACGCTTATTCCGTCACCGCACCGACGGTGTTGGCGGTGTCGTCCTTCGGACGCTCGCCTTCCGGCTGGGCACCGGTGGCCATGTAGTAGATCGTCTCGGCGATGTTGGTGGCGTGGTCGCCGATGCGCTCGATGTTCTTGGCGCAGAACAGGAGATGCGTGCAGCTCGTGATGTTGCGTGGATCTTCCATCATGTAGGTCAGCATCTCGCGGAACAGCGAGGTGTACATCGCGTCGATTTCCTCGTCGCGCTCGCGGATCGACTTTGCCTTGTCGGCCGCACGGCTCGTGTAGACGTCGAGCACTTCCTTGAGCTGAACCAGGGCCAGCTCGGACAGGTGTTCGAGGCCACGGGCGAGCTTGCGCGGCACGCCGGTGTTCTGCACCGCGATCACGCGCTTGGCCGTGTTCTTTCCGAGGTCGCCGACGCGTTCGAGATCGGCGGCGATGCGGATCGAACCCATGATCTCGCGGAGGTCGGCAGCCATCGGCTGGCGGCGAGCGATCGTGACGATCGCCTTGTCGCCGACTTCGCGTTCGGCGTGATCGAGGATCACGTCGTCGGAGATGACCTTCTGGGCCAGCGCCGTGTCGCCGTTCACGAGGGCGCGGACAGCGTCCGATACCATCTGCTCGGCCAGGCCGCCCATTTCAGAAATCCGGCGGGAAAGGTACTTCAGGTCGTCGTCGTAGGCAGAGAAAATATGTGTCGATGCCATGGGATCATCCTTGAATATCGTGAGGGGTTCCGACGTTGGAAATCAACCGAAGCGGCCCATGATGTAATCCTGCGTGCGCGGATCATCCGGGTTGGTGAACATCTTGTCGGTATCGTTCTCCTCGACGAGATTGCCGAGGTGGAACATGGCGGTGCGCTGCGAAACGCGAGCCGCCTGCTGCATCGAGTGCGTCACGATGACGATGGTGTAGGATTCGCGCAGCTCGTGAATCAGCTCTTCCACCTTCGCTGTCGCGATCGGGTCGAGGGCCGAGCACGGCTCGTCCATCAGGATGACCTCAGGGCTGACGGCGACGGCGCGAGCAATGCAGAGGCGCTGCTGCTGGCCGCCGGAAAGGCCGGTGCCGGACTCGTGAACGCGATCCTTCACTTCGTTCCACAGGCCGGCACGCTGCAGGCTGTGTTCGACGATCTGGTCCATATCTGCCTTGGACTTGGCAAGGCCATGGATACGCGGGCCGTAGGCGACGTTCTCATAGATCGTCTTCGGGAACGGGTTCGGCTTCTGGAACACCATGCCGACACGGGCACGCAGTTCGACCACGTCGATATCAGGATCGTAGATATCGTCGCCATCGAGCGTGATCTTGCCGGTGACACGGCAATTGTCGATCGTGTCGTTCATGCGGTTCAGGCTGCGCAGGAAGGTAGACTTGCCGCAACCGGATGGGCCGATCAGCGCCGTTACCGTGTTTTCGCGAATGTTCAGCTTGACGTCGAAGAGCGCGCGCTTTTCGCCGTAGTAAACCGAAACGTCCTGGCCGATCATCTTGTAAGGAATGGTGTTCATCTTCTGATCAACCGCTTTCTCAACTGCTGCTTCCGTCAACATGTTCATAATGTTTACTCCGTTTACCAGCGGCGCTCAAAGCGACGACGCAGGAGGATAGCTCCGAGGTTCATGACAATGAGGAACAGGAGCAGGACGATGATTGCTCCGGATGTGCGCTCCACGAAGGCGCGTTCGGCTTCGTTTGCCCACATGTAGACCTGCACGGGCAGAGCCGTCGAAGGATCCATGGGGTCGCCGGCGCGTTGGCGACGAAGGCGACCATGCCGATCAGCAGCAGCGGCGCGGTTTCGCCGAGCGCATGCGCCAGACCGATGATCGTGCCGGTGAGAATGCCAGGCATTGCCAGCGGCAGAACGTGGTGGAACACCATCTGCATCTTTGAAGCGCCGAGGCCGAGCGCTGCCGAACGGATCGACGGAGGCACGGCGCGCAGCGCTGCGCGGGTCGCGATGATGATGGTCGGGAGGGTCATCAGTGTCAGGACAAGACCACCGACGAGCGACGCCGAACGCGGCAGACCGGCGAAATTGATGAAGACAGCGAGACCAAGCAGACCGTAGACGATCGAGGGAACAGCCGCGAGGTTGTTGATGTTGACCTCGATCAGATCGGTCAGCCTGTTCTTCGGAGCGAACTCTTCGAGATAGATCGAAGCGGCAACGCCGATCGGCAGAGACAGGGCGAGAACGATCAGCATCAGATAAAGCGAGCCGATGAGGGCGACGCCGAGACCTGCTGCCTCCGGACGGCTGGAGTTTCCGTTGACGAAGAGGCCGGTATTGAAGTCCTTGTGCAGGGCGCCACTAGCCGTCAATTGCTGCATCCAGCCGACCTGCTTGTCGTTGACCTTGCGGTTCTTCTCGTCAACCTTGAGATCGATCTGGCCCTTGTTGGCAGAGTCGATGTTGGCATCCGCGAGAAGCGTGACATTCACGGTCTTGCCGATCAGCGACGGATCGGCGACGACCATGTCGCGGAGCACGATGGGCGCGCCCTTGGAGATCATTGCCGAGGCGTCGCGCATGTCCGGGCGGCTGGAGGCATTGAGCCCGAGTGTCTTGACCATCGCATCGCGGATCAGCACCGGATAGTTGGCCGCGATCAGCACCGATGGATCGGTGGCGCGCTTGTTGTTCGGGTCCAGCGTCTTTTCGCTGAACTCGATCGGCAGCGTGATCGCCGTCTGCTGGAAGGCCGTATAGCCCTGGCGGATAACGGTGGTCAGCAGGATCGCGAGGAAGATCAGGCCGAAGGAGATGGCAGCAATGCCGTATGCCTGGAACCGACGCTCGGCGGCGTAGCGACGCTTGATGCCGATATCGCGGCGGGCGGGCGCCTTGGAGACAATGACGCCTGCGGGGGAAACAATATCCGTCATTCGTACTGCTCCCGGTATTTGCGCACGATGTAGAGCGCGTAGATGTTGAGGCAAAGCGTGATGAAGAACAGCGTGATGCCTAGCGCGAAGGCAACCAGCGTCTGCGGCGAGGTGAACTCAAGGTCGCCTGTCAGCTGGTTGACGATCTTGACCGTCACCGTCGTCATCGGCTCGAACGGGTTGATCTGGATGCGGGCTGCGACACCAGCCGCAAGCACGACGATCATGGTTTCGCCGATGGCGCGCGAGGCAGTCATCAGCAGCGCGCCGACGATGCCGGGAAGGGCTGCCGGAAGAACGACCTTCTTGATCGTTTCCGAACGCGTTGCACCGAGGCCAAGCGAACCGTCACGCAGCGCGCGCGGCACGGCGGTGATGATATCGTCAGACAGCGAGGAGACGTACGGGATCAGCATGATACCCATGACGATACCGGCAGTCAGAACGCTCTGCGCCTGAATGAAGTTGGTGTAGTTGCCAGTCAGAAGGCCGTTCACCTGCGAGGAGAGATCGCGCAGGAAGGGGCCGACGGTGATCAGCGCAAAGAAGCCGTAGACGATGGTCGGGATGCCCGCGAGGACTTCGAGCAGTGGCTTGGCCAGCGAGCGAACCTTGGGTGCCGCGTATTCCGCCATGTAGACGGCAGCAAACAGGCCGACCGGTACCGCGACCAGCATGGCCACGAAGCCGATATAGAGCGTGCCGAGCAGCAGCGGGATCAGGCCGAACTGACCGAAGGACGAACTGCCGGCGCCGGCAAAGCGCGGATCCCAGACGGTGCCAAAGAAGAAATCGGCCGCAGGCACGGCAGCGAAGAAGTGGGCCGCCTCGGTCAGCATCGACAGTACGATGCCGATGGTCGTGAGGATCGCGATCGACGATGCCAGGAGCAGGCCCCAGAGCATGACGCGCTCGACGCGGTTACGAGCACGGAAGCGGGGTGCGACCTCGCGCAGAGCATAGAAACCGCCGGCGAGCGCCAGGGCCAGAACGACGGCAGTCATCACAGCGCGGCTCGCGCCACTTTCCGCGTTCAGCTTCCGGGCGGCTTCAATCATGTAAGGCTGCGGCTCGCCGGCGAGCGGGACGCCCTTTGCCGCGAGCTTCGCCTGCAGGGCAGCCGGATCACCTGCGCCAGCGCCGATTTCTTCCGGCGTCAGCGACGGCAGACCGCGCGCGATCGCGCTGACCATACCGTAATTCAGATTCTGCTGGGCGGCAGGCTGAGACTTGATGTCATCGGGGAATCCACCGCGGACGGAGGTTTCGATGATGGACGGGCTAATGGCGAGCCAGGCGAAAAGAACGATCAGTGCCGGCAGGATCGCCCAGATGGCCGCATAGGCGCCATAATAACCGGGTCTGGAATGCAATGCCGAGGACTTGCCTCCGGCAAGTGCCGTAGCGCGGCTACGCGCTGCCACGAAGGCAACGGCGCCCAGCACCACGAGGCACAGGAGTATGACGGATGTACTCATTCGTTAAGGTCCCCAGGCCCTTGGCCCCAAAAAACCAGAAACGGCGGGCGGGCCGATCCGGCTTCCAATGATGGAGATTTCAGCCTTACGGACCCGAAGGCACCGACAAGGCAATGCCGGCGCGATCTGGTGATCGCGCCGGCGAAGTTCATTACATGGTCTTGCCGTCTTCAACAGACTTGCGGATCGCGTCGCGCTCGGCGTCCGGAGCAGCAACGAGGCCGTATTCAGCGAGCGGGCCTTCCGGGCCGATCATCTGGTCGGAAACGAAGAAGTTGACGTATTCCTTCAGGCCCGGGATGACGCCGAGGTGTGCCTTCTTGACGTAGAAGAACAGCGGGCGGGAAACCGGGTACGTGCCGTTGGAGATGGTTTCGGTCGACGGAACGATACCGTTGACGGTCGCAACCTTCAGCTTGTCGGCGTTGTTTTCATAGAAGGACAGGCCGAAGACGCCAACGCCGGTCTTGTTGGCAGCGATGCGTGCCAGCGTTTCCGGATAGTCGCCGTCGATGTCAACAGCAGCGCCGTCCTTACGAACTGCAACGCAAGCCTTGGTCTGAGCGGCCTTGTCGGTGATCTCCTTGGCGATCACGTCGAGAGCGCCCG
Organism: Rhizobium grahamii; assembly: GCF_009498215.1. Classification (NCBI taxonomy): domain Bacteria; kingdom Pseudomonadati; phylum Pseudomonadota; class Alphaproteobacteria; order Hyphomicrobiales; family Rhizobiaceae; genus Rhizobium; species Rhizobium grahamii. The sequence goes on along the minus strand of NZ_CP043498.1, from coordinate 3,895,941 downwards.
AAGCCTTGCAGCCAGCCTGAAGAACGTTCTGTTCGAAGACTTCGCGGGTGCCGTGCTTTTCGCCCGGGATGTAGGCAGCGATATCAACAGCCGGGAGAGCCGGGTTTACTTCCGACCACTTCTTGTAAGGATTGTCGACGAGCTTGCCGTCGACGACGACCTGAGCGGCCAGAGCCTTGTAGATGTCGGCCGGAACGTAGGCAACGTCAGGGTTGGACGAGTCGGTTGCGAAGACGATGCCGTCGTAGCCGATCTTGACTTCCTGGATGTCGGTTACGCCAGCAGCCTTGCAGGCTTCCAGTTCCTTGGCATTGATCGGACGCGAAGCGTTGGCAACGTCGATCGTGTCAGGGCCTACGCCCTTGCAGAATTCCTTGAGGCCAGCGCCCGTGCCGCCGGATTCGACGACCGGCGTCTTGAAGTCCTTGAAGGTTTCGCCGAAGGTTTCGGCAACGATCTTGGCGTAAGGCAGAACCGTGGACGAACCACTGACCTGGACCTGATCGCGAGCAACAGCTGCGCCAGCGAAAGCGGCGGAAGCAGCAAGTGCGGCGACCGTAAGTTTAAAAGCGTTCATGTCAATCTCCCGGACATATAGCGGTCTGAGTGTGGCCTTGAGCGGCCCCTTGGCGGCGCCGTCTTCATCAGCGGCACGCTCTCTTTAGCCCCCGATGCCTAGAGCTTTTATGTCAGTTCGATGAAACATTTGTGACAGCTTATGCGTCTGATTTGTCTTGTGAAAATCACATACAATAACAGAGCGTGCGCCGTTATATGTCAAAAGCGCACGGTAAAGCTCGTTCCCTTGCCCACTTCCGACTTTACAATCAGCCGGGCGCGGTGGCGCGTGAGAATGTGCTTGACGATAGCAAGACCAAGGCCAGTTCCCTTTTTCGAGCGGCTATCCTCGATGCTGACGCGGTAGAAACGCTCGGTCAGACGCGGCACGTGCTCGGCCGGAATGCCCGGCCCCTTGTCGACCACGGACACCTCGACAGGCTCGCCCGGGCCGTTCTTCAGGAAGACATCGACCGACTTTCCTTCCTGGCCATATTTGCAGGCGTTTTCCATCAGGTTCTCGAAGACCTGCACGAGTTCGTCGCGATCGCCCAGCACCTCCGCCTTGCCCTCTGGAAGATGCAATGCAATCTCGACACCGACATCCTTGGCGAGCGGCAGCAGTGAATCCCGGACATGCCCGAGAAGCGGGACGAGGTCGACCTTCTGATCGGGAGCGATATGCGATTTCAGCTCGAGCCGGGACAAGGACAGGAGATCGTCGACCAGACGGCTCATGCGCGTCGTCTGATCAAACATAATGCCGAGGAAGCGCTCCTGCGCCTTCAGGTCATTCTTGGCTGGCCCTTGAATTGTCTCGATAAATCCACGCAACGATGCGAGGGGCGTGCGCAGTTCATGACTGGCGTTGGCGACGAAGTCCGACCGCATCCGGTCGATCCTGCGCACCTCGGAAATATCCCTGAAGGCAAGCATGAAAAGGCGCTCGCCACTGCCGTTCGCCGGCAGCTTCACCGGCGAACTGCGGACAATATAGACGCGCTCGGAAGGCAGCCGTTCGGAATGCTCGATCTGGTTCGGCGCGTTCGTGGCGATCGTTTCGCCCACCATATCGAGAATGCCCGGCGATCGCAGGCGCGACGATATGTGCGCGCCGAGGGCGACCTCTCCGAAGGCCTTCTCGGCAGCGGGGTTCTGAAAGAGCACCGACGCATCGCCCGACAGAACCATGACCGGTATGTCGAGCGCCGAGAGCGTGGCGGAAACTTCAGGCAAAAGGCTCCGCCCGGCGGGCTCTTCGGAGACAATCTCGGGAATGTGAGGAACCGGCCTGACCGCAGGCCTCATCGACGCGAGGATCGCAATGGCCATCGCCGCCAGCAATCCCAGCACGGCCCACTGATTAATGTCGGCTGCAAACGCCAGAAGCGCAATGAACAGGGCCACCAGCAGCGGGAGGCGGGCATCACGTATGCGGACAATCAACCGGCGTGCCCATGGTATTTCGTCTTCCAACTGCCCCTCGCGACGCCGATGCGTTCTTCATTAGACCAGATTGTGCCTGATAGACCTGATTCATGACAGAAGTTTTCACATGCCGCCATCAGCCCTCACTTCTCCCTAGGTTTTTTGCCGTTAGGCAAGGCATTTGATTTTCAACGGGAAATATGTTCGCCTGTGGCAAAAGATTTGAGCGGAGGTGCACCATGGCCGATGATGTCGAAAGCAGAGCCGTCGAATTGGATATTCGCGGCAAGAAACGCATCTTCGATGTCGACGATCCGGTCCTGCCCGACTGGGTCGACGAGAACGCGCTTGCGTCCGGCGATTTCCCCTACAACAAGAAGCTGAAAGAAGAAGAGTATCTCGAGGATCTGAAGAAGCTGCAGATCGAGCTCGTCAAAGTTCAGTTCTGGCTGCAGGCGACGGGCAAACGCGTCATGGCGCTTTTCGAGGGACGTGACGCCGCCGGCAAGGGCGGCGCGATCTCTGCCTCCTCTGCGCACATGAACCCGCGCCTCGCGCGCGTCGTGGCGCTCTCGAAGCCGACCGACCGCGAACTTGGTCAATGGTACTTCCAGCGCTACATCGCCCAGTTCCCGACATCAGGCGAATTCGTACTCTTCGACCGATCCTGGTACAATCGCGCCGGCGTCGAACCTGTCATGGGTTTCTGCACGCCGAAGCAGTACGAGGATTTTCTGGAGCAGGCCCCGCAACTGGAGCGGGGGCTTGCGCATGAGGGTATCTACTTCTTCAAGTTCTACCTGGATATCGGCCGCGAGATGCAGCTGAAACGTTTCCACGACCGCCGGCATGATCCGCTGAAGGTCTGGAAGCTTTCGTCGATGGACATCGCCGCCCTGACCAAGTGGGGTGACTACAGCGATAAACGCGACCGGATGCTCAAGCAGACGCACACCGAATTCGCGCCGTGGACCGTGATCCACGCGAACGACAAGCGCCGCGCCCGGCTGAACCTCATCCGTCACATGTTGAAATCGATGGACTACGACGGCAAGGACAAGGATGCCATCGGCAAGCTCGACGACAAGATCATCGGCTCGGGGCCGGGTTTCCTGAAGTGATCACTGCCCCGGCAGAATACGCACCGCGTAGAGGTTGATGCCGCGCGCCTTTCCGTCCAGATCGCTGTTGATCAGCAGCTTTCCGGCTGAACTCGGCGCCAGCGAGCGATCGAAACGCACCTGCAGCAGCACATCCGATTTCTCGCGCGTGACCGTGAAGCGATGGCGGGCGCAGTCGCCGAGCGACTGGAAATCGCATTCGACGGTCACCTGCGTCGGCTCGTCCGTGGTGGACTGAAGCGTGATCGCGACCGTCGAGGACTTGCCGGCCAGCTGCTGCAGCACATCGGCCGGGACGCTGATGCCGACATTGCCGGCGCCGGCGCCGCTCTGCGAGATCAGCCGCACCGCCGGACCATCATTTTCCGCGACGTTCTGCGTCTTTGCCTCAGCGCCCGCGATAATCTTGTCTGCGTCTGACGGCTTGAAGACTTCGATCCAGGCCGAGGAGAAGGAGTTTTGCGGGTCAATCGCCGGCGCCTCGCCAGTGGCTGCGCCGTTTTCCGCATTTTCGTTGCCGTTGAAGTCTTCAGGCTCGGTGCTCGGAGGCGGGTTGGCGACACTGGTGTCGCGCTCGGCCGACGTCATCAGCAGACCCGACGTATGCGCCCACCACGCACCGATGCCGATAAAGGCGAGCAGCACGCACCAGACAAGCAGCCTGGAAAAGAACTTGCGCGGCTTGCGGCGGGCGGCTGCCCGCTCCGGCCGGAAATCCATGTTCGTCGCCGGCTTTTCGGCGGTCATGGTCTCGGCCGCCACTGGCGCGGGCGCGGTTCCGAGATGGTCGGCATCATCCGCATGGACGCCGGCAAGGCTGGAGTCATCGTCGAAGCGCGGGTCGACGACCGTATGGGCGCGCGTCTGGCCGCCGATCGACAGACTGTCGGCAGCACCTTCGGTGGCGCGATGCGTGGTGGCGCGCGGAACCTCGACAACAGGCGGAACAGCGACTTCCGGCGGCCCCTGGCGCGGATGCAGCCGCTCGCGCTCCTCCGCCTCGATCATGTGGATGGTCGTCTCGAGCCTGTGGCGGTGATGAGCGACGGCATCGGCGTCGGTGACGTCCTGCTTGCGCAGACCGGCTTCCAATGCCTGACGGGCTGATTGATAGATTTTTGCTCGGACTTCGGGATTGTCGCGATCGGCGTTGCTGAGAGCCGTTCTGATAGCCGTTTCTAATCCGCTCACGTCCGGTCCTTTACTCTGAGACTGGGCATCATGCTTAACAATTCATAAATGCGGTAACCGCTGTCGGCGCAAACCGCAAGTGGTGCCGAGCCCACGCTGTCGCGTCGGCAGGGGATAACAGCATGACGCAGAGGCTCGTCGCCTGCAATCTCGACAATAGAGGATATTGCCGGAGCCGATAGAGCACCTTCCCACCGGCGAAAGTCTCTGCTAGACAATTGACGTTTTCGTAAACGTCAATCAGCAGCGGTGACACATGGCCCTCCCCCGATCTTGACAGGAAACCTCCGGCTCCCGGTCGTGGCATCGCCGCTTTTCATCATTTCCCATCCTGCCTTGACGCTCGCGCAGTGCAAGGCCGGCGTCATCGGCGCTTTCCCGGCCCTCAACGCACGACCGGAAAGCCAGCTCGACGAGTGGCTGGCCATGATTACGGAGGACCTTGCCGCCCACAATGCCGCGCATCCTGACCGCCCTGCCGCACCCTTTGCCGTCAACCAGATCGTTCACATGTCCAACAAGCGACTGGAACACGATCTCGGCCTCTGTGTGAAATACAAGGTACCGATCGTGATTTCGTCGCTCGGCGCCGTCCCCGAGGTGAATGCGGCCGTGCATTCCTATGGCGGCATCGTTCTTCACGACGTCATCAACAACCGCCACGCCAACTCGGCCATTCGCAAGGGTGCCGACGGATTGATCGCCGTCGCGGCCGGCGCTGGTGGCCATGCCGGCACATTATCGCCGTTTGCGCTGGTGCAGGAAATTCGCGAATGGTTCGACGGACCGTTGCTGCTCGCCGGCGCAATCGCCAACGGCGGTGCAATCCTCGCGGCACAGGCAATGGGCGCCGACATGGCCTATATCGGCACCCCCTTCATCGCCACCGCGGAGGCGCGCGCATCCGAGGCTTACAAGCAGGCGATCGTCGAGGGCGCGGCCAGCGACATCGTCTATTCCAACTACTTTACCGGCGTGCATGGCAATTATCTCAAGCCATCGATCACCGCGGTTGGCCTCGACCCCGACAACCTGCCAGCCGCAGACCCCTCGAAAATGAACTTCGAGCAGGCCGTCGGCGGCGCAAAAGCCTGGAAGGACATCTGGGGCAGCGGCCAGGGCATCTCCGCCATCAAGGCCGTGGAACCCGTCGCCGCCCTCGTCGATCGCCTCAAGACGGAGTATGATGGCGCTCGTGCGCGGCTCCTCACCTGAGAACGAGTGCTGTTCTCCACAGCATCGCTCTTTTTTTCCAAAGACGCGACAGGACGCTTGAAATATGCAAACAATGCCTGTATCAGCGCCATGCAAATCGCGGGCCGCAATGGTTCGTCCCGCAAGTTGCCGCTTTAGCTCAGGTGGTAGAGCACATCATTCGTAATGATGGGGTCGCAGGTTCGAGTCCTGCAAGCGGCACCATTCTTCCTCCCAGGTCATCCCGAAAATAGCTCGAGGTCACCTCGGATCTCGTGAACCCGTCTGCTTCAGCCCGGAATCATTTCCTATTGAAATAAGCTTAGAATGTTCTGCGGCGCACGGTTTGCGATCGAAAGCGATTGGGTCGCTAGCTGTTGTTGTGTCTGAAGAGCGGCCAGCTTGCTGGATTCTGTTTCCATATCGGCGTCAACGAGACGTCCGATGCCGGATGAAATCGAATCCTGTAGGTTGGATGCAAAGGCCTGCTGCATGGCAATGCCTTTCGAGAGCGAGCCGAGGCGAGAACCGACCTCGGTCATCTTTGCTGTCATCGTCTCCGTTACCTGTAGCATCTCCTGGATCTCGTCGGTCGTCGTCGCATCCGTCAGAACCATCTCGCGATGGACCTGATGGCGCTCTCCGTTGAACAGCACCCAGTCACTGGCGGTTCCGAGACGGTCAGCATAGGCGGAGTTGGTGACAATGCCGGCATCGCCGCTTTCATCGTCGACTAGGAACGAGACGTTCGGCGTATCCCAATCGGAGTAGAGGTTATAGGTCAAGCTCTGGAGCGACACACTGCCGTCCGCTTCACGCGTGAAGCCCGAGGTGACCGACCGATCCACATTGTCTTCAGGCGAGTTCATGTAGAGCCAGTTCTGGCCGGAGAAAGACGCTGATTGCGCGGTGCTGCGCAGTTGCGCCTTCAGCTGATCGAGTTCCTCGTTGATCTTCGTCTTGTCGACGCCCGCCTCCGTCGCGGCAACGAACCTGGCCTTGATCTCAGACATCACGTCTATTGCCTGCGACATTGCTGAATAGGCCGTATCGACGGTTGCCGCTCCAAGCCCCAAGGCGTCGCTGACTGCTGAGAGAGCCTTGTTGTCGGAGCGCATCGTCGTTGCGATCGACCAGTAGGCAGCGTTGTCGGCGGCGCTTTCGACGCGGAGGCCTGACGATACCCGGCCCTGCGCCTGCTGCAGTCCAGAGTTGAGCGATCGAAGCGCCTGAAGCGCGTTCGCTGCAGACGTGTTCGTGACTATGGAAGTCATGAAGATCCTGAAGATAAAACCGGAGATTTATTCGTGGCGAGAACTGCGGCGCTTCATGCAGCCTATAGCTGTCAAAATAGAAAGGCGTTGGTTAATAAAGTGTAGATTTCATCGGATAGATCTGATGATCCCTCACAACTTTTGGCAGTTATTTTCGGCGTTCGCGGAACAAGTCCCGGTTCAGGCCGTGCGGGCTTCGGCGTCCGACATGGACTGCGGCAGCGACTGCAGGAGGGTCTGGCGCGCGGAACGCAGATGCAGGCGGCAGGCCCGCTCGATCGCCTGTGGATCACGCGCCTCAAGGGCTGAGATGTAGTCGAGGTGCTCGTGGATGGCGCGCTCGTTTCGCTCGCGGGCAAAGGCCTTGTTCCACTGATAGTGATAATGGAAGATGATGGCGATCGCGTCGTAGAAATCGGCAATGAAGCGGTTTCTCGATGCTCCGTGGATCAGGAGATGGAAGCGCTCGTCGAGCGCCGAGAACTCCTTGTAGCGGTTGTCGAAATCGACAAGCATTGCCCGGTGGTCGTCCTTGATCCGCGCCAGCGCCTCCCAGGCTTCGTTATCGGCAGGCAGCCTGCCGAACTCTGCGGCCGAATGCAGCTCGAACATCTCCCTGACATCGGCGAGTTCCAGCGCGAACTCGCGTGTGAAGCCCTTCAATATCCAGTGGCTGTTCGGCCGTTTCTCGATCAGGCCGAAGCGCGAGAAGCGGATCAGGAACTCGCGCACACTGGTCGTTCCGGTGCCGATCTCGCGCGCAAGCTCGAGCTCGTTGATCTGCATGCCGGGCGCAGCATCGTCGGAGAGAATGCGCTGCATGAAGCTGCGCTCGATGATGTCATGCAGTGAATCGGTTTCCTCCGACGGGAAGAAATCATCGCGAGAGGGATCGCGAAGCACGATCTTCTGGCGCTTGTTCCAGCGGATGATGCCCTCGTCGCTGAGGCGCGCGAGGATGGCGCGCGCGGTGCTGCGGCTGATCCCCAGCCGGCTTGCGATCTCGGGTTCCGACGGCAGGGCCTCATCGGTCCGCAACGTCGCCACATAGCGGTTGTAGGCTTCCTTGAAGACCGTGTTTTGCCTTGCCATGCGCGCCCGCCCTTCTGCTCCGCCGCATGGCAGAAGCGTATTTTGCGGCAATCCTTATCGTAGTTCCGGACCGCCTGCGGCTGTTTGCCTCCCTCGTCCACAGGATCAAGAACCCCGTTGACTTGAAAATGTTTATTGTAGATAAAAAACAAAATCAATGTGCATTCGCCGAGGCAGCGGGTGCTTCCCCAGGGAGAAGACTGTTGAACAAGGACCCTTGGATCATCCTGTCGGCTGGAGACAATGTTGCGGTTGCCACGGCTGCCATTCCCGCAGGCGCGATGGTTGCCGGCGTTGAAACGCGCGAGAAGATCGACCCCGGCCACAAGATCGCGCTCGCCGACATCGAACTTGGCCAGCCGGTGGTTAAGTACGGCCAGGCGATCGGGCGCACCACTGAAGACGTCAAGGCCGGCGATCACGTTCACAGCCACAATCTGCACTTCGAAAACGATCGCCTTGCGGCCACCGCCAATGCGGCGCCGGAGGAAGCCAGCGCCGCCGACAAAGCGCGCACCTTCATGGGCTACAAGCGTGCCGACGGGCGCGTGGCGACCCGCAATTATATCGGCATCATTGCCAGCGTGAACTGTTCCACCACCGTCTGTCGTGCCATCGCCGACGAGGCGAACCGCACGATCCTGCCCCATTACGAAGGGATCGACGGCTTCGTCCCGATCGTGCACGACCAGGGCTGCGGTATGAGCTCCACCGGCGACGGTATGGCGGTCCTGCACCGCACGCTCGCCGGCTATACGCGCCACGTCAATTTCGGCGGCGTGCTGATGATCGGTCTCGGCTGTGAAGTAAACCAGCTGACGCTCTACGGCCAAAGCGGCGCAGGCAACTCGAAGCGTCACTTCAACATTCAGGATGCCGGCGGTTCCCGCCGTGCAGTCGAGCGGGCCATGGGCATGTTGCGGGAGATCGCAGCCGATGTCGGCAAGGAACGGCGCGTCGCACTGCCGATCAGCGAGATCATCATCGGCCTGCAATGCGGTGGTTCCGATGGCTTCTCCGGCATCACGGCCAATCCTGCACTGGGGATTGCGGCAGACCTTCTGGCTGCGGCCGGCGGCACGGCCATTCTCTCCGAAACCTCCGAGATTTATGGCGCCGAACATCTTCTGCGCAGCCGCGCCGTCAGCGACGACGTTGCAAGGAAGCTCGACGAGAAGATCGCGTGGTGGGAGAAGTATGTCGCCATGCACGGCGCTTCGCTGGACAACAACCCATCGCCCGGCAACAAGCGGGGCGGCCTGACGACCATTCTCGAGAAATCGCTGGGCGCCGTCGCAAAGGGCGGCCGCTCGCCTCTGACGGCGGTCTATGGCTACGCCGAGCGCGTGACGGCTCCCGGCCTCGTTTTCATGGATACGCCCGGCTACGATCCGGTTTCGGCAACGGGCCAGGTGGCCGGCGGCGCGAACATGATCGCGTTCACCACCGGTCGCGGTAGCTGTTTCGGCTGTCGCCCGGCGCCGTCGATCAAGCTTTCGAGCAACTCTGCGCTCTATGCTTCCATGGAAGAGGACATGGACATCGACTGCGGCACCATCGCCACCGGGGACATTTCGATCAGCGCCAAGGGCCGCGAGATTTTCGATCTGATCATCGACACGGCCTCGGGCAAGAAAACCAAGAGCGAGGAGTTCGGCTACGGCGATAACGAATTTGTGCCGTGGCATCTTGGAGCGACGCTCTAGATTAACTGCAGATAAGGTCTTCAGAGGAGGAATGATGAAGACGAGGAGGATCGGCCAGACCGGGCTTGAAGTGACCGAAGTAAGCTTCGGCGCGGCAGCGCTCGGTGGCCTTTATCGGGCGTGCCCCCGCGAGCAGGCCATGGAGACCCTGGCTGCGGCATGGGATGCCGGCATCCGTTATTTCGATGTCGCGCCGTGGTACGGCCTCGGCCTGGGTGAACGCCACGTCGGCGACTTCCTGCGCGGCAAACCGGAGACGGAATGGGTGCTTTCCACGAAGGTCGGGCGGTTGCTGCGTCCGGTGCCGACAGGGACCGTACCCGATTACAGCTACGTCGATCCACTCTCCTTCGACGCTGACTATGACTATTCGTACGACGGCATCATGCGCTCGGTCGAATTCAGCTATGCGCGGCTCGGGCTGAACAGGATCGACATCCTCTATGTGCACGACCTTGGTGGCTATACACATGGGGCTGAGCGAAACGCCGTTCACCTCCGGCACTTCCTCGACTCCGGCATCCGGGCGCTCGAGGAACTGAAATCCTCTGCAGCGATCAAGGCCTTCGGGCTTGGCGTCAACGAGGTTCCCGTCTGCATCGATGTGATGACGAATGCCGACATCGACTGCATCCTGCTGGCCGGCCGTTACACGCTGCTCGATCGCACGGCGGTAGCCGATCTGCTGCCGCTCTGCCGCCGCAAGGGCACGTCGCTGGTGGTTGGTGGCGTGTTCAATTCCGGCATCCTGGCCACCGGACCGGTGCCCGGCTCGCACTTCGACTACATGCCGGCCAATGACGACGTGCTCGCCAAGGTCGGGCAGATGGAGGCGATCGCCAGCAAGCATGGCGTTCCGCTCGCGGCCCCTGCCCTGCAGTTCGCCCTGCGCGATCCGCTGGTTTCCTCCGTGCTGATAGGTACGGCCAAGGCGTCGAGCCTTGAACGCAACATGAAGCTTCTTTCCCCGCTCTTGCGGATTCAATTTTTCCGGAATTTGATAATTTCACCCTCGTCGCACCACCACTCGGTGCCGAAGCCGTACGCGTTTAAGGACACAGATATGCTCAAAGGTATTCATCCCGTTCTCAGCCCCGATCTCCTTCTGGCGATCGCCCGCATGGGCCATGGCGACGAAATCGTTATCGCCGATGCCAATTTCCCGTCCAGCAGCATGGGACCGGAAGTGATCCGCGCCGACGGCGTCACCGCAACTGTGATGGCGGAAGCGATCCTGACGCACCTGCCGCTCGATACCTTCGTGCCGGAGGCTGCCTGGCGGATGGAAGTCGTCGGCGATCCGAAGGCGGTGCCGGAGGTATGCACCGAGTTTCAGAACATCGTGAATGCGCGTGCCGGCGACTATCCCATTGCGACGCTTGAGCGCTTCGCCTTTTACGAGCGCTCGCGGAAGGCCGCCTATATCGTCGCAACGACGGAATTCAGGCTCTATGGCAATCTCATTCTCAAGAAGGGTGTCGTGCACCCGCATGAGGTCTTCACCGGATAAAACGGAACAAGCATTCCGCATTGACAAGCATTCGAAATCTATGTTGCATTTTGCTGCAGCAGCAGTGCTTACAGCCAGACAGACAGGACGCCCCGCTTCCTCGGGTTCACTCCCGAGATGTCTCGGCGGGGCGCATCAAACAGGCACCCAAAGGCTTAGAGGTGCCGGACTTGCAATTGAAATGGGGCTCGGCTAGCCTCCAAAGATAAATGTTTTTTATCGATAAAAGTCTCTCGTCCGCGTTCGCGAGAGATTTCCTGGAGGAGAACGCACCTGAGAGGAGAACCAACATGCGCATGAAGTCCATTCTGTCACGCAGAGCCTTCACCGCTCTTGCCGGCGCGGCTGTGATCGCCACGGCGATGCCGGTCACGACCTTTGCAGCCGATGTGACGATCCCGATCATCGTCAAGGACACGACGTCCTTCTACTGGCAGATTGTTCTCGCCGGCGCCCGCAAGGCTGGCGAGGATCTCGGCGTCAAGGTGCCGGAACTCGGCGCGCAGGCTGAGTCCGACGTCAACGGCCAGATCAGCATTCTCGAGAACGCCGTCGCCGGCAAGCCGGCCGCGATCGTCATCTCGCCGACCGAATTCAAGGCGCTCGGCAAGCCGATCGACGAAGCCGCCAAGTCTGTTCCGATCATCGGCATCGACTCGGCTGCTGACTCAAAGGCCTTCAAGTCGTTCCTGACCACCGACAACGTCCAGGGTGGCCGCATCGCCGCTGACGGTCTTGCCGCCGCCATCAAGGAAATGACCGGCAAGGAAGAAGGCGAAGTCGTCATCCTCACCAACCTGCCGGGCGTCGGCTCGCTCGAACAGCGCCGCGAAGGCTTCCTCGATCAGATCAAGACGAAGCATCCGGGACTCAAGGTCATCGCCGACAAGTACGGTGACGGCCAGGCAACGACCGGTCTCAACATGATGACCGACCTGATCACCGCCAACCCCAACCTCGTGGGTGCGTTCGCTTCGAACCTCATCCTCGGCCAGGGTGTCGGCCAGGCAATCGCCGAAAACAAGCTCGGCGACAAGATCAAGGTCATCGCCTTCGACAGCGACGACAAGACGGTCGGCTTCCTCAAGGACGGCTCGCTCGCCGGCCTCGTCGTTCAAGACCCCTATCGCATGGGCTATGACGGCGTGAAGACCGCGCTCGCCGTATCGAAGGGCGAGAAGGTTGAGGAGAACGTCGACACCGGCGCAAACCTCGTCACCAAGGCGAACATGAGCGATCCGAAGATCGACGCTCTGCTGAACCCGAAGATCAAGTAATGACGTGACGATGGCCGCGCGGGCGAAATCCCGCGCGGCCTTTCCTTCACCTGTGCTATCGTCCGCATGAGGAGCGCGGATGGCTGGTTGGAGGCATGGCAATTCGCGAGGAGGAGACGCCCATGAGCCTGGAAGAGGTCAGTCATCGACACGATGACAGCGCCACGCGGAAGGAGGCAGACCGCGTTCCGGCGGGTGCCCCAATCCTCGAACTCAAGGGATTGCAGAAGAATTACGGATACGTCCAGGCGCTGAAGCCGGCGACGATGACATTTCTGGCCGGCGAGATCCACGCGATCGTTGGCGAAAACGGCGCGGGAAAGTCGACACTGATCAAGCTTCTGACGGGCGTGATTACCCGCACGGCAGGCGAGATCCTCTGGTGCGGACATCCGGTTGCGCTTGCAACGCCGAACGAGGCGATCGCCCGCGGCATCAACGCGGTTCACCAGGAAGTCGTGCTTTGCCCGCACCTGACGGTCGCGGCCAATCTGTTTCTCGGCGACGAGGTCAACAAGTTTGGCCTGATGCGCAAGAAGGAGATGGAGAAGATGGCGCAGGCCGTTCTCGACGATCTCGGCTTCGGGCTTCCCGCCGGCGTCCCGCTCAGCGACCTGACAATCGGCCAGCAGCAGCTTGTCGCAACCGCACGCGCTGCCATGCGCGGTACGCAGTTTCTGATTTTCGATGAGCCGACCGCCTATCTGACACGACAGGAATCGGCACAGCTTTTCAAGCTGATCCGCCGCCTGCAGGGCGAAGGCGTGACCATCGTCTATATCAGCCACCGCATGGAAGAGGTGTTCGAGCTTGCCGATCGCGTTTCGGTGCTGCGCGACGGTACGCATGTCGGCACGCGAACCATCGGCGAGACCAACGAGAACGAGTTGATCGCCTTGATGATCAACCGCTCGATCGAGCAGATCTACCACAAGGAGGAGATCCCGATCGGCGAGACGATCCTCGACGTGCGCGGGCTGTCAGGACCGGGCTTCGAGAATGTGTCGCTGACCGTCAAGTCCGGGCAGATCGTTGGGCTCTACGGTCTCATCGGCGCGGGCCGCAGCGAGTTCGCGCTTGGTCTCTACGGGCGCGAAAAGACGACCGGCGATATCCACTGGATGGGCAAGAAGGTCGACATCAAGGACGAGCGCACGGCGATGGAGCTCGGGATCGCGCTTGCGCCGGAGAGCCGTCGCGACCAGGGCCTCTGCCTCAACCTGCCGATCGGGCTCAACATCAATCTCCCGGTCTTCAAGCGGCTGAGCAAGGGCCCAGTCATCAGCCACAGCGAGGAATCACAGAACGCCGACCAGCAGATCCGTGACCTGGCGATCAAGACGCCGAGCCGGCGTGTGCTGGTCTCCGCCATGTCTGGCGGCAATCAGCAGAAGGTCGTCATCGGCAAATGGCTGAGCCACGGCGCGCGGCTGTTCATTTTCGACGAGCCGACAGTCGGTGTAGACGTCGGCACGAAGGCGGAAATCTACCGGCTGTTTGCCAAGCTCCTGAAACAGGGCGCCGGGATCATTCTGATCTCGTCCTATCTGCCCGAAGTCTATGAACTTGCGGATCGGCTGCACGTCTTCAGGCGTGGCCAGCTGGTGGCAAGCCACGACTTCCATGCGGCGACACATGAAGAAGTGCTGAGCGAAGCGATCGGCGTCTAAAAGAATAAGAGGGAGAGAGAACCAATGACCGTAACCCCCACCGATATCGCCGCACCGCCGCCGCGCCGGAAAGTGAACATCCTCTTCGGCCTGACCCTTATCGGTCTCCTGGCCTTTCTCTGGATCGTGCTCGGATTCGTCACAGTGAGCTTCTGGACGCCGCTGAATATCTCGAACCTGCTGCGCCAGGGCGCGATGACCGCCATCCTGGCACTCGGCCAGACCTTCGTGATCATCACTGCCGGCATCGACCTCTCCGTCGGTGCGATCGTCGGCTTCTGCACCGTTATCCTCGCCTGGCTGTTGCAGGCCGGTTTTCCGGTATGGGCGTCGATCCTGATCACCCTGCTGATCGGTGTCGGCATCGGCGTTTTCCATGGCTTCGGTATCGTGAAGATGGGACTGCCGCCCTTCATCATCACGCTGGCAACGCTGACGTCGCTTCGCGGTATCGGCCTTCTCATCACCAACGGTTCGACCATCAACATCGTCAACGAGCCCTTCACCAACTTTGCCCGCGCGGATTTCCTCGGCGTGCCGAGCCTGTTCTGGATGGTCATTCTCGTCGCGGTGCCGTCCTATATCTTCCTGCATCTCAGCCGCTGGGGTCGCTATCTCTTCGCCGTCGGTTCAAACCGTGAGGCGGCGCGTCTTTCGGGCGTGCGGGTGAACGGCATCATCTACATGGCCTATATTCTCTCGGCGACTTTCGCCGCCTTCGTCGGCGTCCTTCTGGCGTCGCGCATCGCGATCGGCAACGCGACGCAGGCCGACGGATGGGAACTCCAGGCGATCGCCTCCTCGGTCATCGGCGGCACCAGCCTGTTCGGTGCGGTCGGCTCCGTCCACGGTCCGCTGATCGGCGCCTTCATTCTGGCGACCATCAACAACGGTGCGAACCTGCTCAACGTCAACTCGTTCTGGCAGCGTATCATCACCGGCCTGCTGATCATCGTGATCGTCTACTTCGATCAGCTGCGCCGCCGCCGCAACCCGTAATCGGCCGGCAAGACATGAAGCCGGCGTCGATGCCGGCTTCTTCAATTTCAGGAATGCGAGACCCTCATGAAAGCAGTGCTTTGCCAAGAACCCGGTGTCCTCGAGCTCGTGGACCGCCCTTCCCCCGGCACGCCTGAAGCCGGCTGGGTGCGCCTTGCCGTCAGTCACGTCGGCATCTGCGGCACCGACTACCACATCTTCGAGGGCAAGCATCCGTTCCTCGAATATCCGCGCGTCATGGGGCACGAAATCTCGGCAACGGTTCTGGAGGCGGGCGATGGTGTCGCCCTTGCCGTCGGCACGCCGGTCATCGTCAATCCCTACCTCTCGTGCGGCAGTTGTGTTGCATGCCGCCAGGGCAAGCCGAACTGCTGCACCAACATCAAGGTGCTGGGTGTTCATACCGACGGTGCGTTCTGCGAAGAGATCAGTGTGCCGGCGGGCAATCTCTATCCCGCGGAGGGCGTGAGCCTGGAGGCGGCGGCGACAACCGAGTTTCTGGCGATCGGCGCCCATGCGGTTCGCCGCTCCATGGCGCCAGCGGGATCGCGCTCGCTCGTTATCGGCGCCGGCCCGATCGGGCTGGGTGCCGCGATCTTCTCGCGGATATCAGGCCATGAGGTTACCTTGCTAGACACCAGCCAGGAGCGGCTGCGGATGGCAGCCGACCGGTTCGGTTTCTCGTCAGGCATTATTGCCGGCGAAGGTGCCGCGGAAGCCGTCAAGGCGAAGACAGAGGGCGACGGTTTCGATGTCGTCTTCGACGCTACCGGCTATGGCCCGTCGATGGAGAAGGCCTTCAGCTTCGTCGCGCACGGCGGCGCGCTGGTGCTGGTCAGCGTGGTCAAGGACGATATCCGCTTCTCCGATCCAGAGTTTCACAAGCGCGAAATGATGGTGATCGGCAGCCGCAATGCGACCCAGGTGGACTTCGAGCATGTCGCGGATTCGATCGCCAAGGGCCTCGTGCCCGTCGACCAATTGATCACGCACCGAACCACGCTCACGAACACGCCGGAAGACCTGGCGCGCTGGGCGCATGAAAAGGCTGGCCTGATCAAGGCGGTGATAAAGGTCGCGGATTAGATCGCGTCGATCGTCTGCCGCATCTGACGGACAACAGCACTATCCGTTCGGTTGGCGGCGGGCGCCTCGAAACCGAAGGCGACGGCACGTGCATCGACGCTGGCGACCGGCGTGCTGCAGGATCCATGAATCTCGCGCGCACCGGTCGCGCGAAGGATTTCCGCCGCGTTGGTCGGTCGCACGCCGCTGCCGGGCATGATCGAGATACGACCGGCCGCCTTTCGCGACAGACGGGCAAGCGTGTCGATCCCGTCAAACGCCTTCGGCACGCAGCCTGAGGTCAGGATGCGTTCACAGCCAAGTTCGATTGCCTGATCGAGAGCCGCGTCGGGATCCGGCACGAGATCGAATGCGCGGTGCAGGGTCGAGCCGAGCCCTGCGGCGTGAGCTTTCAGCCGGTGGATCAGCGGCATATCGAGCGTACCGTCCGGCCGATTGGCGCCGATGACGACGCCGGCAAGGCCGAATGCCCTGACAGCGTCGATATCGGCCATCATGGCGACTTCGTCGGCGGCGTCGAAGACGAAGGGGCCGGCGTGTGGCCGGATCATCGCGTAGACCGGGATAGGGGCGGAAGCAGCCGCCTTCATCAGGCCAGCGAGCGGCGTCAGGCCGCCGACTTCGAGCGCGGAGCAAAGCTCGATGCGGTCGGCACCTCCCTCGATCGCCGCAGCGAGGCCCCTTGGGCTGTCGACGCACACTTCCAGCAGAATTGTCACGCTTGAATCTCCCTCTTCCAGCTGCTGCCTGTGTAAGCCAAGATGGCCCCTGCCGCGACTCCCCGAACAAGGAATTTTTCGCCATCGCCGGTGTTCTTCGGAAACTGCGAGTACATTTTTTGCTGCTGCATCGTTTTTTCTTCGCAGCACTCTATTTCAGGTACGCAATTCCTTGCGAGCGACCGGGGCCTATGGCCTTTTTCGTCAGCAATTTTATTCGCGGTGATCTTCGACAAAGATTGCGCATGCTTTAACGATCAAGGGGATAGTCCATGTTTACGAAATTCGCACTTGCCGTATCGCTATCCGCATTTGCGGCAGGCACCGTTCACGCCGCAGACGTCGTCGTGTCGTCGAAGATCGACACCGAAGGAACATTGCTCGGCAACGTCATCGTGCTGGCGCTCAATGCCAACGGGATCAAGACGCAGGACAAAGTCGCGCTCGGCACCACGCCTGTATTGCGCAAGGCGATTACCGCGGGCGAGATCGACATCTATCCGGAATATACCGGCAATGCCGGCTTCTTCTTCAACAAGCCCGAGGATGCCGCCTGGAAGAACCTGCAGCAGGGCTACGAAGCGGCCAAGAAGCTCGATTACGACGCCAACAAGATCGTCTGGCTGACGCCCTCGCCCGCCAACAACACCTGGGCGATCGCCGTGCGCAACGATGTTGCCGGCCCGAACAATCTGAAGAGCCTGACAGACTTCGGCAAATGGGTTGCGGGCGGCGGCGATGCCAAGCTGGTGGCCTCGGCCGAATTCGTCAACTCTGCCGGTGCGCTGCCTGCCTTCCAGACCACCTACGGCTTCACGCTGAAGCCTGAGCAGGAGATCATTCTCTCCGGCGGCGATACGGCGGCGACGATCAAGGCGGCAGCGGACAAGACCAACGGCGCCAACACTGCCATGGTTTACGGCACCGACGGCGCGATCGAGGCAGCCGAGCTGACCGTGCTTGAGGACGACAAGAACGTGCAGCAGGTCTATGCGCCGACGCCAATCATCCGCGAAGAGGTATTGAAAGCCAATCCGAAGATCGAAGAGGTGCTTGCACCGATCTTCCAGAGCCTGACGGCCGATGAACTGCGCAAGCTGAACGGCAAGATCCAGGTGGATGGCGAGCCGGCCAAGGCCGTGGCCGAAGGCTACCTGAAGGAAAAAGGCTTCCTGAAGTAAGCGACAGGACCATGCTCCGCTCCTTCAGGGGCGGAGCTTATTTTCTTTCCATACTGGGATGGATCGATGGCAGAAACCTTAGCGGTCCGCACGCTGGACCGGCTCGGCGTCGTTCTCGTGCTCGCCGGCATTGCGGGCGCGGGGCTTCTGCCTTTCATCTATGTAAAGGCAAACCGCATCGCCAGCGGCAAGCCGATGCTGCTGACGCAGCTTCTCAATCAGCCTTCCGCTATCGCTCTGACGCTTCTTCTCGTGCTGACGGCGTTCGCCGTGCTGTTTCTCGAGAACGCGCGCGTGCGGCTGGCGATTTCGACACTCTGTCTCGCGGCGCTGATCGCGACCATGGGGGTTGTTGCCACCGCATTCACGCCGGAGGGCAGCACCGTTGCCCGAATGACGCCGGGCGGCGGGTTCTGGGTGCTGCTGGCGGTGACGGCGCTTGTCGTGTCCGACGCGCTGGTGAAGATCCGGCTGACGCCGTGGATGCGCATTGCGGCGCTGGCACTCTATGCCTGTCTTTTCGTTCTCTTCCTGCGCTCCGGGCTGCTCGACAGCCTGTCGATCATGCGCGAATACGCCAATCGTGGCGACCAGTTCTGGTCCGAGGCGCTGACGCATGTGAAGCTGGCCTTCGGATCGCTGGCGATATCGGTTCTGATCGGCATGCCGCTCGGGATCATCTGTTTCTGGGTGCCGAAGCTCAGATCCGCGCTGCTGCAAGGGTTGAGCCTCATCCAGACCATTCCGAGCCTCGCGCTGTTTGGCCTGCTGATGCTGCCGCTCGGCTATCTCGCCACGCATGTGCCGCTGGCGGCTGCGCTTGGGGTCAGCGGCATCGGTGCCGCGCCTGCGCTGATCGCGCTGGTGCTCTATTCGCTGCTGCCTGTCGTTGCCAATACGGTCGTCGGGCTTGAGGGCGTCGATCCGGCGGTGCGCGACGCTGCCTCCGGCATGGGGCTGACGCGGCAGCAGATTCTCACCGGGATTGACCTGCCGCTGGCGCTGCCCGTCATCATCACCGGCATCCGCATCGTGCTGGTGCAATCGATCGGTCTGGTGACCGTCGCGGCCCTGATCGGCGGTGGCGGTTTCGGAGTTTTCATCTTCCAGGGACTTGGCCAGACGGCCATGGACCTCGTCCTTCTCGGCGCCGTGCCGACCGTCATCTTCGCCTTTTCATCGGCCGTCATCCTCGATGCGGTCGTCGACAGCATTCGGGGACCTGCCGCATGAGCATGATCGATATCCGCAACGTTACCAAACGCTACGGCGAGACCACTGTCGTCGACAATGTCTCGATGTCGGTCGAGAAGGGCACGATCACCGTGATCGTCGGCACATCCGGCTCGGGCAAGTCGACGCTGATCCGGATGATCAACCGGCTTGTGGAGAAGAGCGAGGGCGAGATCCTTGTCGATGGGCGCAATGTCGCCGACGTGCCGGAGACCGAGCTTCGCCGCAATATCGGCTACGTCATCCAGGGTAATGGGCTGTTTCCGCACCGCACCGTGGCCCAGAACATCGCGACCGTGCCGCAGTTGCTCGGCTGGAACAAGACGCGCATCAAGGCGCGGGTAGACGAACTACTCGGTCTGTTCAATCTCGATCCGAAGGCCTTCTCGTCGAAGTATCCGCACCAGCTTTCCGGCGGCGAACAGCAGCGCGTCGGTGTGGCGCGCGCACTTGCTGCCGAGCCGGAAGTGCTGATCATGGACGAGCCGTTCGGTGCGCTCGACCCCGTCATTCGCGGCAAGGCGCAGGACGATCTGCTGGCGATCCAGAAACAGTTCGGCACCACGGTCATTCTCGTCACGCACGACATGGACGAAGCCTTCCATCTCGCCAACCGGATCGCCGTGATGCGCGGCGGCAAGCTGCTGCAATATTCGACACCGGAAAAAATCCTCACCGAACCCGCGCACCCCTTCGTACAGCAGCTGACCGGCACCACGGACCGAGCGCTAAAGCGGATGTCGCTGCTGTCGCTGACCTCGAGCATGGCCCCGGCAAAAGTCGGCCTCGGTCATGGCCTGCCGCAATCGCTCAGCCTGCGCGATGCGCTGGCCGAGATGATTTGGCAGGGGATCGACGAGGCAGCGGTAGAGGATACGGCAAAGGAGCCCGTCGGCTCAATTTCCATGTCGCAGCTGCTTGAGCTGGGCCGTAAGGCATGAAGCTGATCACGGCCAATCTGTTTCGCCTTCTGGCGCTGGCGCTGCTGCTGATCCTCCTGTTCAAGACGGAGTGGCTGTCCTTCCTGCTGGTACCGCTGACGAAGAACAACGCGCCGGCGGTCTATACGCAGAACTCCCTGCCCGGGCTGGCGCTGGCCCATATGCAGCTGGTGCTGATCTCGATTGCCGGCAGCACCGTGCTTGCCGTCGCCGGCGGCATCTTCGTGACGCGCAGGAGCGGCGCCGATTTCCTGCCGCTGTCGCGGGCCATCGCCAATGCCGGGCAGACATTTCCGCCGGTCGCCGTCCTGGCGCTCGCCGTGCCCGCCATGGGTTTCGGCGCCGGACCGACGCTGGTGGCGCTGTTTCTCTACGGGCTGCTGCCAATCTTCGAAAACACGATCTCGGGCCTGCATCAGGTATCACCCGCGGTGCTCGACGCAGCCGACGGCATGGGGATGAATTCGACACAGCGGCTCTTCCGCGTCGAGCTGCCATTGGCGCTGCCGCTGATCATCGAAGGAATCAAGGTTGCGACAGTCATCAACATCGGTACCGCGACGATCGGCTCGACCGTTGCCGCCAAGGGTCTTGGCGAGGTCATCATCGCCGGGCTGATCTCCGACAACACCGCCTTCATCCTGCAAGGCGGCCTGATCGTCGGCTTGATGGCAGTCCTGATCTACGATGCGATGGGGCTCGTCGAAAACGCTATCACGCAAAGAATTGGCTTGCGCCCGGCATGAGACGACGGCTACCAAGACTGCCGTGATATCGGCAATGGGAGGCAGCCTTGGCCAAGATGATTCACTCCATGATCCGCGTTCTCGACGAGGCGCGATCGGTCGAGTTCTACGGCAAGGTCTTCGACCTCAAGGTCGCCGATCGCATCGACTTCGATACCTTCACGCTGATCTACATGAGCAACGAGGAAACCGGCTTCGAGCTGGAGCTGACCATCAACAAGGGACGTACAGAGCCCTATGATCTCGGCAACGGCTATGGCCACCTTGCACTGTCGGTCGAGGAACTCGAGCCGGAACACAAGCGCCTGACGGAAGCGGGCCTGAACCCCGGCAAGATCGTCGAGCTCAATCGCGACGGCAAACTGCTGGCGCTGTTCTTCTTCATCACCGATCCCGACGGCTACAAGATCGAAGTCCTGCAGCGCCACGGCCGTTATCTCTAAGAGTTTCCCATGATCGAAAAGACCGAACTGAACCGGGGCTGGACGCTCTCCTGCAACGTTACAGCCCGCCCTGACCTGCCGGCTGAAATTCCGGCTCAGGTGCCAGGCTGCGTGCATCTCGACCTGCTCGCCAACCGGCTCATTCCCGATCCCTATCTCGACGTCAACGAGATCACCAACGACTGGATCGGCAAGGAAGACTGGACCTATCGCTGCAGCTTCGATGCGTCGCCTGACGCCGGGAAAGTTCAGGAGCTCGTGTTCGAAGGCCTCGACACAGTCGCGACGATCGTGCTGAACGGCGAGGAGCTTGGCCGAACCTTCAACATGCATCGCACCTATCGCTTCGACGTGTCGGAGCGCTTGAAGCACGGCGCGAACGAGCTGGTCGTGACCTTCCGTTCCGCCTATGCCTACGGCGCCGAGATGGAAGCGCATTACGGCTATCGGCCGAACAACTATCCCGGCCCTGGCAACCTGATGCGCAAAATGGCCTGCAACTTCGGCTGGGACTGGGGCCCGACGCTGGTGACGGCAGGGATCTGGAAGCCGGTGCGGCTGGAAAGCTGGGAGCGGGCGCGGCTTGCGGAGACGCGGGTTTCGGCGACACTTGCCGGCGGAGACGGGCGCGTGACAGTTCGTGCAAGCGTCGAGCGTAGTAACGGCGCTCCGGCGAAGCTCGTCGCGAGCATTGCCGGTGTGAGCCACGTCGCCAAGCTCGCGGAAGAAACTGATGAGGTCGAGTTCCAGCTGACCGTTCCGTCGCCGCAGATCTGGTGGCCGCATCATCTCGGTGCACAGCCGCTCTATCCGCTGCAGATCGAATTGCGCGACGGCGCAAGCGACGACTTGCTCGATAGTTACTCGAAAGAGATCGGCTTCCGTTCCGTCAGGCTCGATACCGCACCGGACGAGCATGGTTCGGCCTTCACCTTCGTCATCAACGACGTACCGCTTTTCCTCTGCGGTGCGAACTGGATCCCGGATGATTGCTTTCCGCCGCGGGTCACGGCGGAGCGCTACGCTTCCCGGATCGAGGAAGCGAGGGCTGCAAACATCAATCTGCTGCGCGTCTGGGGCGGCGGCATCTTCGAGCGCGACGAGTTCTACGAGGCGTGCGACCGCGCCGGTATGCTCGTCTGGCAGGACTTCCTGTTTGCCTGCGCCTCCTATCCCGAGGAAGAGCCTTTGCGCGGCGAGGTCGAGGCGGAGGTGCGAGACAATGTCGCGCGCCTGATGCCGCATCCGTCGCTGATCGTCTGGAACGGTAACAACGAAAATATCTGGGGCTTCGACGAATGGGGCTGGCGGCCGATCATCAAGGAGGGCGTCAGCTGGGGCTCGGGTACTATCTCGATGTCCTGCCGAAGCTCTGCGCTGAGCTCGATCCGGATCGGCCCTATTATCCGGGAAGCCCCTATTCCGGGACGATGGAGATCGAGCCGAACGCCGATGAGCACGGCTGCAAGCACATCTGGGACGTCTGGAACGATGTCGGATACGAGGTCTATCGCAACTACATCCCGCGCTTCTGCTCCGAGTTTGGCTGGCAGGCGCCGCCGAACTGGGCGACAATAGAGGAAAGCGTGCATGACACGCCGCTGACGCCGGTCTCAAACGGGGTGTTCCATCACCAGAAGGCCACCCAAGGCAATGACAAGCTGATCCGAGGCCTTGCCGGACATCTGCCGGTGCCGCAGACGATGGACGACTGGCACTTCGCAACGCAGCTCAACCAGGCCCGCGCCATCCGCTTCGCGGTCGAGCACATGCGTTCGCACCGCAGCGTCTGCAAAGGCGCCGTCGTCTGGCAGTTCAACGACTGCTGGCCGGTGACGTCCTGGGCGGCACTCGATTCAGCGGGACGGCGCAAGCCGCTCTGGTATGCGATGCAGCAGGCCTTCGATCCGAGGCTGCTGACCATCCAGCCGCGCGATGGCGGGCTGGCGGCTGTGGCCGTCAACGAGCGCACCCTGTTCTGGCGGGCGAAGATATCAGGGAAGCGCCTGGCGCTAGACGGAACGGTGCTTGCCGAGTTCGAGTTCTGGCGGCTGCTCTGCGACCGTTTCGAAGCGAAGTCGTTTCCGCTGCCTGCGGAGATTGCGACCACCGGCAACGCCAATGATGAACTCATCGTCGTGCAGATGCTTGACCGGCGTGCGTTCCATTACTTCGTCGAGGACCTCGATCTGAAGCTTCCGCCACCGCGGGCAACGATCGAGCTTAGCGCCACAGCCGATGGATATGCGGTCAAGGTGACGGCCGAGACCCTCCTGAAGGACCTCTGCCTTATGGCCGACCGGCTCGATCCCGATGCCGTCGTCGATTCCATGCTGGTCACGTTGCTTCCCGGTGAAAGCCACGTGTTTGCGCTGCGGACCGCGAAAGCATTGTCGGCAAACGACATCGTCGTTGGCAAGGTGCTGCGTTCGGCAAACGATCTCGTCGCCAATCACTGAAAAGGCCCCGTCAACGACGGGGCCCATCCAGGTCGTTTTACCACGCCACGCACCAACCGAGCGGTGCGACGCAGCGCATGTGCGCGCGATCAACTGATCGCACGCGTGCGGACGACGTTACATCCAGTAGGGCGGCACGCCATAGTAATCATAAACGCGGCGGCCATTGTCGTTGTACCAGCTGTCGTCATCATCCGCATAGCTCGGCGCGCCTTCGATCTGCTCCTTTGTCAGGTCGATGCGGTAGCCGTCGAGTTGGGTATCATAAGTCAGCTTTTCCCACGGTAGCGGATAGTGATCGTGGCCGATGCCCATGAAACCGCCGAAGCTGAGCACGGCGTAGGCTACGCGGCCATCCTGCTTGCCGAGGATCAATCGTTCAATTGAGCCGATATGTTTGCCATCAGCGCCATAGACGCGCGTGCCTTCCACGCGGTCGCTGGCAATCAGCGTCGGCGTATCTTTGACGTTCGGGTCGCGGCGAGTGTCAGCGTCCTGATGCAGCATTGTGCAACTCCTTATTGTTTCCTCGTGGTCGGTCCACAGTTTTGAAAACGCTTCGTCGAACTCGATGTTCCCGATTTCCTTACGCTCGCCGGCATTCGGCGATTATTGACGTTTACGTCAAGGTCAGTATAACTCTATTCCAGCTTGAACCATTCAGGCGATGACATAAGCTGCCGCGTTGGAAGATGGAGGATCGTCCAACCGCGTTGCCGGTGGGACCGGCCGGCAGCGACAGGGAGAGAGACACGATGAACAGCATTTCCGTCCATCCAGGCGGTGCGAATCCCCGAAAGCCCTGGCTTGCTACCTATCCCGACAGCGTGCCCGCTGAGCTTCCGCCTTTGCAATACGAATCGCTGGCGGAACTGCTCGAAAAATCCTGTATGCGATACGCCAATCGCGTCGCGTTCTCCAGCATGGGCAAGTCGCTCACCTACGGCGAACTCGAAAGCCAGACCCGCAAGATCGCCGCTTGGCTGCAGAGCATCGGCCTTGAGAAGGGCGACCGCGTTGCGGTGATGATGCCGAACGTGCTGCAGAACCCGGTCGCGGTCTACGGCATCCTGCGCGCCGGCTTCGTGGTCGTGAACGTCAATCCGCTCTATACACCGCGCGAACTGGAGCATCAGCTGCGCGATTCAGGCGCAAAGGCGATTTTCGTGCTTGAGAATTTCGCCCGCACGGTCGAGCAGGTGCTGGTCAAGACGGATGTGCGCCATGTCGTCGTCACGTCGCTCGGCGAAATGCTGGGTGCCAAGGGGCTGATCGTCAATCTGCTCGTGCGCAAGGTCAAGAAGCTTGTCCCGTCCTGGTCCATTACTCAGCACAAGACCTTCAAGCAAGTGCTCGGCGCCGGTGCCGGCAAATCGCTGAAACCTGCAATCCTCAAGGGCGACGACATCGCTTTTCTGCAGTATACGGGCGGCACGACCGGGGTCGCCAAGGGCGCAATGCTGACGCACCGCAACCTCATCTCCAACAAGCTGCAGCTCGAGCTGTGGCTGCAATCGGCCTTCGACAACAAGCCGCGCCCGGAGGTCCTGAACTTCCTCTGCGCCCTGCCTCTCTATCATATCTTCGCACTGACGGTGAATTCGCTGATGGGCATGTCGCTTGGTGCGCACAACATCCTCATCGCCAATCCGCGCGATATTCCGGCCCTGGTCAAGGAATTCGGCAAGGTGAAGGTCCATATCTTCCCTGGCCTCAACACGCTCTTCAACGCGCTGATGAACAATGCCGATTTTGCCAAGGTCGACTTCTCGTCCATGGTGATGTCGCTTGGTGGCGGCATGGCGGTGCAACGCCCGGTCGCCGAGCGCTGGATGAAGATCACCGGCGCCCATATAACCGAAGGCTATGGGCTCTCGGAAACCTCGCCGGTCGCTACCGCGAACCGTTTTGACTCAGCGGAGTTCACCGGTTCGATCGGGCTGCCGATTCCGTCTACCGAGCTCGACATTCGCGACGAAGATGGCAACTCGCTTCCGCTTGGCGATATCGGCGAGATCTGCATCCGCGGCCCGCAGGTGATGGCCGGTTACTGGAACAAGCCCGAAGAGACCGCCCGCGTGATGACAGCGGATGGCTATTTCCGCACCGGCGACGTGGGCTTCATGGATGCCCGCGGCTACACCAAGATCGTGGATCGCAAGAAGGACATGATCCTCGTCTCCGGTTTCAACGTCTATCCGAACGAAATCGAGGAAGTGGCAGCGATGCATCCCGGAATCCTCGAGTCCGCAGCCGTAGGGGTCGCCGACGGACATTCCGGCGAGGCGGTGAAGCTCTTCGTGGTACGCAAGGACCCGGCGCTGACGGAGGCCGATGTGAAGGCGCACTGCGCCGCGAACCTCACCAACTACAAGCGTCCCCGTTTCGTGGAATTCCGCACGGAATTGCCGAAGACACCCGTCGGAAAAATCCTGCGCAAGGATCTGCGCGGCTAAGCGCAATCAAGCCAGCATGATTACGCCACCCGCTTGCCGCGGGTGGCTTTTCCATTGTTTCGTTCAGACGGTGCCGAACGATCAGAACTCCTGCACGGTCGGGCGCAGGACGATTTCGTTGATATCAACGTCGTCGGGTTGCTCGATGGCATAGGCGATCGCCCGGGCAACCGAACTGGCCGGAATGGCGATCTTGTAGAAGTCCATGACATTTGCCTGCGCTGTTCCCGAGGTCGAGAACTTGAGGTCACTGTCGACGGCGCCGGGCTCGATCGAGGTCACGCGCACCTTGGCGCCGACTTCCTGGCGCAACCCTTCGGATATCGCCCGCACAGCAAACTTCGTGCCGGAATAGACAGTTCCGCCGGGCGCAAAGACCTTGATGCCGGCCACCGAACTCAGATTGATGATATGGCCATGTTCCTGAGCAAGGAAAACCGGCAACGCGGCGGCAATGCCGTAGAGTGTGCCCTTGATGTTGACGTCGATCATCGCGTCCCACTCCTCGGTATTGACTTCGGCCATCGGCCGGATCGGCATCAGGCCGGCATTGTTGATCAGCACGTCAAGCCGGCCGAAGTCGGCAATCACGGCGTCGACGACAGTCTTGACCTGGCGCTTGTCGGTGACATCGAGTTGGTAGGCCCGTGCCTTGCCGCCCGCAGCGGCGATTTCGGCGACGACCTCGTTAAGCTTTCCCCGCCGCCGCCCCGCCACGGCGACCTGCGCGCCCTTTGACGCCAGATGGCGTGCCGCTTCGGCACCGAGGCCGGTACCGCCACCGGTGATTAGGACAATCTTTCCCTGAATTCCTTCACGCATATTCGATCTCCTTTGATTGACAACTTGGGAAGCGAGCCTTTCAGGCAACCTGGGCGGGCTCGAGCACGATGGCCGTACGCTCCGCGAGATCGTTGATCCGCGCGAAGTAATTCTTGAAATGCGCAGTCTCGCGGTGGGCGATGACGGCCGCGTGGTCGGTATACAGTTCGTCGAGCGCAAAACGGGTGGGATCGGTGGCATCCTGCCAGACGTCCCAACGCAGGTTTCCCGGCTCGGCCCGGCAGGGGGCTACCATCCCGAAAAGAAGCGCTTTCAGTTCATGAGCCTTGCCGGGCCGGGCGGCAAGGATCGCCATGATCTTCACATGAGCAGGCATGGGATTCCCCTTTTTTGTAACTAGAGTCTGGCTGGGGTCTGACAACGAGATCCCAGCCAGGATTTACAGGTTCAGGCGGCAGCAGCCGCGCGATCGAGCGCCGCCACGAACTTCGCAGCGATCGGATGATCCGAACGCGGGTTCTGACCGGTGATCAGTTCGCGGTCCTCAATCACGTTCGGCTCGAAATCCACGTTGGTCGTGCTCACCGCGCCACCCGCAATCGTCAGCGCATCGACCATGTTGAAATAGAGCTTCGCGTGGAGAATGTAGTCCTCGACGACCTTCTCTTCCGTGTTGGAGAAAACGGTCATGTTGTAACCGGCATATTGCCAACCCTTCGCCCGCTCCGCCGCCTTGGCAGCGTCGCCGGCGATCAGCGCGGCGCGAAATTCGCGAGCATGCGGCATGGCCGAGACAACGGCGATCGGACCATGGCAGAGGAGTGCCGTCGGCTTCGCGCGCTCATGGAAGTGGCGGAGGACTATGCCTGTGTCGGGGTCCTGCATCAGATCGACGACAGGAGCCTGGCCGCCGGGCACGAAGACACCGGCATAATTATCCAGTCCCTCCTCGATTACCGAGCGAAGCGTGCGCGGCCGGTTCATCGAAGGATCGTTGGCATAAAACGCCTTGGCGCGATCATAGGCTGCCTTGTCGCCACCGAAGTGATCAACACTGTCGGAGGCTTCGTCGATATGCGGCTTGGTGCCATCAGGCGTGACCAGGACGACCTCGTAGCCGGCAGCGATCACCGCCATTGCCGGTACAACGGTCTCGTTGAGATACTGGCCAGTCGCTCCGGTACCGCCGCCCTGGACCTCGATGCGGGTGGCATTGGAACCGATCAGAAGTACTTTTCCCTTGCTCATTGTCATCTCCGTAGAACTTGGTTGGCATCCGTTTTGGATGGGCTGATCATGCTCGCAACCGACATATTTCGGAAATTTATTTGATTGATTTCAGATATTCACATGACATTATAACTGCATGCGATACGACCTGAACCTGCTGCCCGTTTTTGTGACGCTGATGGAAGAGCGCAATGTAACCCGCGCGGCCGAACGGCTCGGGATCACGCAGCCGGCACTGTCGAACGCGCTGAACCGGCTTCGCGATATGCTGCGCGATCCGCTCTTCGTTCGCGAACGCTATGGCATCCAGCCAACGCAGATGGCCCACGAGCTTGCGCCGGTCATCGCGGCGGCATTGGCGAAGATCGATGAAGCCGTCGTCGGTCAACAGGATTTTGATCCGGCGAGCGCAGAACGGCTGTTCACCATTGCTCCGAACAGCTACGTCGAATTCGTTCTTGTGCCGGCGATCGTCGCCAGGCTTCGCGAGGTTGCGCCGGGTATCCGGCTTCGGCTCACGCCGTTCGGCAATGATCTGGTCGAGACCGGCGCAATTTCAGGCACGACAGCGATGGTACTCGGCCGCATCGTCGATCCGCCTGACAATATGGTCGTGCAGCATCTCATGGACGAGGGACTGAGCTGTGTTGTCCGAGCCGGCCACCCAGATATCAGGGCCAATATCTCCCGGGAGCAATACGAGCGGCTCAAGCATGTGAATGTGCTTCCCCCGGCCGGTTGCGCGTCGGCCTCGGTCAGGCGCTCGAGCAGCGCGGCCTCAAGCGCGACGTCGCCGTCTCGGTCACTCATTTCCTGGCCGTGCCTGAGATGATTGCAGTCACCGACTATTGCGCCACACTGCCGAACCAGATCTGCCGTCACCTTGCCAACGACAACAGGCTCAAGGTTCTCCCCGCGCCGGTCGATCTCGGAACCTTTCCGGTCGATCTTGCATGGCATGTCCGCTATCGCCATGACCCGGCACATCGTTGGTTGCGCTCGCTGATCGCGGAGGTCGCCAGAGACATCGGCTCGACGGAAGGGGCGAAATCGAAGCGAAACCTGGAAATTACCGGCGAGTGACGGCTGGCAGCGTTCCAGTAAGATGCAAGATGGGTTGCCGGCCGTAAACGACGGATCCCGCCCTGCCCCTGGCGGCATTTTCCTGATGATAACGCTTTTTTCCAGTGCGGCGGTCGCCGACCTTGATTTGCGCCCTACAAAGCGAATAGTTTCCGCGACCCTCTCGCCCTGCAAAGGAGCCTCCCATGAATGCCATCGTCGAACAATTGAAGAGCACTGCGGCCGCCACCAAGGCGACTGACCTGCGCGCCGCCTTTGCCGCCGATCCGCAGCGCTTCTCCCACTTCAGCGTGTCGCTCGACGACCTTCTGATGGACTATTCCAAGACGGCCGTGAACGACGAGATCCTAGCTCTGCTGGTCAAGCTCGCGGAAACGGGCGGCGTCGAAGCCAAGCGCGATGAGATGTTCGCCGGCAAGGCGATCAACTTCACCGAAAACCGCGCCGTTCTGCACACGGCGCTGCGCAACCGCTCCAATACGCCGGTGCTGGTTGACGGCAAGGACGTCATGCCCGATGTCAACGCCGTGCTTGCGGCCATGGGCAAATTTGCCGACGGCATTCGCTCGGGCGCCCTCAAGGGAGCGACAGGCAAGGCGATCACCGACGTCATCAACATCGGCATTGGTGGCTCCGACCTCGGCCCTGTGATGGCAACGCTGGCGCTGGCGCCCTTCCATGACGGCCCGCGCGCCCATTTCGTTTCCAACATCGACGGCGCCCATATCGCCGATACGCTCAAGCTGGTTCAGCCCGAGACGACGCTCTTCATCGTCGCCTCCAAGACCTTCACGACCGTCGAGACGATGACGAACGCGCAGACCGCGCGCAAGTTCATCGCCGAAGCGCTCGGCGAGGCCGCTGTCCAGCATCACTTCGCTGCCGTTTCGACCGCCCTCGACAAGGTCGCGGCCTTCGGCATCGAGAGTGAACGGGTCTTCGGCTTCTGGGATTGGGTCGGCGGCCGCTATTCGCTCTGGTCGGCGATCGGCCTGCCGATCATGATCGCGATCGGCCCCGATAATTTCATCAAGTTCCTCGAAGGCGCCCATGCCATCGACAACCACTTCCGTACGGCGCCTGTTGGCAAGAACCTGCCAATTCTGCTCGGCCTGATCGGCTTCTACCACCGCAATGTGCTCGGCTATCCGACCCGCGCGGTCCTGCCCTACGACCAGCGCCTGTCACGCTTCCCGGCCTACCTGCAGCAGCTCGACATGGAATCGAACGGCAAGGGCGTCACGATCGACGGCACGCCGGTCGAGGGCAACTCCGGGCCTGTCGTCTGGGGCGAGCCCGGCACCAACGGCCAGCACGCCTTCTACCAGCTGATCCACCAGGGCACGAGCGTCATCCCGGCGGAGTTCATGATTGCCGCCAACGCCTTCGAGCCGGAACTGCGCCATCAGCACGAGTTGCTGATATCGAACGTGCTTGCACAGTCCGAAGCGCTGATGAAGGGCCGCACCTTCGAAGAGGCGAAGAAGCAGCTGACCGACAAGGGCATGGACGATAAGAAGGCGGACTTCATTGCCCCGCATCGCGTCTTCACCGGCAATCGCCCGTCGATCACCTTCGTCTACGACAAGCTGACGCCCTATGCACTCGGCCGCCTGATTGCGCTCTATGAGCACCGCGTCTTCGTCGAAGGCGTGCTGTTCCGCATCAACTCCTTCGACCAGTGGGGCGTCGAGCTCGGCAAGGAGCTGGCAACAGGCCTCCTTCCTGTCGTGGAAGGCAAGGAAAGCGCTGCCGGCCACGATTCCTCGACGCAGGGCCTGGTCGCCGCACTGGCGAAGCTCGCGAAGAAGTAAGCTCGCGCACAACATGACTGATCAAGAGCTCGCCCATCTCACGTGGGCGAGCTTTTTTGTTTGAAGCTGTCGAAATCGGCGACATCTCTTCGTCTCCATTGCAGAGTTCCAAGGGGAGAGAAGCATGGCCGACACGGACGACGAGTTGGTGGCATTCGAAACGAAGGGCGCCGCGCCCTTGCCCGAGACGACACGTGAAGGCTTCGTGGAGAACGAAGGCGCCAGCATCTGGTATGCGAGCTACGGCTCCGGACCGGCCGTCATCCTGCTGCATGGCGGGCTCGGCAATGCCGGCAACTGGGGCTATCAGGTGCCGGCACTCGCCGCCGCCGGCTGGCAGGTTGTCGTCATCGACAGTCGCGGCCATGGTCGCAGCACACGCGACGAGCGTCCCTATCACTACACCCAGATGGCAGAAGATGTGCTTGCGGTGATGGATCGGCTGGAACTCGATAAAGCCGCTCTCGTCGGCTGGAGCGACGGCGCCTGCACGGCATTGATCCTTGCAGACAAGCACCCCGAGCGCGTTTCCGGCGTGTTCTTCTTCGCCTGCAACATGGATCCGAGCGGCACGCTTGAATTCAAGCCGACGCCGGTGATCGATCGTTGCTTCAGCCGCCATCGGAAGGACTATCAGGCACTATCCGCCACGCCCGACGCCTTCGATAGCTTCGTGGCCGACGTATCGAAGATGATGGCGAGCGAGCCGAACTATACCGCCGCCGACCTCGCCGAAATCAAGGTGCCGGTCGCCGTCGTGCTCGGGGAAAACGACGAGTTCATCATGCGCGAGCACGCCGAGTATCTGGCGCGCAGCATCCCAGATGCAGAATTGATCCTGCTTCCGGAGGTCAGCCATTTCGCACCATTGCAGCGGCCGGAGCACTTCAACCGCGAAGTGCTCGGCTTTCTCGATCGGCTATAGATCAGAGACCGATTTCTTTTGCCCAAGGCGGGTTGGCGCCTGCGCGCGAGACCGTGACCGCGGCTGCCTTGGCGCCGAGCGAAAGCGCGTTCTGCAGCGCCTTTTCGCTGAGCGAGGCCACTTGTTGCTTGGTCAGCAGGTTATCGATCTTCAGCGAGGCAAGCACGCCGGCATCGAAAGTGTCGCCCGCGCCGACGGTATCGACGACGGTGACGCGCTCGCTCGGCACGGTGACCTTGCGCTCCTTGGTGTAACCCGACGCGCCCTCGGCGCCCTTGGTGATGACGACGAGCTTGGCGCCCTGCTTCAACCAGTAGGCAGCGAGATCGTCATGGCTGCCCTCGAGGCCGAACCACTCCAGGTCCTCGTCGGAGAACTTCAGGATATCGGACTTGGACGCCATGCGCTTGATGCGCGCCATGTGGGCAGCCTTGTCCTTGATGAAGCCGGGGCGGATGTTCGGGTCCAGCGAGATGACCCGCTTGTCGCACTCGCGGTCGAGAAGCGCTTCATAGGTCTCGCCGCAAGGGCTGGGGATGAGGCTGATCGCACCGAAATGCAGCGCCTCGCAATCGTCGCCGAGCGCAGGCAGATCATCGGTGGTGATCATGCGGCCGGCGGTGCCTTCATCGTAGAAGGCATAGGTTGCCTGGCCGTTGACCAGCTTGACGAAGGCGACCGTCGACGGGCGCGGGGTGATGGCGCAGAGGCTGAAGTCGACGTTACTCGCCTTCAGCGTATCGCGCAGGATTTCGCCCATCATGTCGTCGGCGAGGCCGGTGAAGAAGGCTGTCGGAATGCCGAGGCGTCCGAGCGCAATCGCCGTATTGAAGATCGCGCCGCCGGCGTATGGGGCAAACCCCTTCTCGCCGAGAGTCGTCTCCCGCGGCAGCATGTCGATCAACGCTTCTCCACAGCACAAAATCATGTCCGTCTCCCAAGGGCATTACGATCTGTCGATGCTCAATTGGATTAGATAACTTCGTGGCAAAAGCAAAGCGCCGTGAGCAATTATTCACTCAAAGTGATGAAATGCCGCCATTGCGTCCGGACCAGGCGAGCGGCGCATCGAGGAAGGCTTCGACTTCGCTGAGCGTCTTCTCGTCGAACAGCTTCTGAGCCCTAGCGACGGCCAGAACATCGCGCCATGTGGCGATATAGTGGAGCTTCACATTGCCATCAGCAAAGCGCAGCGCTCCTTCGTCGAAAATGCCATAGTAGAACAGAGCGATACCGTGGTCGACCACACCGCCAGCGGCCCTGACAGCATCGATGAACTTGAACATGCTGCCGCCGGCTGTCGTCAGGTCCTCGATGACGAGGACGCGCGAACCTTCAGGCATGTTGCCTTCGATCTGCGCGTTGCGGCCATGGCCCTTCGGCTGCTTGCGGACATAGATCATCGGCAGGCTGAGCCGATCGGCGAGCAGAGCGGCAAAGGGGATGCCCGCGGTCTCACCGCCGGCGATGCAATCGAAATGCTCGAAACCAGCTTCGCGCAACACGACGCTCGCGGCAAAATCCATCACCGTCGAGCGGACGCGGGGGAAAGAGAGCAGCTTGCGGCAGTCGATATAGACAGGGCTCGCCATGCCGGAGGCGAACTTGTAGGGCTGTGCGGCATTGAAGTGCACCGCCTTGATCTCCCAGAGCATCTTCGCCACGAGTTCCGCCATCACGGCACGGTCGGTGAATGTCGTCTGGATCATCGCTCTCTCCTTTGGTCAAATCTATGGGCCAATAGCAGCAAGCGCGCCGGTTTTCCAGAACAGGCAGCACTTCCGGCCGCAGAAACATCGCCTGCGAATGCCGTGCGATCATGTCGTCGTCGTCTTTTGCGCACACGCGATCCGAATGCGCCAATGGTTTCAGTTGTTTGCGCTTGCTTAGCGGCGCGGCGACGATATCGTACCTGACATGGAACATATCGAAGTCTTCCGCCGTCTGGGCGTTGCGCTTGCCATTGGTCTGCTCGTTGGCGTCGAGCGCGGCTGGACGGAACGCGAGGTGCGCGCCGGCGGGCGGACCGCCGGCATTCGTACATTCGGCCTCACGGGCTTTCTCGGTGGCGTCGTCGGTACCTTGCAGCCGCTGACGGGTCCGTTCCTGCCGGCGACGATCGCGGCCCTCCTCGGCTTCGTCTACATCGCCGGCAAATGGCAAGAGGCGATCGAGGACAAGGACTACGGCATCACCTCGATCGTTGCGGCGCTCGCCGTGTTCGCGCTGGGCGTGCTTGCGGCCGTCGGCGACCTCGTCACGGCGGGCGCCAGCGCGGTTGCGATAACGGTCGTGCTTGCAGCGCGCACGAGCCTGCATGGCTTCCTTGAGGGACTGACCTGGGTGGAACTCAGGTCAGCTCTCATGCTGCTTGCGATGACGGTCATTGCGCTGCCGCTTTTGCCCGACAAGCCACTCGACCCCTGGGGCGCGCTCAATCCCTATTCGCTCTGGCTGCTGACGATCACGATCGCGGCGCTTTCCTTCGCCGGCTATGTCGCGATCCGCTTGATGGGCACCAATCGCGGCATCTTGCTGGCCGGTGCTGCGGGCGGGCTTGTCTCTTCCACCGCATTGACGCTCTCCTTCGCCCGCTACTCGACCGAAGCGCCGCAGGGAGCGCAGCAACTGGCTGCCGGCGCAGCGGTTGCCGGCGCTCTTTCCTTCGCGCGTGTACTCGTCATTGCCAGCGCGCTGTCTTTCAGCATGTTTGCACCGCTTGCTGCCGCCCTCATCCCGGCAATCATCGGCTTCCTGGCCACCAGTTTCCTTTCGGTCTGGCACTCCAAGTCGGTGACGCAGGCACCCGAGATCGGGTTGAAGAACCCGTTCGAGCTGCAAACCGTAATTTCCTTTGCGCTGCTGCTCAGCCTGATCAGCCTCGTGTCGAAAGTCGCGATCGAGTATGTCGGGCCATCGGCGCTCTTCATCGTCGCCGCCATTTCAGGCTTGGTCGACGTCGACGCCATCACACTCTCGACGGCTCGCCTCGTCGGCTCTACGATCGCGGTGAGGACGGCTGCCGATGTCATCCTGATCGCCGTGACGGTCAACATGGTCACGAAGGTCGCGCTCGCGTTTACCGCCGGACGCCGGGAATATGCGGTGTCGCTTGGGGTCGCGTCGACCGTCGCCGTCGTCCTTGGGGCGATCGGCTATTTCACCATGCGCGGCTTCCTTGATGCCTGAAGAGAATCATTACCGGCGCCGGATAATCGCGGGAAAGGCGAGTTCGCCGTCTGCCGCGAAAACTTTAGCGATACAAGCGCATATCACTATGCATTAAAGTGCAATACCTATTGAATTTCAGATACTTCGTAAAATTGCTTTGCTTCCGGGTACTTGCTGCCTTGAGCCCTGTGGGCGGGCGCGAGATCACTCAAATTCTAATGATTTCCTTAGGAATCCAGTCGGAACTCCGGCGGCATTTTCCCGCTCCGAGGAGACATGAGAGGAAATCCGGAATGAACCTGAGCCTGTCCGATATCCGCGAAAAATTCAGCGCGTCACTGACCTTCAAGATCTTTGCAATCTGCTTCCTGTCGACCCATGTGCCGCTGCTGGCGCTGGTCGCTTATCTGGTCACCGGCTTCCGCAGCGAGGCCCTACCCGTTCTCTTACTTGTGCTCGCCGCCACGCTTGTCGGAACGATCTTATGCCTCGCGTCCGTATGGCGGCTGATCAAGCCGCTGCATCAAGTCGCCAATGTCGTCGAGGCCTATCGCTCGACCGGAGCCGTCCAAGCGGTCCATAGCTCGCGCAAGGATGAGATCGGCGTCGTCACCAACGGTATTTCCGTCCTGATCGGGGAACTCGACGCGACGCTTTCGCAGCTGCGCCGCCAAGCCACGACCGATGTCCTGACAGGGCTCGGCAACCGTCGCTGGCTGAAGGAGATTGCGTCTCTGGAGGTCAACAGGGCACAGCGCGAACGCACGCCGCTATCCGTTGTCGTGTTCGACCTCGACCATTTCAAGCAGATCAACGACCAGTTCGGCCATGATGTGGGTGATCAGGTTCTGATGATGACGGGTGCGACGATTCAGCATTGCCTGCGCCCATACGATATAGCAGCGCGTATCGGCGGCGAGGAATTCTGCCTCGTGCTGCCACGCACCGATGTCGACGCCGCAACGGCAATCGCCGATCGCTTGCGCACGCAGCTGGAGTCGAAGATGGTCGGGCCCTTGCCGAAGGGACGTGTTACCGCAAGCTTCGGTGTGTACCACGGCGATCCGAACAGCGAGACGCTGAAGACCATGCTGACCGAGGCCGATCGCAAGCTCTATGCCGCCAAGAATGCCGGCCGCAACCGGGTTCACGCCGAGGTCGCGCCCTCGATCAGAGACCGGCGCATCCGCGCCTAGCCTAGCCGGGTGATGTCTGCAGGCAGCATCCGCTGATAAAGCGCAATCGCCGAGCGTCCCTCAACATCGTCCAATGAGATTGCGTAGCGGACGGCGGCGGCCAGCAGTTGCATGGTTAGCCTGGCAATGGCGAGGAGTTCGCCCTTGCTCCGCTCCGGCTCGAGTCGCACGAGCACCGACAACAACGCCTGCGCGTGAAACTCCATGTCTTCGGCATCGATTTGCTGCAGCAGCCGGTCCGCCTGCGTCGCAACCCATATGTCGCGCATGGCGGGCTCGTGCCGGAAGAAGGTGTAATACTGATCGGCGATGTTGCAGAGCGCCAGCCGCAGCGCTGCGGCATCGGTCACCCCTGCTAGCTCGGCCTCGACACAAGCGCGACCCTGCTCGTTGAAGCGCTCGGCCAGCGTTCGGATGATCGAGCTTTTGTCCGGGAAGTACTGGTAGAGCGCACCGAATGAGAGCTCCGCCTGCTCGACGATCTCGCTCATTTTCAATGCATCGCTGCCGTTTTTCTCGATCAGGGCAAGCGCCACCGAAAGGATCTTCTCGAAACGCTCCCGACCGCGTTTCTGCTGTGGAATCCGGCGCGGCTGGCCTGTCGGCTTTGGCTGCCTTCTGCGCCTGGCGGCAACCTCTTCGGCCATCCCGCTCTCCCTTTTTGCTTGACGCAGAAAATAAGAGAGATTATCTCATTTGGCAAATAAGAGACTTTCTCTTATTTTTGGAGGAGTGTTCGGATGTCAATTCTTCTCGTCATCGCCCTTGTCGCCGCGGCGATCGGCAGCGGGCTAGTGGCCGGCATCTTCTTCGCCTTCTCGACCTTCATCATGACCGCCTTTTCGCGCATCCCGACGGAACAGGGCATCGCCGCGATGAATTCCATCAACGTGACGATCGTCCGCTCGCCGTTCATGCTGCTGTTTCTGGCAACGCTGGCGCTGTCTCTCGCGGTCACTGCTTTTGCGTTCTTCGACTGGCGTGGCGGCGCCAGCCTCTGGATGCTGGCGGGTGCTACGCTCTATGTCTTCGCGTCCTTCATCTCGACCATCGTCTTCAACGTGCCGATGAATGATGCGCTCGCGAAGGTCAGTAGCAACGGCGCGGAGGCGACGGCGCTTTGGACGGCTTATCTGAAAGACTGGACATGGTGGAACCATGTCAGGACGATCGCCTCGTTGCTGGCTTCGGTCGCTTTTGTTATTGCGTTGATGCTCGTCTGATGACGGCGGGAGAATATCTCCCGCCTTGCAGCACTAGCTGCGCTCGCAGAAAGTCAGGCGATTGTTGAAGGGATCGATGACTTCCATTTCGAGGCCCCAGGGTGCGTCCTGCAGGCCAGGCTTCATGTAGCGGTATTGCTTGGCCGAGAGTTCCGCCTGAAAGGCACGCACGCCGCTAACCGGCACGAAAGCGCGTGCACCGGGGCTGGCATCGCCGGAGTGTTCGCTGAGATGCAGGACCATGCCGCTTCTCGATACCTGGCAATACAGGGGGAAGTGGTCGCCGAAGCGATGCTCCCAGTCGAGCGCGAAACCGAGGAAGCCGCAGTAGAATTCCTTCGCTTTGTCGACATCGAAGATGCGAAAGATCGGGACCGGCGGCTCGATTGCCACCGCTGGCTTCGCCGTTTCCGGCTCATCGAGCTTGGCTGACAGGATATTCCATTGATCGAAGCCAAACTGGCGGGCCACGATTTCCAGAGTTTCGCTGTGTGTGAGATCTACATTTCGGACGGCCATTGCCTGCCGCAATGCTTTCGCCATCAGCTTGGCGTCGCGAAAATCGCGCATGTGTCTTCCTTCCGTTGGCGGCAAACAGGATGATCAGTGCCCGCGTCTGCTGACCCGTTCGCCATCAATCGCCAAACAGCAAGGGATGTGAAGGATGTGTGTGGATGCATTCACCATAGCGCTTTCGCGCCGCGGGGCGGCAGGCCGCATCCGGCCAGCGCCAACTGTAGGTGAGGAGATCTGTCCGATCAAGAGCCAGTGCGAACGGCGCCGGCCGGCACGGCATGGAGATGGCTGGCGAGCTCGATCCTGTTTCGCCCTGCCCGCTTGGCAGCGTAGAGCGCCTTGTCGGCTGCGCTCAGCATGGCATCGAAGTCGAGAGGGGTAGAGAGGCCCGGCGCGACGCCGACGCTGACCGTGCAGTTCAGTGTTTCGTCATCGAGATAGACGTCGCGCTTGGCAAAAGCCCTGCGGATGCGTTCCGCGACCAGCTCGGCACGGCCGGGCATGGTTTCGTTGAGCACCAGCGCAAACTCCTCGCCACCAAGACGAGCGGCGATGTCGCCTGCCCTGCAATTTGCCGCAAGTTCGGCTGCGAAGACCTTCAAAACGCGATCGCCACCGGCATGACCGAAGGTGTCGTTGATGGACTTGAAGTGATCGAGGTCGAAAATCAGGACTGCGGTTGTTGCCCCCATGGCGCCGTGCCCGTGACGATCGAAAAGCGCTCGCCGGTTCAGGAGGCCAGTCAACGGATCCGTGATCGCGTCCAGACGGTGGCGGGCGGCAAGGCGCCACTGATGCAACGCCAGCGACAGGGCACCGATGCCCGTCATGCTGGCGATGGAGATGGCGATGCTGAAATCTTCCGCCCAGTTGCTCGGAGCGGCGCCGAGAACCATCTTGCCATCCGCAATCAGCACGCCGGCGCACAACACGAAGGACGTCGCCGTGAGGCAATAGAGGGCCGTTATCCCCATCAACGGAGCCGGCGCCTCGGCGCGTGCGCGCCAATAGTGATGAGCCGTGCCGAAGAGCATTGCTGCAATCGCGATGTTTTCGGCAATGAAGCCCAGACCATCATAACCGGCGAGCATCGGCGGTATCGAAACAAGCATTGCCGCGAGTGCGCAGGCGACGGTGGCGGTACGCGGCAAGGTGCCGGTCAGGAACTGGCTGCCTGCTCCCCAAAGAGCGGCAAAACCGGCATGGAAAAGCACGAACGAGGCGACAGCAAAGGCCGTCTTGGGATCATCGACATACAGGCCGTAAACGACGATGCCAGCAATAATGAGCGTAAGGCCGAGCGTTCCCGTCAAAAGAAACGTTTCGGCGCGGCGAGCAAACCAGCTACCCAACAGCGTTACGGCAAGGCACGTCGTCGACACGGCGAGCGCCATCAATAGGGAATTATAATCAAGCGTCATGCTCTAAAAATCGCAGCAATCGCCACGCCCCTCATTCGTGCGGAGCCTAAGGGGTCCGCTATGACGAATGTCTTACTTATTTCGTTAAAAAATCATGCAATTAAATCAGTACGGTTGCGCCCATAGCACTTCGGTGCCGCTCTCATAGAAGAACGTCAGTAAAAATCACGTGAGACCAGAAAAAATCTAGCGCTTGACGTCCCAATGCAGCGGAAACATTGGGTCGAAGACGGTAACGGGTCCTGCGCCGGTTTCGACCTTCGCAGGGAAGCTGACGGGAGCATCCCGCTTGACCAGCGTCATTGTCTCTTCGTTGACGGGAAGGCCGTACCAGGCCGGACCGTTCAGCGACGCGAACGCCTCCAGCTTATCGAGGGCGCCATCCTGTTCGAAGACGTGTGCGAGGCAGCTCATCGTGTTGATCGACGTATAGATGCCAGCGCAACCGCAGGCGCATTCCTTCAGCGGATCGACGTGCGGTGCCGAGTCCGTGCCGAGGAAGAAACGCTGATCGCCGCTTGTTGCCGCGGCGCGGAGAGCAAGGCGGTGGTTCTCGCGCTTGGCGACCGGCAGGCAGTAGTAATGCGGGCGAATGCCGCCGACCAGGATGGCGTTGCGGTTGATGATCAGATGATGCGTCGTGATCGAACCGGCGAGATTGGCTTTCGCGGACTTGATGTAATCGATGCCATCCTTAGTGGTGACGTGTTCCATCGTCACCTTCAGCTCAGGTAGCCGCTTGCGCAGCGGATCGAGAACGGTTTCGATGAAGACCGCCTCGCGATCGAAGATATCGACGGCAGCTGTGGTGACCTCGCCGTGGACGCAGAGCGGGAGGCCGATCTTGGCCATGCGCTCCAGAACCGGCATCGCCTTCTCGATATCGCGAACACCGCCGTGCGAATTGGTCGTCGCACCGGCCGGGTAAAGCTTGACCGCGGTGATCAAGCCGCTCTTCTTTCCCGCCTCGACGTCATCGGGGTTCGTATGCTCGGTCAGATAGAGTGTCATCAGCGGCTGGAAGCTGTCGCCCTTCGGCAGCGCCGCCATGATACGGGCGCGATAGGCTTCGGCATCGGCCGTGGTCACAACCGGCGGCACGAGGTTCGGCATGATGATCGCGCGGGCAAAGTCGCGGCTCGTGTCGCCGATCACGCCTTCCAGCATGGCGCCATCGCGCAGGTGCAAGTGCCAGTCATCGGGGCGACGGATGGTGATCGATTGCATGCGCTGAAACTCCGCAGACTGGGCGATAGACGTTCACCCCGCGCATTATCACCCCGACAGGCTCGATGGCAAACACTTTGGCTGCCGCGATATCAAGCGGACGAGCATGCGTGACGACGCCGGGAAAGCCCAAGCCGCAAAAGGCTCAGGCTATCTCGAGCGTCACGTCGGCACGACGGCGGTTTTCGAGGATGAGGCGGCCGTTCGGCAGATCGTTGCCGTAGACCTTGGCGCTCGCCTGTTCTTCGCTGAGCTGGTAGCCCCGCCAGCGTGCCCACAACCGCTCTTCGAGCACCTCGATCGGCGGAGCGAGCATGACTGAGTAGTCGAAGATACCCTCAAGCTCGGCCCACTTGCCCAGGCTGAACAGCAGATAGTTGCCCTCGACGATTATGAAGCGATGCTCCGGCGAGACGACGCGCGCCGAGGCGATGGCGAGTTCGCGGGAGCGGTCGAAGACAGGAATGAGCACTTCCTGATCGGCGGGGCGCACCGCGCGGATGATGTCGAGGAACCCGCGCACATCGAAGGTTTCCGGTATGCCCTTGCGCGCCAGCAGGCCGCGTTCGATGAGGATGGCATTGTCCATATGGAAGCCATCCATCGGCAGCACTTCGGCCGTTTCACCCTTTGTTTTGAGGGCGTGGGCGACGTTGTCGGCCATCGTGGACTTGCCAGCGCCGGGGGACCGGCGATGGCAATCAGGAACCGTTTCGCATCGCCGGCGCGGCGGATGACGTCGCCGGCGATTTCATCGATCGTTGCGCTCATGCAGCAACCGGCTCCGTCGGAACGGCCTTGGCACCGGTCATGAAAGCGACCGCATCGGACATCGTGTATTCCTTCGGGTTGATAACCGTGAGGCGACGACCGAGTCTGTGAATATGGATACGATCGGCAACCTCGAACACGTGCGGCATATTGTGCGATATAAGGACGATCGGCAAGCCGCGCGAGCGCACATCCAGGATCAACTCCAGCACCTTGCGGCTTTCCTTGACGCCGAGAGCAGCCGTCGGTTCGTCCATGATGACAACCTTCGATCCGAAGGCGGCAGCACGCGCCACCGCGACGCCCTGGCGCTGGCCACCCGACAATGTTTCGACGGCCTGGTTGATGTTCTGGATGGTCATCAGGCCGAGCTCGGAGAGCTTGGTTCGCGCGCGCTTCTCCATTGCCGGGCGATCGAGCATGCGGAACACGCTGCCCAGTATGCCCGGCCGCCGGATCTCGCGGCCGAGGAACATGTTGTCGGCGATCGAGAGGGCGGGCGACAGGGCGAGGTTCTGGTACACGGTTTCGATGCCGGCTTCGCGCGCTTCCATCGGCGACTTGAAGTTGACCGGCTTTCCTTCCAGCCTGATCTCGCCCTCATCAGGGCTGATTGCACCGGATATCGCCTTGATGAGCGACGATTTGCCGGCGCCGTTGTCACCGATCACGGCGAGGATCTCGCCGGGATAGAGATCGAAATCAG
This sequence comes from Rhizobium grahamii, assembly GCF_009498215.1. Lineage (NCBI taxonomy): Bacteria > Pseudomonadati > Pseudomonadota > Alphaproteobacteria > Hyphomicrobiales > Rhizobiaceae > Rhizobium > Rhizobium grahamii. Next base: position 3,853,591 of record NZ_CP043498.1, on the reverse strand, counting down.
CGTGGTCGAGAGCGGTAACGCGTCCGTAGCGCTTGACGAGCCCGCGAGCCGAGAGGAGAGGTTCGTTAGCCATGTTACACCGACACCTTTCTGATCCACTGGTCGATTGCGACTGCGGCGATGATAAGCACGCCCGTGAGCAACACCTTCCACTGGGGATCGGCGCCGAGCATATTGAGACCCATGGAGACGACGCCGACGATCATCGCACCGAACAGCGTGCCAAGGATCGAGCCGCGACCGCCGAAGAGCGAGATACCGCCGATGACAGTCGCGGTAATGGCCTGAAGATTGTAATCCGTGACTGCAGACGAGGGTGATATCGAACCGTTGCGGCCGATGGAAACCCAGGCTGCGAAGGCTGCAATCACGCCGGAGACGGTATAGACCGTCAGCAGCACGCTTTTCGTCTGGATGCCTGACAGTTTGGCTGCTTCCGGGTCGTCACCGACCGCGTAGACATGCCGCCCCCAGGCCGTGTGGTTGAGGATGTACCAGAGGACAAGCACGAGGAGCACCATGGCGATGACGCCAAGTGTCAACACCGCGCTTCCCATACGGAAGCTGATCGCGAAGAAATGCAGGAGCGGCGCCTGAGCGTCGACATCCGTATCGCGGATCGTCTCGTTAGCGGAGTAGATGAAATTCGTCGCCATGACGATATTCCACGTGCCAAGCGTTACGATGAACGGCGGCAGCTTCATGATTGCCACCAGGAAGCCATTGAGCAATCCGCAGAGGCCACCGACCAACAGACCGGCAAGCACGGCGATCGGCGTCGGAATGCCGTAGGTGATCGCACAGTTGCCCATGATCACGGCCGAGATGACCATGATGACACCGATCGAAAGATCGATGCCGGCCGTCAGGATGACCAGCGTCTGTGCTGCGCCGAGGATACCGACGATGGCGATCTGCTGCAGAATGAGCGTCAGCGTGTAGGACGAGAAGAACCGTCCGCCGATCGCGATGCCGAAGATGATGATTGACAGCACCAGCACGATCAGCGGCACAGCCGCCGGCGTCGAGTGCAGGAAGTGCTGAGCGCGCTTCACAAATGGTACACTCTGGTTATCGAACGACGCGACACTCTTGTCGCTGCCGTCCAGCACCCGTTCGAATTCCTGTGCTCCGGTCATTTTTCCTCCTCCGCTTTCGCGCCAAACCGCGCGCGGAAGCCCTGCTCATATTGCGTCGGTCTTTGCGCGCCGGTTTCTGAGACAGTGGCTGGTCGGTCGAAACCGGCCGAGAAACGATCCCCGGCCGGCAGCAAATTCAGATAGCGGGATTTAGCCCCAGCACTTGGCAGTGCCTTCCTTCGTGTCGATCGACTTCACGCCGGGGACCGGCTTGTCGGTGACCAGCGAAACGCCGGTATCGAAGAAGGACTTGCCTTCGGTCGGCTTCGGCTTTTCGCCGCCGTCCGCGAACTTCTTGATCGCTTCGATGCCGAGCGAAGCCATCATCAGCGGATACTGCTGCGAGGTGGCACCGATCACGCCGTCAGCGACGGACTTGACACCCGGGCAACCGCCGTCAACCGAAACGATCAGGACGTTCTTTTCCATACCGACAGCCTTCAGCGCCTGGTAGGCGCCAACCGCGGCCGGTTCGTTGATCGTGTGGATGACGTTGATGCTCGGATCCTTCTGGAGAAGGTTTTCCATGGCCTTGCGGCCGCCTTCTTCGTTACCGTTCGTGACATCGTGGCCGACGATGCGGGCGTCGTCTTCGTCGCCGATCTTGTTCGGATCCTTCGGATCAATACCGAAGCCGATCATGAAGCCCTGGTCGCGCAGGACGTCGACGGTCGGCTGCGATGGCGTGAGGTCGAGGAAGCCAACCTTGGCGTCCTTGGCCTTGTCGCCCATGGTTTCCTTTGCCCACTGGCCGATCAGCTTGCCAGCGAGCAGATTGTCGGTGGCGAAGGTCGCATCGGCAGAGTCGGCCGGATCGAGCGGAGTGTCGAGAGCGATAACGAGGACGCCGGCGTCGCGTGCCTTCTTGACCGAGGGAACGATGCCCTTCGTGTCGGATGCGGTAATCAGGATACCCTTGGCGCCATCGGCGATGCAGCTTTCGATCGCAGCCACCTGGCTTTCGCTGTCACCATCGATCTTGCCGGCATAGGACTTCAGCGTCACGCCGAGTTCCTTGGCCTTCGCTGTCGCACCTTCCTTCATCTTGACGAAGAAGGGATTGGTGTCGGTCTTGGTGATGAGGCAGGCGGAAACATCCGCGGCCATTGCCGGCGCCGAGAATGCGACACCGAGAGCAAGCGCGCCAAGCGCGGCTGAAAGCACTGATTTCTTCATTTACTCCTCCCAGAGATAGCCGACCCACCCCTGGCGGTGCCGGATTTGATGAACACGAGAACGCCTGCAGTCTCGCCGACGGCCTCCTCCAAGCCGTTCCGTGCCCTTTGACGAGGACAATTAAGATCGAAAGAAAACGCCTTGTCAATAAATAAATCCAATTGAATTATTAATTCGCTGTGGCATGCTTGGAGAAAATAGGGCATAGGCCGATAAACGGGAGGAGTGGCCAATGTCGTCCACAGGCGGACCGGCTCAAGCGTCGGTTCAGCAACCGATTCTCAGTCCGGCAGGTGGCGCGAACCAGATCAGGGTGCGCGCCTATAACGAGCGGCTTGTATTATCGCTGGTGCGCCTTCACGGTTCCCAGTCGAAGGCGGATATTGCCCGTAAAACCGGCCTTTCGGCACAGACTGTTTCGGTCATCATGCGGCAATTGGAAAAGGAAGGACTGCTTTCCCGGGGCGAGCCCGTGCGCGGACGCGTCGGCCAGCCCTCCATCCCGATGCGGCTCAACCCGGATGCCGTCTACTCGTTCGGGGTCAAGATGGGCCGCCGCAGTGCAGACCTCGTACTGATGGATTTCGTCGGCCGCATCCGCATGCAGAAGCGGAAAACCTACGCCTATCCATTGCCCGGAGAGTTCCTGGATTTCATCACGACGGGGATTGCCGAACTGGAGGCTCGCCTGAGCGCCGAGGAGCGCAGCCGCATCGCTGGTGTTGGCATCGCCGCCCCGTTTGAACTCTGGAACTGGGAGGAGGAAGTCGGATCTCCCAAGGGCGCCATGGACGTGTGGCGGGACGTCGATCTGCAAACGGAGGTCGCTGCACGTCTTTCGTTGCCGGTATTTCTTCAGAACGACGCCACCAGCGCATGCGGTGCGGAACTGGTGTTCGGCAACGGCCCCTCCTACCCCGATTTCGTCTACTTCTTCATCGGTTCCTTCATCGGCGGCGGCATCGTTCTCAATTCGGCGATCTTTTCAGGACGCACCGGCACTGCCGGCGCCATCGGTCCCCTCCCCGTTCGCGGCAAGAATGGCGAGACGCTGCAGCTTCTCGAAGTCGCATCCATCTTCGTGCTTGAGAACATGCTGCGCGAGCGCGACATCGATCCTCAACCGCTCTGGTATTCGGCCGACGACTGGATCGATTTCGGCGAACCTCTCGAAAACTGGATACAGGACACGGCAAGGGCACTGGCGCAGGCAATCGTCGCCGCTGCCTCGATCATCGACTTCAGCGCCGCTGTTATCGACGGCGGCTTTCCGGATTGGGTGCGCGAGCGGATCGTGAAGGCGACCATCGCCGAGGCGGACAAGCTCGACCTGCAGGGTGTCGTCATGCCTGACATCATCGAAGGCGCGGTCGGCGCCCAGGCCCGCGCGATCGGCGGCGCAAGCCTGCCGATCTTTGCCCGCTACCTGACGGACCAGAACGTACTCTTCAAGGAGGTCGACAATGCTGAAGGGCCTTAATCCGCTTCTCGGACCAGAACTGCTGTCGACGCTGCGCGCCATGGGCCACGGCGACGAGATCGCGATTGTCGACGGCAACTATCCGGGCGTCGAACACGCGCGGCGGCTCATCCGCCTTGATGGCCACGGGATCGTGGCCGTGCTCGATGCCGTTCTAAGTGTGCTGCCAATTGACGATTTTGTCCCCGAAGCGATCTTTCGGTCCACGGTGAAAGCCGATCGCGACCGGCTCGACCCCGTGCACGAAGAGATGATCGACTGCTGCGCCCGGCACGAACCACACCAGAAGGTGGTCCCGCTGGTCGGGCAGGATTTCTACGGGCGCGTCCGCGAGGCCCACGCCCTGATCCAGACCAGCGAGCCTCGGCTTTACGCCAATATCATCCTGCGCAAGGGAGTGATCTACCCGGCCAAATCAGGCGACAGCGCAGCTGACAAGGCCGAGGTCGATCCCTTCACCTACTGACCTCAGATATCGCCGGCTTGCGGACCCCAAACGTCCGTCAAGGCAAAGCCGCCCGGATGAGGATCGAACGGGTCGAGCGCGACCTGGGACAGCCCGAAAGTGAAGCCGCGACCCGCTATCGTCGGGATGATGGCCGGGCGCCCGGCAACGGTCGTTTCCGCCAGCAGGCCTACTTCAAATTCCGAATTGATGATCGAACGCGACTTGAAGACGTCGCCGACCTTTGCCTTGCCCCTTGCATGCAAGGTCGCGAGGTTGGCTGAGTTGCCGGTCCCACAGGGCGAGCGATCGGCGCGCCCGGGCCACATGGTCGTGCAGGTGCGCACCGTGCCGTCTGCTTCCAGATCGCGGAACATGACGTATGCAACGCCCGAGATGGCCGGGATTTCGGGATGCACGACCGAAATGCTGCGATTGATGAGATCCTTGAGAACCATGCCCGCGCGCACGAGCTCGGCGGCATTGGCCTTCTCGATGGTGAGACCGACCTGACCGACATCAACGAGGGCATAGAAAATGCCGCCATAGCAGAGGTCGACCGTGATCTTGCCCCACTCCGGCGTTTCCACCGCGACATCAAGCTCATGCACGAAGGATGGCACCATGGTCAGCGTCACCTTCTCGCAGCGACCGTCGCGGCAGGTCGCCCGCGCCTTCACAAGGCCGGCCGCCGTCTCAAGCGTCACGATGGTCTCCGGCTCCTGCATCTCGACGATGCCGGCTTCGAGAAGAGCTGTCGTGACGCAGATTGAATTCGACCCCGAACTCGCATGCGCCTGATCCGGCTGAAGAATGATGAAGGCGGCATCTGCCTCCGGATGCTTCGGCGGCAACAGGAGATTGACCGAGCCGATCGGAGCGCCACGCGGCTCGAGGCAGAGAAAGCGGCGAAGCTCCTGGCCCTTGGGATCGGTGTTCAGCCAGTGCAGCTGCTCGGCAACCGTATTGCCGGGAATCTTCGGCACGCCGCCAATGGCGACCTTGCCGATCTCGCCCTCGGCATGAACATCCAGAAGCTGAATGGTGCGCTTCCATCTCATCGGCGAACTCCAATCTCCAGTGCCTCGACTATCGTCAGTAGAGACGTGATATATCAGAACGCAGGTGTTTGCCTATCCGAAATTGTCAACGTCCGGAGAATCCTCCGGACCGGCAGGAAGGATCGCGCGGATGCGCCATTGATGCAAATGCAGCTGCCTGCGACGCGATGGTCGATTTCGACGGGAATGGTCCGGAAACGAAAAGAGCCCGGTGCGGGAGGAGGTGCACCGGGCTCTTGATCCTGACTGACAACTGGGAGGAGGAGTGTTGTCAGTCCGATGAAGGAGCGCTGGGAGGAGGAGTGCGCTGCCTTCGAGAGATTAGATACCCCATTGTTTCGATCAGGAATAGGGAGATTACCGCAATGCAGCAATGCGCGATACGCATACCTTAGTGGAAATCCGCGCGATTAACGCCTCATTTCCTGCCCTCTGCTCCATTTTCGGCAACTTCCTGATGAAAATATAGGCTCAACTGCGACTTAATGACTTCAGGATACCCCAATACCTTGACCAGATGGGCCAAATCACCGCGTCGCCGATCGACCATCCTGCCTTGAGAGCCATTGCGGAAGAATAGAGAAAGGCGGCCGCTTGGCCGCCTTTCTGTTGCACGCCGTTAGAAGCCGTTGTCGCACGGCATGCTGCCGTCGCCGTTGGTCCCGCCAAAGGTATTCTGGCAGTAGCCTTCCCGCTGTTTCGGCATTGCCTCTCGAGCACCGATGGATCCGGTTGCCCCGGGATCGATGCCAAAGGCTGCCAGCGGATACCAGAGGCCGTCAGAGTGACGGCGCGTTCCGGGAAGCTCCGTTCGCGAACCGCGATAGCCATGCCAATAGCCCGGCTGCGGCTTGTATTGCACAAGCCGAACATCCGTGACCGCCGGACGCAAGCCCGGAGCGGCTGGCAACGCGTTTGCAGGAACCACACCAGAGAGAGAAAGCAGCGCACCAAGAGGGAGCGCCACACAAGCAAAGCGGAACATTTTCATGATAAATCCTCCTTCCGGACTTACCCAAGAAAAATGCTGTCGATGCTTGCAAAGTTCCTCGATCACACGCGACCTCCAGCACTCGTGAATGCCGGCGATTGCGCGTGATCAATCACGGCTCACTGGTCGTAGATGGCGCGGTAGCCCTGGCTGGAGAGGCACGTCACATATTGCCGGCGGGCGGCAGCCCTCGCCTGGGCTTCCTCGTTGTTCGGGTCGATCGGTGTGTGTGTCATCTGCGCCCGAAGCTCGAATTGCTTGCGCGCTTCGTTATACATGAAGTTCCCATCCGACGTGCAGATCGTATGGGCGATACCGGGCGGATTGAGCGGCGGATCCGTCTGGGCGGCGACCGGGACCATGATCGGCGCATTCGCATGGTCGACGCAGCCGGCGAGCGTCGCCAGCGCAGCGCCGAGTACCACGGCCCGAAGCATCTTACTCAACATCCATTCCCTCCGGACACGCGTCACGACACCGCCGCCACGCGGGCAGCGGATCGGAAAGATGCCTGGGGAAGATTGCGCCAAGCTAACGGCCCGCAGCGGCAACACATCGAGCGCTCAAAGCACCGAGCGACACGCATCGAAGCGCTCTCGAGGAGAGCCTAAACATCAATTTTTCAGTGAAGAGGAAATGGCGCACCCGAAGAGATTCGAACTCCTGACCCCCAGATTCGTAGTCTGGTGCTCTATCCAGCTGAGCTACGGGTGCGTCTGCAGCGGTGTGTCCCGCTGGCGTGAGCGGTTCTCTAAAGGGTCATCTGAACGAATGCAATAGGCTTTCAAAAAAAATCGCGACTTTCGTCAAACCATCCATGCAATGTGAAAAAACTGTCACTTTTCCACATGGCTGCGGCTGCGGTAATCGTCCAGCGAAACAGGGCGATCGGGGATTTCGATGCGGAACTGGGTTCCGACCGACGGTTTTTCGACCAGTGCTATGGTTCCGCCGTGGGCCAAAACAAGCTCGCGGGCAATCGCCAGACCAAGCCCGGTACCGCCAGAACGCGCCGACCCGCGGAAGGCGGCAAAGAGGTTCTGACGTGCCTTCTGCGGCATGCCAGGGCCAGTATCGTCGACGATGATGCTGACGACGCTGCCGACCCGCTGTGCGGAAACCGTGATGCGCTTGACGACTTCAGGCCCGCCCGTCCCGGCAGTCAGAGCCTGCAGGGCATTGCGGCAGAGATTGTGAATGACACGGAAGAGCTGCTCGCTATCTGCATCGATCTCGAGATCGGCGCCGATCTGGTCGAGGAACTCGACGTCGGCCTGCGAATCGATCGCCAGCATATCCCTGACGTCCTCGATCAGCGCATGCAGCCGCAGGCGGCGTCGGCGCGGTGCCGATTCGGTGGCCTGACCATAGGACAGAACCTCGGTCGTATAGCCGACGGCGCGGTCGATGGTTCGCAGAAGCTTCGGTGCGAAACTCTTGACCATGGGATCATCGACATCGACGAGCCGGTCCGACATCAGCTGAGCGGACGCCAGGATGTTGCGCATGTCGTGATTGATCTTGGAGACAGCGAGCCCGAGTGCCGCGAGGTTCTTCTGCTGCTTGAGCGTCTTCTGCAGCTCCATCTGCATGGCGGTGAGGTGGCGGCCTGCGACGGCGAGTTCATCGCGCCCGCCATCACCGACGAAAATATGCCGAGGGTTGTCCGGATCGACGGAGAACGTCTGCATGCTGCCCGTCAGCTTTCGGATAGGCCGAATCAAGATTCGGTTGATCGCGAAGAACACGAGCGTCGCGGTAAACAGCGATATGAGGATGGAAAGCAGAAAGACGTTGCGCGAATAAGCCAGCATGGCGTTGCGCAGGTTCTTGTCCTTCATGATCACTTCGACGCCGGTGTTCGTGTCCTGCACCGGGCCATAAACACGGATTATGCGGTTGCCGCCGAAAATCAGCGTGTCGAGCGCGTCACGGATGGCGATCAGTGGGGGAACGTCCGTCAGGTCGTACTGCTCGTCGACGGAGGCCGGCATCTCTGTGGTCGCGAGCAAGCGCGAGGTGCCGTCCTTGCGGAGCACAATCGCCTTGGTGCCCGTCGCCTCCAGCGTTTCCTTCTGAAGCGCGCGAGGCAGCTCGACCGGCTGCAGTCCGTCGATCACGATCGCGGCGGCTGCCGCACCACTCAGCCGCTCGTCGAGCCAGCGCAGCCGCATCGAGGCGACGGACGGAAAGAAGATCAGCACCTCCGCCAGCATGATGCAGATGACCGTCAGCCAGAGCAGCTTTCCAGAAAGCGCTCCGAAGAGGCCCGAGGGGCGGCTTCCCGCATCGGCCACTTCTACGGCTGTGTTGTTCGAAGGTGTTTCACCCTGGTCGGCGGCCGGCATTGCTTCCTGTCCAATCGGCGCTCCGCGCCGTCAACATTAGGCTTCTACAATAGACCATGCCGGCTGTTTTTCAAATCTTCGAGAGCGACGGCATGCCTCAAATGGCAACGCCGCCCGGAGGCGGCGCTGTTGTTGTTAATAGGGATGAAATTCCTTAGAATTCTTCCCAGTTCTGTTCGGCGACGGCCGCGTTGCCATTGAACGCCCGTGCGACATTGCTCATGGCGCGGCGTGCAGGCGAAGCGACCGGGCGGTGCTGCTCCTGGCGCGCAACGGCGACGGGGGCGGCAACAGGCTGGTTCGAAACGCGGAAGCGCGAGATCAGCCGCACGAGATTGTCGGCCTCGCCGGAAAGCTTGTGCGTGGCAGCCGAGGTTTCCTCGACCATCGCGGCATTCTGCTGCGTGACCTGGTCCATCTGGTTGACGGCGGTGTTGACTTCCTTCAGGCCGGTCGACTGTTCCTTCGCGGCGGTTGCGATGGAATGGATATGGTCGTTGATCGCGTTGACGCGGCGCTCGATCTGCGAGAGCGCCTCGCCGGTCGCCTGGACCAGCTTCACGCCGACCTGGACTTCATCGCCCGACTTGGTGATCAGGCCCTTGATGTCCTTGGCGGCCGTTGCCGAGCGCTGCGCCAGTTCGCGAACTTCCTGGGCGACGACGGCAAAGCCCTTGCCTGCTTCGCCGGCACGCGCGGCTTCGACACCAGCGTTGAGCGCAAGCAGGTTCGTCTGGAAGGCGATCTCGTCGATAACGTTGATGATCTGGCTGATTTCGCGCGAGGCCTGTTCGATACGGCCCATGGCGTCGACGGCGTTGCGGACAACAATGCCCGACTTGCCGGCATCGTCCTTTGCTTCCGAAACCATGACGCTGGCTTCCTGGGCGCGCTCGGTCGAGTTGTTGACGACAGCGGTGATCTCGTCGAGAGCCGCAGAGGTCTCCTCGAGGGCTGCGGCCTGCTGCTCCGTACGCTTCGAAAGGTCGTCGCTGGCGGCGCGCAGTTCGTTTGTGTTGCCGTGGAAGCCTTCGGCGGTCTCACGCACTTCGCGCATCGTCGTCTGCAGGGTCGCAAACGTGCTGTTGACGTTCTGCTGCAGTTCGGCGAAGGCACCCTGGAAGTTGCCGCGCATCGTCTGCGTCAGGTCACCTTCCGCAAGGCTGGCGATCACGCGGCGCGTTTCGCCGACACCGCCGTCGACGCTCGAGAGCAGGTGGTTGATGTTGCTCGCGAACTGATTGAGGCTTTCGTCACCATAGTCCTTCTCGATACGGCGGCTGAAATCGCCGGCAGCGGCGGAGGCGACAACGACGGACATGCTGGACTGCAGATCGTCGCTCTTGGCGCGCATCGCAGCTTCCTGCGCATTCATGCGGCGAACAGCAAGGCCATTCTCCTTGAAGACGGCGACGGCTGCGGCCATCTCGCCAATCTCGTCCTGGCGCCCGGCAAAAGGAACCTCGGCATCGAAATTGCCGTCGGCGACTTCCTTGATCGCCTGGGTCACCCGCTTGATCGGGCGGCTGAGCTGGACGGTGCCGATATAGAAGCCCATGCCGATGCCAGCCATGATGCCGACGCCGGTGATGGCAAGAACGAGCCAGAGCACGGATGTACGGGAGCTCTCGACCTCGGCGATAACGGCATCCAGCGTGGCCTTGTCGGTCGCGACGATCGCATCGATCTCAGCCTGGAACGCCTTGCGGTTCGCGCGGTTGGCGTCGTTGTTGCCCTGCTCGTTGGCAGCAGCCGGGCTCACTTCGGTCCCGAGGCGTGCGGTTTCCGAGCGGAAGCTGCGGAATTCCTTGGCGCGATCGGTCATCTTGGCAAAGGAATCTCGCTGGCTCGCCGGAACCAGCGGTGTCCACGATGCGATCACCTGATCGATCTTATCGAGGTTCGCGAGGAGACCCTTGGCGAACGGGCCAGCGTCTTTCGTCGTCGCCGCGCCATAGATGCCGCGCGCTTCCATAACCGTGGCGGTCACGAAACGGTTCAGGCGTTCGCCGGCATAGGCGCGGTCCGAGGCCTGTTCATAAGCCGACAGGTTGTCTTCGTACTGGCGCACAGCCCAGAGCGCGGTCGCGCCGATAAGTAGGGCAACACCGCACATGGCGGAGACAAGCAGATTGATCTTACCTCGAATTTTCAAAAGAACGCCCCCAAAAGACTAACAAAGGGCCGCGAAAGCATTCCGGCCGATAGCTCAAATTGGCGGAAATAAATTAACGTTAGATTTCGGCGGCTTGGCCGAAAGACTACAAAAAATTACCTGTAGTTAGTGATCACGTCCGGCTTTTTTTGCTCTCCGTCCAAGCAGAGCGCCAAAAAATGCGCGTATTGGTTGCGACACCGGAAAAATATTACCTATGCACAAGTTTTAAGCGCTGTCACAAACATTAACGGAAACGGCTAGTTCTAGTAAAAACGCCCGAAATCCGAAATTGCCTGCGATAATTGACTTTCCGGCGCTTCGTCCGTATAAGCCGCCGCACGTCCGGTCATATAAGGCTCTCGTAGCCTCGCCCGTTCGAAAAACAACGCTCCTTGCACTATGCAAATTCAAGAAGGGCCGCACTCCGCGGTGTTTAAATAAATGAAGCGTACCTACCAACCATCCAAGCTTGTTCGCAAGCGCCGCCACGGTTTCCGTGCACGTATGGCCACCAAGGGCGGCCGTAAGGTTATCGTTGCTCGCCGCGCACGCGGTCGCAAGCGTCTTTCGGCCTAAGGCCGGATTGCCCGATTAAGAGATGGCGGGCGAATTGACGACCAGTAATGAAAAAAAGACTGCCGGGCGGCTGAAAAGCCGCCCGCAGTTTCTTGCTGTCCGCAATGGCGAAAAGCGCCGCGGTGGTTTCTTCCTGCTTGAAGTGCTCGACCGGAAAGAACCAGAAGCAGAAGCCCGCGTCGGCTTCACCGTCACCAAAAAACATGGCAACTCCGTCGAACGAAACCGCATGCGACGGCGCCTGAAAGAGGCGGTGCGACTTCATGCAGGGTTTGCAATGCAGCCCGGACACGACTATGTGGTTGTCGCGCGAAGGGACGTGCTCCAAGCATCCTTCAAAGAATTAGCCGCAGAGCTCAAGGCTCGCGTCCAGACCAAGCCGAAACACAAGCGGCCCGGAGAGGGTCGTCCCAGGAACGTATGATGCAAAATAACCGCAACTACTTCATTGCGATCGCTCTCTCTGTGCTGATCGTTCTCGGCTGGCAGTTCTTCTACATGAACCCGCGCATCGAAGCGCAGCGCAAGGCCGAGCTCGCCCAGAAGGCGCAGCAGCATACGGAACAGACGCAGACGCCTGCAGCAGGTGGCGCGACAACGGCACAGCCGAACGGCGCTGCCCCTTCCGGCCAAGCTCCGGCGACCACGACGCTCGCTGAAGCGCTTGCCAAGACCCCGCGCGTCACGATCGACACGACGGCTCTCTCGGGCTCGATCAATCTCGCAGGCGCACGCCTCGATGATCTGAAGCTCAAGGGCTACCACGAGACCGTGGACGACTCGAGCCCGATCATCACGCTCTTCAGCCCTGCTGATACCAAGGACGGCTACTTCACCGAAATCGGCTATATCGGCAACGACGCTACAGGCGCTGTCCCCGGTCCTTCGACCCTCTGGACGGCTCCTGAAGGCGCGAAGCTGACCGAAAAGACGCCGGTTACGCTGACCTACACCAACGACAAGGGCATCACCTTTGCCCGTACGATCTCCGTCGATGACCACTACATGTTCACCGTCACGGACAAGATCACCAATGGCGGCCAGGCTGCAGCAGCCCTGTCTTCCTATGGTCGCGTCACGCGTTACAACAAGCCGGCAGTCGCTTCGACCTATGTTCTGCATGAAGGCTTCATCGGCGTTATCGGCGAAGACGGCCTGATCGAGAGCAAGTATGCATCGGTCGAGAAGGAAGCCGTGGCGCCTGCCAAGGCGACCGGCGGCTGGCTCGGGATCACCGACAAGTACTGGGCCGCAACGATCGTTCCGCCGCAGCAGACGGCCTATGATGCCCGCTTCACGCACTTCACCGACGGACAGCCGCGCTTCCAGGCCGACTACAAGCAGGACGCCGTTACGGTCGCGCCCGGCCAGTCGCTTGAGCTGAAGAACCTTGTCTTCGCCGGCGCCAAGGAAGTTCCCGTCATCGACGGTTACGAAGCTTCGTACCAGATCCCGCGCTTCGATCGCCTGATCGACTGGGGCTGGTTCTACTTCATCACGAAGCCGATGTTCAAACTGATGGACTTCTTCTTCCGTTACTTCGGCAACTTCGGCGTCGCCATCCTGATGACCACGATCGTCGTCAAGGCGCTGTTCTTCCCGCTCGCCAGCAAGCAGTACGCTTCGATGGCGAACATGAAGCGCGTGCAGCCGAAGATGGAAGAGCTGAAGGCCAAGTTCGGCGACGACCGCATGGGCCTGCAGCAGGCGACGATGCAGCTTTACAAGGAAGAGAAGATCAACCCGATCGCCGGTTGCTGGCCGATCGCGCTGCAGATCCCGATCTTCTTCTCGCTCTACAAGGTGATCTACATCACCATCGAGATGCGCCATGCGCCGTTCTTCGGCTGGATCCAGGACCTTTCGGCACCCGATCCGACCTCGTTCATCAACCTCTTCGGCCTGCTGCCGTTTGCGGCTCCGACCTTCCTGCATCTCGGCATCTGGCCGCTGATCATGGGTGTCACGATGTTCCTGCAGATGCGCATGAACCCGACGCCTCCCGATCCGACGCAGGCAATGATCTTCAACTGGATGCCGCTGGTCTTCACCTTCATGCTGGCGAGCTTCCCGGCTGGTCTGGTCATCTACTGGGCCTGGAACAACACGCTCTCGGTCATCCAGCAGGCCGTGATCATGCGACGCCATGGCGTGAAGATCGAACTCTTCAGCAATCTGAAGGGCCTCTTCAAACGAAAGCCGGCGCCCACAGAGAAATGACGAAAGCCCCGCTTCGGCGGGGCTTTTCATTTGTATGGTCAGGCAGCGCGCCCGCCGCATGGCTGGCCAGCGGTTGACAAAATGGCGCGAAACCTGAATGCCATAGGCTCACAACACCTCGACGCTCCGGAAAAGGCCGAATGACCGACAACAAGAACGACAAGCCGCTCTTCGGGCGCCCGTGGATCTTCATCCGAGGCGTGCCGTCGTTGAAATTCCTGCCCCCGGAAGGGCCGCCGGAAGTGGCCTTTGCTGGCCGCTCGAATGTCGGCAAGTCATCGCTGATCAACGCCCTCGTCGGCCACAAGGGGCTGGCACGAACGTCCAACACGCCGGGCCGCACGCAGGAGCTCAACTATTTCGTTCCTGAGGGCTACTCCGGCGAAGGTGGCGATCTGCCGCCGATGGCGCTCGTCGACATGCCGGGCTACGGCTACGCGCAGGCGCCGAAGGAACACGTGGACGCCTGGACCAAGCTGGTCTTCGACTATCTGCGCGGCCGCGCAACCCTGAAGCGCGTCTATGTGCTGATCGACAGCCGGCATGGGGTGAAGAAGAACGACGATGAGGTTCTCGACCTTCTCGACAAGGCCGCCGTCTCCTATCAGATCGTCCTGACCAAGACGGACAAGATCAAGCCGCCGGCTGTGGTGAAGCTGCTTGCGGAGACCGCGGAAAAGATCAAGAAGCGCCCCGCCGCCTATCCGGAAATCATCGCAACCTCGTCGGAAAAGAGCGAAGGGCTGGATGATCTGCGTGCAGCGATCGCACAGACCGTCGGTATCGCCAACTGGCAATAAATGAAGCGCCCCGAAAGCGGGGCGCTTCAAGAAGCTGCCTGAACCAACTTACATCTTCGGCAGCAACACCTTGTCGATGACGTGAATGACGCCGTTCGACTGCTTGACGTCGGCGATGGTCACATCAGCAGTGCCACCGTTTTCATCGGTGAGCGTGATCTTGCCCATGCTTTCCTTTGCCTTGAGCACACAGCCGCCGACTGTCTTGATGTCGTGCTCGCCGCCGTCGTCCTTGATCATCTTGGCGACGGTCTTCGACATCGCATCCGCCGCGACGACATGGCAGGTCAGGATCTTCGTCAGCTTCGCCTTGTTCTCAGGCTTCAGCAAAGTTTCGACCGTACCCGCCGGCAGTGCGGCAAAGGCTTCGTTGGTTGGAGCAAAGACGGTGAACGGGCCCTTGCCTTCGAGCGTCGACACAAGCCCAGCTGCCTTGACGGCGGCGACCAGCGTCGTGTGATCCTTCGACTTCATCGCGTTCTCGACGATGTTCTTGGTCGGATACATGGCGGCGCCACCAACCATCGGGTTCTTGGCCTGCGCGGCAAAAGCAAATGCGGAAACGGCGGCGGCAAGTGTGACGGCGCGCAATGCGGACTTGAGCATGATTGTTCTCCTCTAGCGTCCGCTGAGCGCGCAAGCCGAATGCCTGCCGCTGCGGACACGAGGATCTACGAGAGCTCTGCCAAAAGAGTTTCAGACAAAATTTACGGCCTGTGCGCCGAGCCGCTTGCGATCACGGGACCCGTCGCCACACCCGACGGCGAGCCGCCAAAGGGCTCTAGACTGACAGCAAGCGTCGTGCCGGCGACGATATTCGCCCGCATGTCGGCGGGTATCACGAGTTCCCCGGCCTGTCCGGGCTCGAAGACGCCAAGCGACTTTGGCGTGCCTTCGGCTGGCACAAGCCAGAGTTCCAGCGATTTCTGCTCGGGTTTGCCCGCCGCGACGGGAACGATCCTGAGCCGGCCACTATCGGCCTCGTAGGATGCCAGAAGATCCATCTGGCTGCCGGGAGCCGTCAGTTCGGCGACCAGCGGCGCACTAGACTTCGTCGGATAAACAGCTGCAAAGGCCAACACCAGCGAGGCGGCCGCAACAACCACGGAGGCCGCAGTCAGGGACCGCCAGAAGACGACCGAGTTCCAGAGGCCGCCGCTCGCAGTTGCAGGCTTCTCGGAAACACCGAAGAGACGCGCCTCGATTTCCTTGAACGTTTCCGGGTTTGGATTGACGACGTCATAATCGTCGTTGAAGGTCGAAAGGTTTGCCTCCCAGCGGCTGACGATGGCGGCAAACTGGCGATCATGGCGCATACGCTCCTCTACGACCCGCCGATCCTTGAAAGAGAGGACTCCAAGCACATACTCGCCTGCGAGCACTTCGTCGCGAGAGCGGCCTCCCTTGCTTTGATCCGACGATGTCATCGTTCCATGCACTCTCTCAGCTTCAACAGGCTGCGTCGCAGCCATGTGCGCATCGTATTCAAAGGCACGCCGAACCGATCGGCCAATTCCTGATAGCTCGATCCTTCGACATAGGCCTCCCGTACCGCCGTCGCTTTGTCAGCTTCCAACTCTTCCATGCAGGTGTCAATCCGCCTTCCTTCATCCCTTATTACTGTCTGCTGCTCGGGACTGGGGTCATCGTCGGCAAGGTCGTAGGCACTGTCCAATTCATCGGCCACCGGCTTGCGGCTTCGCAGCGTATCGATCGACTGGTTCCTCGCAATCGCGGCCAGCCATGGCGATGGCGGGCCTGCGGCAGCGGCAAACCGCGACGCGCGCTGCCAGATCTTGATATAGACCTCCTGCAGCACCTCCTCGGCTTCCAACCTGTCCTTCAAGATACGAAGACAGATCGAAAAGAGTTTCGGACTGGTGCGGCGATAGAGCGCGGCAAAGGCCGCTCTGTCGCCGAGAGCCACGCGGCCTATCAGTTCTGCGATATCCTCGCCTGTCATGCCGCCCTCGTATCTGCCCGCCCTGTTCGGCGGGGCGATCAACCTTCGCCGACATCCGCTCGAATGTCAGCAGATACGGTGAACTTATACGGTCTGGATTATTCCATCTGTCAAAAACTTGCGATAAAAGGCCGCGAACAATTCCACGGGGTATCCCATGAACCAGTCCGAAAGCGAAACCCAGGCACGTCTGCTCGCGCAGGCCCTGCCATTCATGCAGCGTTACGAGAACAAGACGATCGTCGTGAAGTACGGCGGCCACGCGATGGGCAACCCCGAGCTCGGCAAGGCCTTCGCGAGCGATATCGCGCTTCTCAAGCAGTCCGGCGTCAACCCGATCGTCGTTCACGGCGGCGGCCCGCAGATCGGCGCAATGCTGACGAAGATGGGCATCGAATCGAAGTTCGAGGGCGGCTTGCGCGTCACCGACGCGAAGACGGTCGAGATCGTCGAGATGGTTCTCGCCGGCTCGATCAACAAGGAGATCGTCGCGCTCATCAACCAGACGGGCGAATGGGCGATCGGCCTTTGCGGCAAAGATGGCAACATGGTCTTCGCCGAAAAGGCGCAGAAGAAGATCAAGGATCCGGATTCCAATATCGAGCGCGTGCTCGATCTCGGCTTCGTCGGCGAAGTGGTCGAAGTCGACCGCACGCTGCTCGATCTGCTTGCCCGCTCCGAGATGATCCCGGTCATCGCCCCGGTCGCTCCCGGCCGTGATGGCGCGACCTACAACATCAACGCCGACACCTTTGCCGGCGCGATCGCCGGTGCGCTGAACGCGACCCGCCTGCTCTTCCTGACGGATGTTCCCGGTGTCCTCGACAAGCAGGGCAACCTGATAAAGGAACTCTCCGTCGCGCAGGCTCACGCACTGATCGCCGACGGCACGATTTCCGGCGGCATGATCCCGAAGGTCGAGACCTGCATCGATGCGATCAAGGCCGGCGTCCAGGGCGTCGTCATCCTGAACGGCAAGACCGCTCATTCGGTCCTGCTCGAGATCTTCACCGAGCACGGCGCGGGAACGTTGATCGTTCCCTGAGCCTCTGCTGGAACTGCTTTAGCCTGCGGCGGCATAGACCGCTGCGGCTGCCTCTTTCAGCTTCTCCATCATGGCCCGATATGGTCCCGGCCCGTAGCTGACGCGGGAAACGCCGAGCTTTGCCAGCGTCTTCACGTCAGGCGCGCCCGGCCGCATCATGATGTTGACCGGCAGCGGCGACGCGGCGCAGACCTTCTCGATCAGCCCCTCATCGATCAGCCAGGGCGCAAAGAAGCCGTTGGCGCCGGCGGCAGCGTAGGCATTGCCCCGCTCGATCGCTTCCTCAACCAGACCGGCGTGCTTCGAAAGATCGCCTTCACGCAAGAACAGGTCGGTGCGTGCGTTGATGAAGAATGCAATACCTCGACGGTCAGCCATCTCGCGGATGGCGCGAATGCGGGCGGCCTGTTTCTCGACCGGGTGCAGGCCTTCACCGCCAACCACCTGATCCTCGAAATTGATACCGACAGCACCGGCGTCAATCAGCTTTTCGACATTGGCGGCTGCGCCCGCCGGATCGGTGGAATAGGCGCCCTCGAAATCGACGGAAAGCGGGAGGTCGTTGACCGCGGTGATCTGGCGGGTCGTGGCGACCAACGCTTCCATCGGGATCTTCTCGCCATCGCCATAGCCCTGCGCTGCGGCGACCGACCAGCTTCCGGTCGCCAGAGCCTTGGCACCGGCTTCGGTGACGGCCTTTGCCGTTCCTGCGTCCCAGATGTTGTAAAGGACGATCGGATCGCCCTTCTTGTGTAACGTGGCAAACATCCGCGCCTTTTCAACCTGGCTCATCGATTTCCTCCATGACGATTTTGGCCTCAGCCTAATCGGGGCCGCATGGTCTATCAATTCGCCAGCGTGAATGATTGCATTCCCGATTTCAATCGAACCGGCATCGTGGCATAACGACCCCCATGACCAAGATCGATCGCACCCCATCCAAGGCCGACTTCTCGCATGTGACCGAGTGGGTTTTCGACCTCGACAACACGCTCTACCCGCATCACGTCAATCTTTTCGCGCAGATCGACAAGAACATGACGAGCTATGTTTCGACGCTGTTGCAGATGGAGCGGGACGAGGCGCGCAGGCTGCAGAAGCAATATTACCTCGAGCACGGCACGACGCTTCAGGGCCTGATGATTCATCACGGCATCGATCCGAACGACTTCCTCGAGAAGGCGCACGCGATCGACTATTCGAGCCTGACCGCACAGCCGGAACTCGGCGCGGCGATCAAGGCTCTTCCGGGCCGCAAGTTCATCTTCACCAACGGCAGCGTCAAGCACGCGGAGATGGCGGCCGGGGCGCTCGGCATTCTCGAGCATTTCGACGACATTTTCGACATCGTGGCCGCTGATTTCGTGCCGAAGCCGGCGCAGGCGACCTACGACAAGTTCGCGACCCTGAAGCGGATCGAAACCCGCAAGGCGGCGATGTTCGAGGACCTGCCACGCAACCTCAAGGTTCCGAAGGCGCTCGGCATGCAGACTGTTCTGCTGGTGCCGAACAATCTTGAGGAAACGGTTGTCGAATGGTGGGAAAAGACCAGCGGCGAAGACGATCACATCGACTTCGTGACCGACGATCTTACTGATTTCCTTGCGAAGATTACAGGCTAGGTTACAAAAGTTTCATCTAGCTTACAGATGTTTAATTGGGCGAATTGACGCATCTGCCCTACCCTTTTGTTGTGATCCCAAACGTGATTGCACAACGAAAGGAATTGAGATGTCTCGGAACAAGCTGATACTGGCCGCACTCTCCTCCGTGGTGATCCTCGGTGCCGCAGCCGGCAGCAGTTTTGCCGCAGCCGGCGACAAGCACAAGCATCCGCCGAAGCCGCATCACATGAGAATGATGGGCGGCGGACCGTCCATGCCCATGATCCGTGAAGTCGTGTTCGTTCGGATGCTGCAGCAGTTCGACACGAACAAGGACGGCCAGATTACCAAGGACGAGGCAAAAACCGGCATGGAAACAATCTTTGCCGCGATCGACACCAACAACGACGGGTCGCTGACGCCCGGCGAAATCCGCAAGTATCGCGAAGCGCAAATGACGAAGGTCAAGGCATCCGACGATGACATGATGTCGGATGACGGAGCACCCGCCCCACCGCCGGCCGATGCCGACACTGCCCAGCCTGCCCCTCCTCCGGGTGGACCTGAAGGCGGCCCCGGCCGCCATGGCATGCGCGGCGGTGGCATGATGCGCGAAATGATGATGATGCAGCGCATCGATACCGACGAAAACGGCCAGATTTCCAAGCAGGAAGCTGAAGCCGCCTTCGAGAAGTTCTTTACGTGGATGGATCGTAACAAGGACGGCGTGATTTCGATCGCCGACATGCCCGATCGCCCATTCCCGTAAGAAATCACTTACCGAAAGTGACGCCCGCCGCGACCAGCGCGGCGGGCTCTTTTTACTCATGATGCTCGTAGAAGTCCTGGATGATCCTCCAGGCTGCATCGGCCGTATCGACGAAGCTGATGAGATTGACGTCATCGGGCGCGATCGTGCCGAACTCGGCCAGCGCCTCGAAATTGATGATCCTGCGCCAGAATTTTTCCCCGAAGAGAATGAGCGGCATCTTCTCCATGCGGCCCGTCTGGATCAGCGTCAGGCATTCGAAGAACTCATCGAGTGTGCCGAAGCCGCCGGGAAACACGGCAATTGCCTTGGCGCGCACCATGAAGTGCATCTTGCGGATGGCGAAGTAGTGGAAGTTGAAGCTGAGCTCCGGCGTAACATAGACGTTCGGCGCCTGCTCGTGCGGCAGCACGATGTTGAGGCCGATCGACGGCGCGCCTTCATCGGCGGCACCGCGATTACCGGCTTCCATGACGCCTGGCCCGCCGCCGGTAACGACGACATACTCATGGAAGTCGAAACCGGCCGAGTATTTCGAGCAGAGCCGCGCGAACTTGCGGGCCTCGTCGTAATAGACGGACGCCGCTTCCAGATTGGCGCGCTGCGTCTCGTTTCGCGCAGCCCAGGCGCTCTGGCCGGGTGCGGGGATACGGGCGCCGCCGAACATGACGACTGTTGATTTGATGCCGCGTTCCGTCAGCAGCATTTCCGGTTTCATCAATTCAAGCTGCAGGCGGATCGGGCGCAGCTCTTCGCGGCAGAGGAAATCCTCGTCGGCGTAGGCAAGGCGATAGGCCGGCGACAGCGTCTGCGGCGTCTTCGGAACCGCCTCGGCGCGCTGCCTGTCGGTCGCGCTCGTCTTCAACGGGTCCCAGACGCCATCCTTGCGCCTCAACCTGCCGTTTCTTCCCTTTGCCATGTCGAGATGCCTTTCAGTACCGCCGGCAGCCTTTGCCGGTATGTCGTTTCATGCCGTTGATCGGGAGAGTGATCCTGTCCCGAAAAATCATTCCATTTTACCCGTGCATGCGATAGAGCAGATCGCACCCCGCCTATCACAATTCCCGGAGGCTTCGGTCTCCACGATAAAGATCGAAGTTTAAGGAATTCCCATGAGCGCCACCGACCTTACCTCCCTCGAAAAGACCATCGAAGCCGCCTTCGACAACCGCGACAACGTGAACATCTCCACTAAGGGCGAAGTTCGCGATGCCGTTGAAGCAGCGCTCGAACTTCTCGACGGTGGCAAGGCGCGCGTTGCCGAGCGCGGCAGCGACGGCGCATGGAAGGTCAATCAGTGGCTGAAGAAAGCGGTCCTGCTTTCCTTCCGCCTCAACGACATGGAAGTCGTCAAGGGCGGCTCGGGCAACTCGACCTGGTGGGACAAGGTGCCGTCAAAGTTCGAGAACTGGGGTGAGAGCGAGTACCGCTCCGCGGGCTTCCGCGCCGTTCCGAACTGCGTCGTCCGCCGCTCGGCTTACATCGCCAAGAACGTCGTGCTGATGCCCTCCTTCGTCAACCTCGGCGCTTTCGTCGACGAGGGCACGATGGTCGACACCTGGGCGACGGTCGGCTCCTGCGCGCAGATCGGCAAGCATGTGCATCTCTCCGGCGGCGTCGGCATCGGCGGCGTGCTTGAGCCGATGCAGGCCGGCCCGACGATCATCGAAGACAACTGCTTCATCGGCGCCCGCTCGGAAGTCGTTGAAGGCTGCATCATCCGCGAGGGCTCGGTGCTGGGCATGGGCGTCTACATCGGCAAGTCGACCAAGATCGTCAACCGCGCCACCGGCGAAGTCTTCTACGGCGAAGTACCGCCTTACTCGGTCGTCGTCGCCGGCTCCATGCCGTCGGGCAATGCCACCATGCCGAACGGTCTTGCCGCGCCGCATCTCTACTGCGCCGTAATCGTCAAGACGGTCGACGAGAAGACCCGCTCGAAGACCGGCATCAACGAACTGTTGCGCGATTAATTCCTTCTCCGCCGCGCCACGCCTCATGACGGGCGCGGCGGTGATGACAGCCGGGGATCGATCCGGTAGAAAACGGCATCCCTTCGGTTCGGCGACCTGCATCGCCTTGCCATTTCTTTGCCATTCCCGCTGGATAATTCCACGCCCATGACCGCTATCGATCCCGTTGCAAATCTGCAGACCCTTATCCGCTGCCCGTCCGTAACCCCTGCCGAAGGCGGCGCGCTCTCGGCGCTCGACGCCATGCTTGCTCCGCTTGGCTTCAGGGTGGACAAGGTCAAGGCGACGGAAGCGGGCACGCCCGATATCGAAAATCTCTACGCCCGTCTCGGCAGTGACGGTCCGCACCTGATGTTTGCGGGCCATACGGACGTGGTCCCGGTTGGCGACGAGGGCGCGTGGACGCATCCTCCCTTTGCAGCCGAGATCGCTGATGGCGAGCTGTTCGGCCGCGGTGCCGTCGACATGAAGGGCGGGATCGCCTGCTTCGTGGCAGCCGTCGCCCGCCATATCGAGAAGCACGGCGCTCCGAAGGGCTCGATCTCCTTCCTGATTACTGGCGACGAAGAAGGTCCGGCGATCAACGGCACGATCAAGCTGCTGCAATGGGCTGCCGAACAGGGCGAACGCTGGGATGCCTGCCTCGTCGGCGAGCCGACCAATCCCGACAAGCTCGGCGACATGATCAAGATCGGCCGCCGCGGTTCCCTTTCCGGCAAGATCACCGTCTACGGCGTTCAGGGCCACGCCGCGTACCCGCATCTCGCCGACAACGCCGTGCGCGGCATCCTGCAGCTGACACAGGCGCTAATGCATCCGCCGTTCGACGCCGGAACCGAGAATTTCCAGCCGTCGAACCTCGAAGTGACGACTGTCGACGTCGGCAACCCCGCGACGAACGTTGTCCCCGCCAAGGCGACGGCAAGCTTCAACATCCGCTTCAACGACACCTGGACTGCCGACAGCCTGCAGCAGGAGATCCTGCGCCGTCTTGATGCCGCCGCCGCTGACGGCGTGCTGCGCCCCGGTCGCGCACCGCTGAAGTACGATATCGTCTGGGCCGAGCGCCCCAGCCACGTCTTCCTGACGCGCAACAATGCGCTGATCGCCTCGCTTTCCTCCGCAGTCGAGAGCGTCACCGGCCAGTCGCCGAAGCTTTCGACCACGGGCGGCACCTCCGATGCCCGCTTCATCAAGGATTATTGCCCGGTCGTGGAGTTCGGCCTTGTTGGCCAGACGATGCACATGGTCGACGAACGGGTCGCGGTTGCCGATCTCGAGCAGTTGGCGGCGATTTACGAGACCTTCATCGAGCGCTGGTTCGCGAATGCCGGGCTTTAGAGAGGTTCAGTATTATCTGGCGGGGCTGTGGCTGCTGATCCGGATGGATCCGCGCGGCTTTCGCTTTCTCGATGTGTCCGAGCGCGGCGTCAATCGATCCTTCTGGGCAATTTTCTGGTGCCTGCCGCCGATGGGCATCTCGTGGCTCTGGTGGCGCCAGGCATTCCTGCAGACGATGCCGCCTCATACCGACGTCGGAATGATCTTCTATTTCCGCCTCGGGCTGGTCGAGGTCGCGAACTGGTTCGTGCCACTGGTGCTGGCCGGGCTTCTGTTGCTTGCCTTCCACAAGGGCGAGCGTTTCGCGCCTGTCGTCGTCAGCGTCAACTGGCTCGGCGTACCGCTCTCCTACATCAACGGCCTGCTGCTGGCCGTGGTGTTTTTCGCGCCGGGGCTTATCGGCCTGGTATCGCTGCTGCTGCTCGTCTTCATGCTCGCGCAGATCTTCGCTATCGCTCGCATCCTGCGCATGATCTTCTACGGCAACGGCCTGCTTGTCGGCGCGATGACGCTGGTGCTTCTGGTGCCGACGCTGCTGCTTTCGGAATATCTCCAGCGCTTTCTCGGCGTCTATCCTGTCTGATCCCTATTTGGGGGAAACCACTTCGCCGTCTTCCTTGGTGAACGTGCCTATGGACGCATTGGACAGAATTTCCAGCACGGTTTCAGAGGGGCGGCACAAGCGCACGCCCTTCTCCGTCACGACGATCGGTCTGTTGATGAGGATCGGGTGCGCCAGCATCGCATCAAGCAACTGCTCGTCGCTGAGCTTGGCATCGTCGAGCCCGAGTTCGGCGTAGGGTGTCCCCTTCTCGCGCAGCAGCGCCCGAACCGAACCGCCCATGGCGGCCACCAACTGCATCAGGGTTTCGCGGCTCGGCGGCGTCTTCAGATATTCGATGACCTCAGGCTCTTCGCCCGACTGACGGATCATCGCCAATGTATTGCGGGACGTGCCGCACGCCGGGTTATGATAGATCGTCGTCGTCATTGCCTGCCTCCATGGGCTTTCGCCGGTCCACGATGATCGCCGGATAATCCACCTGCATGAAATAAAGACCATCCGGCGGCGCGACCGGGCCACAGGCCTTGCGGTCGCGGGCATCCAATGCGGCGCGAACATCCTCGGGGGTCCACTTGCCCTCACCTGCAAGCTTCAGCGTTCCTGCAAAGGAGCGGATCTGATTGTGCAGGAAACTTTGTGCGGTTGCACGAATTTCGATGAGTTCGCCGCTCCGCGTGACGTCTAGTCGATCAAGCGTGCGTATCGGGCTGTTCGCCTGGCAATGCGCCGAGCGGAAGGTCGAGAAATCATGCTTGCCGACAAGCGTCTGAGCTGCAGCGTGCATGGCCTCGTGATCGAGCGCCTTCGGAACCCACCACGCCTTGCCGGCCTCGATCGCAAGCGGCGCGCGCCGCGTGATGATGCGATAGAGATAGTGGCGGCGTTCAGCAGAGAAGCGCGCGTCGAAAAATTCATTCGCGGCAAGCACCTCAAGGATCGCGACGCGTTCGCCGGCAAGCTTCAGATGGGCGTTGAGGGCGTTCTGCAGCTTGAACGGCGCCCATTCCCGGGCGAGGTCGGCATGGATCACCTGCCCCATGGCATGAACGCCGGAATCGGTGCGGCCAGCGCCACGGATCGAGACCGTTTCGCCGCTGGCGGAAAAGATTGCCTTTTCGATCGCGCCCTGGACGGAGGGGCCGTTGTCCTGGCGCTGCCAACCGACATAGGGTGCACCGTCATACTCGACGATCATTCGGTAGCGATGCATCAGGCGAGCCTCGTGCCGGCTGCAAGTGGCGTGCCGCGGAGGAAGTCGGCAGCGGCAAGCGGCTTGCCACCGGCCTTCTGCAGTTTCGTCAGCCTGACAGCACCGGAAGCGCAGGCAACGACGAGATCGTTGCTGATCAGTTCGCCTGCCGGCCCGGAGCCTTCCGCCAGTTCGGAGCCGAGCACCTTGACGCGCTCCGGCTTGCCGCCGATCTCGACTTCGAACCAGGCACCCGGAAACGGCGCCAGACCACGAATGTGATTGTGAACATCGGGCGCATTCTTCGAAAAGTCGATCCGAGTCTCGCCCTTGTCGAGCTTGGCGGCGTAGAGCACGCCATCGGTCGCTTGCGGCGTCAGCGGCAGATCGCCCATCTCAAGCTTCACCATTGCTGCGGCCATCGCCTTTGCGCCCGCATGCATCAACCTGTCGTGCAACTCGCCGCCGGTCATGTTCGGCCCGATCTCGACTTCGCTGGTGAGAGCGACCGGGCCGGTATCGAGGCCCTTGTCCATCTTCATCACCATCATGCCGGTCTTTTCGTCGCCTGCCATGATCGCGCGCTGGATTGGCGCTGCACCCCGCCAACGCGGCAGCAGCGATGCGTGGCCATTGTAGCAGCCGTAGCGCGTGCCGTTCAGGATGGCTTCGGGGAGCAGCAACCCATATGCGACAACGACGGCAACGTCGGCCTGCAATGCGATGAAGTGGTCGCGCTCCGCCTGTTCCTTGAAGTTAACAGGAGTGAAGACAGGAATGCCGAGCAGTTCCGCCGCCTGATGCACCGGCGACTTCTGCAGGTCCAGTCCGCGGCGTCCGCCGGGTCGCGGCGGTTGCGTATAGACGGCCGCGACGGTGTGGCCGGCATCGACCAGGCTGCGCAATGTCGGGACCGAAAACTCCGGCGTCCCCATGAAAACGATACGTAGAGACATTTTTCCCGCCTGTCCTTAGGATCCGCCGTCTTTCAACGGGCTTGCCAGTTGGAGATCGGTAGCCGCCAATGCCATTTGCGTGCACCGCCATGCTGACGTGGCAATGATAGCGCCCGATGATCTGACGTCACCGGCGCCAAGATGGCTCAGATCGCCTTGGCTTTCGCAGCCTTGGTGAACTTCTTGATCACCATCTCGCGTTTCAGCCTCGAGATATGGTCAATGAAGAGTACGCCGTTCAAGTGGTCGATCTCGTGCTGCAGGCAGGTCGCCAACAATCCGTCGGCATCGATCAGCTGCTCTTTTCCATCACGGTCGAGATACTTGACGCCGATCGTCGCCGGGCGTTCGACTTCCGCGTAATAGTCGGGGATCGAAAGGCAGCCTTCCTCGTAGACGGAACGCTCATCGGACGATTTGACGACTTCGGGATTGATGAAGACGAGCGGTTGCTTCTCCTCACCCTCACGCGAGACGTCGATTACCAGCATGCGGCGCGGAACGCCGATCTGAATGGCGGCAAGGCCGATGCCCGGTGCATCGTACATCGTCTCGAGCATATCGTCGGCGAGACGCTGAAGGTCACTGTCGACACGTTCGATAGGCTTGGAAACCTGGCGCAGCAGCGGATCGGGAAGAATGATAAGTGGCTTGATGGTCATGGCCGTTCCCATAACGCATCTTTCCGCCCGATGGAATTATCCGAAAGGCGACGGCCGCGCTTTTTTGCGCGGCCGTCGGGAATTTCATTGGCTTTACGTTACGCGGCGCGGCGGGAAGCCATCGGCATGGCGCGCTCCGGGGCGCCGGTGCGGAAGCGCTGCAGCAGGCCCACAAGGCTGTCGACCTCGCTGCGCAGGCGGCGGGTCTCCTCGGATGTGCGCTCCACCATGCCGGAGTTCTGCTGGGTGATCGTATCCATGTTGCGAATGGCGACGCTGACTTCATTGACGCCGGTTGCCTGATCGCGCGCGGCGGCCGCGATGTCGGCCACAAAGCGGTTGATGATGTCGATACGGTTGATCATGTCGCTCAGCGCTTCGCCCGTGCTGCTGACGATATCGACGCCTTCGTTGACCTGAGACGAGCTCTGCGAAATCAGGTTCTTGATTTCCTTTGCCGCGTCGGCGGTCCGCTGCGCGAGTTGGCGAACTTCCTGCGCAACGACAGCGAAGCCCTTGCCCGCATCGCCTGCGCGGGCCGCCTCGACGCCGGCATTCAAGGCCAGCAGGTTGGTCTGGAAGGCGATTTCATCGATGACGCCGATGATCTTTGAAATCTCGGTCGAGGACTTCTCGATCTCGGCCATCGCCGATACGGCGCTGGTGACGAGCTCGCCGGAGTTTTTCGCCTTCTGCTGTGTTTCACGCACGGCTGCCGAAGCCTTCTCGGCATTGGCGGCCGTCTGGCCGACGCTGACCGAGAGCTGCTGCAGCGCGGCCGAGCTTTCCTCGACGCCTGCGGCCTGCTGCGCGGTGCGCAGCGCCAGGTCGTCCGAGCCCTTGGCGATGACGTCGGTGCCCTGAAGAATTTCCCCGGAGGTTGCGCGTACCGATGCAAAGGACGTGCGCAAGGCCGCTACGGCGCGATTATAGTCGTCCGCCATTTCCTTGAAGCTGCCCGGCAGATCGGACGGCAGGGTTGCCTCGAGGTCGCCGTTGGAAAGCGCCTCCAATCCGCGACGAAGGTGGCTGAGCGCCAGCGCCTGGTCGGCTTCGGCCTTCGCGCGCTCCTCCTCAAGCTGCTTGCGCTTCTCGTCGAGCGTATCGAGATAAACGGAGATCGAGTAGTCCATGTCCAGCATGGCTGCCTTCACGACAGCCGCAAGCTTTTCGGCGAGTACCTTGCCCTGCTGGCGTGCAAAACGTGACGGCCACTGCTTATCCATGAGGCCCTTGATGAGGTCGCTCATCAGCAACGCGTAACCACCGATGTACCAGCGGGGCTCAAGGCCGATGCGTGCGTGCGTCCGGCCGACAGCGGTGACGCCATTGACATAGGACTCATCGAAATTGCCGCCCGCCAGATTGGCCCAGTGGGCTTCCTGGCGTTTCTTGGCGTGGTTCATATGGTTCTTGTCGGAGAAGAACTTCGCAACCGCAGGCGTCTTGCCGAGCTTGCCGTAGAATTTGTCGAGAGCTGCACCAAGCAGCTCCGAAATGGCAGGACGCATTTCGCGCAGTGCCATCCGTGCGTCATCGTCCAGCTCGATGAAGTCAAGGCGTTGCTTGAGCGCATTGTCGGACGGCTGACTGGTCATGATGTCTCTGCTTTGTGATTGATGCCGAAGGAAAAATTGAAGCCGAGCATTTGCCGAATATAGTTGAGCAATGGTTAAATCGAGATCCTATTTGTCTGCTAGTGGCTCAAATATGCGCCACCCAGCCGACAACACCGCCCTGTGAGTTGTTCACGTTTTGATCTAGAAAATGCGCACGGGTTTGCTATGGTGCCCTCATGAACCCAAGCGCCGACTCACTTTCCTTCGCCTTTTCCAAGCTCAACCCAGCTATCCTCGCCCTCGGTGGCGGAGCGATTGCAGCACTGATCGTCCTGATGATCGTGCTTCTCGTGCGCAGCGGCCAATTGCGGCGGGAACAGGCGGACGACGCGGCCATGAGGGCGACGGAAGCCGATGCCCGGATGGCAGAGCTTCTGAAAATTCAGGCGGAAATGCATGGGCGCATGTCGACGATGGCCGAGGTTTTCGGCTCGCGGCAGGCGGAACTCAACCAGGCGATAAACCAGCGTCTCGACGGCATGTCGCAGCGCGTCAGCACGACCATTTCCGAGCAGACGAAGTCCACGCACGAGAACCTTCAAAGATTGCAGGAGCGCCTGGCCGTCATCGATGCCGCTCAAAGCAACATCCAGACGCTTGCCAAGGACGTTGTTGGTCTGCAGGCGATCCTTTCCAACAAGCAGACGCGTGGCGCCTTCGGGCAATCGCGGATGGAAACGATCGTTGCCGACGGCCTTCCGATGGGTGCTTACACCTTCCAGCACACGCTCTCCAACGGCTCGCGGCCGGACTGCACGATCCGCATGCCGAACGGCGCGCCGCCACTGGTTATCGACGCGAAATTTCCGCTGGAAGCATGGAATGCCATCCGCGATGCGGGCGGACCTGATGGCGCGAAGGTCGCCTCGCAGCAATTCCGCCGCGACATGGAGACGCATATCCGGGACATCTCGGAGAAATATCTGATCCAGGGAGAGACCCAGGATACGGCTTTCATGTTCGTGCCATCGGAATCGATCTTTGCCGAGATACACGAGAATTTCGAGCCGATCGTGCAGAAGGCGCATCGGGCGCGGGTCGTCATCGTCTCCCCGTCCCTCCTGATGCTGTCGATCCAGGTCATTCAGGCGGTCCTGAAGGATCAGCGCATGCGCGCCCAGGCACACGTCATCCAGGGCGAAGTCGTCAGCCTGATGGACGACCTTGGGCGCCTTGATGACCGCGTCCGGAAGCTGCAGAGCCATTTTTCCATGGCGCAGAAGGATGTCGACATGATCCTGACCTCCGCGGACAAGCTGAACAAGCGCGGCGCGAAGATAGAGGCGCTGGAATTCGAAGGCGACGCTCCGGCGCAACGGGCGAAGGAAAGCGATACTTCACAGAAGTCGGTCGACAGCCGGACCGGCTTGCTGAAGCTCAGAGTAGTTGACGACGAGTGAGCCATTCGGGCAGTGTCGCGCCCGAAGAAGATATCGGACGGGCACATCTCATGATCACAGTTTTCGGCTCCATCAACATGGACCTCATCGCCACCACCGACAGGCTGCCGAAGCCGGGCGAGACCGTCGCCGGCAATGGCTTTTCCACCGCCGCAGGCGGCAAGGGCGCCAACCAGGCACTGGCAGCGCGTCGAGCGGGCCGCGTTGTGCTGATGGCCGGCGCTGTTGGTCGCGATAACTTTGCGGAGCCCGCTTTGGAACTCCTGAAGGACGCCGGAGCGACGCTTGACGGCGTAAAGCATGTGGAGCAGCCGACCGGAACCGCCCTTATCCTTGTCGGCGGCGATGGCGAGAACATGATTGCGGTCGTACCAGGTGCCAACGGCACAGTCACGGCGAAGGACGCCGATGCCGCTGTCGATGCGATGCAGAAGGGCGATACTCTCATGCTCCAGCTGGAAGTCCCTGTTCCAGCCGTCGAGCAGGCGCTCGCCCGCGCAAAATCGAAGGGCATCACGACAGTCCTCAACCTTGCACCATTGATCGCCGACGCACCGCGCCTCGGGCGCCTTGCCGATATCGTCATCGCCAACGAGACGGAATTCGAACGGTTGGCCGGACAGGACGGCATGAACGCCGGTGAACGCGAGGCAGCGCTGAAACGGCTGAACGGCGAGACCGGCCAGACGCTGATCGTCACGCTCGGCGCCGATGGCGTGATCGCCATACGCGACGGCCATCTGTTCAAGGCCAAGGGTCTGAAGATCGAGCCGGTGGACACTGTGGGCGCGGGCGACACCTTCTGTGGCTATTTCGCCGCCAGCCTGGACGAGGGGCTCGATTTCGAGACTGCTCTTCGGCGCGCAGCCGTTGCCGGTTCGCTCGCCTGCCTGAAGCAGGGCGCACAGCCTTCCATCCCCCTGAGCGACGACGTCGCAAAGGAACTATAGCGCCGTCGCCGCCGCGACATTTCGCTGCGCGGACGATCTCGGCCCATGGAATTTGATGGCATTTCATTCAAATTTAATAGATTTCTGGCGATGTTTCGGGTGATCGCCAGACCTTCCTCAAAGGATCGGGCATTCCTTACGGCTGCTCCATGAAGGGGCGGGCTTCCGTCTCTGCGTCGGTGAATGCACCGGCCGACGCATCCTTCCCCCGAGGAAACCATGTTCATTTTTCGCATGAAGTCGCTTGCGGCTAAGCTTATCCTCATCACTGGCATTTCGATTGCACTCGTTCTTCTCGTTTCCAACTTTTTCCTGATCGGTGAGACGCGCAGCCGCGTTCAGACACTGACGATGGACCAAGCAAACCTCGAGGCGAAGTCGATCGCCAACGAAGTCGCCTCTTCCGTCGGCGAACTCGCCGGCGCCGCTCGCTCGATGGCCGGCACGATCAGCCGAGGCCACGAAGGCAAGTATCTCGACCGCAAGTCGGTCGTCGACATGCTGAAGGCCAACGTCGAACGCAACCAGTTCGCATTCGGCAGCTGGTTTGCCGAGGAACCGAACGGCTTCGACGGCCAGTCGCCGACGATGGCCGGCAAGGTCGATTTCGGTTCGGCCAAGGATGGCACGTTCAACCCATACTGGACGAAGAAGAAGGACGGTGGCTTCACCTTCTCGACCTTCGATTCCGACTACAAGGCCGAATGGTACTCCCTCGCCGCGCAGAGCAAGAAGGGCGCGCTTTCGCCGCCTTACGCCGAGACGACGACCGGTGAAAACACGGCGATGACCTCGATCGCTTATCCCGTCATGTCCGGCGGGAAGCTGGTCGGCGTCAGTGGCGTCGACATCTCGCTGAAGTCGCTGCGCGACAAGCTCTCGACACTGCACCCCTTCGGCACCGGCCGCGTCACCCTGCTGTCCCAGACGGGCAAGTGGATCGTCGCGCCGAAGGCCGACCTCTCGATGAAGGACTACGACGGCGAAGGCCTCGCTTCGATCAAGAGCGCGCTGAACTCGCTGCAGCCTGCCGTCGTCAAGGATCTCACCTTCGATGGCTTTGAACCCTTCGATCGCGTCGTCTATCCCTTCGCACTGCCGGACGTGAACGCCAGCTGGGTGATCCTCGTCGATGTACCACACAGCGCCATCAACGCTCCGGTTCAGGACCAGACCTTCATGATGGTCGTGGCAGGCATCCTCGTTCTCGCCGCCGTCATGGTCGCTCTCTACCTCGCGGTCCGCTCCCTGGTTCAGCTGCCGCTCGGCGGCCTTGTCTCCAGCGTGCGTGCTCTGAGCGACGGACGCTACGAGCAGCCGGTGAAAGGTCAGGATCGTGCCGACGAAATCGGCTCGGTCGCCAAGGCCCTGGAAGGCTTCCGCTTCGCGCTTGCCAACACGCAGCGCCTCGAGGCCGAAGCCAACAACCAGCGCGACGCGGCGGAAGCCGAACGCGGTCGCTCGGAATCCGAGCGTCAGCAGTCGGTAAACCTACAGCGCCACATCGTTTCGATTGTCGGCGCGGGCTTGTCCGAGCTGTCGCAGGGCAATCTCAGCCACCGTATCAGCGAGGAGTTCCCCGGCGAGTACGGGAAACTGAAGCAGGACTTCAACGCGGCTCTCGCAAGCCTTGAGGAAACGATCAACACGATGAACATGAGCGTCGTGAACATCGGATCCGGCACCAGCGAAATCAGCGGCAGCGCCTCGGATCTCGCCAAGCGCACCGAGCAGCAGGCTGCAAGCCTGGAAGAGACTGCAGCAGCCCTCAACGAGCTGACCGCGCAGGTCAACTCCAGCGCCGAAAACGCACGGACTGCCGCCGATAACGTCAACCATGCCTGTGAAGATGCCGAAAAGTCCGGTGAAGTGGTTCGAAAGGCCATCTCCTCCATGCACGGCATCGAGCAGTCCTCCACCGAGGTCTCGCGCATCATCGGCGTCATCGACGATATCGCGTTCCAGACCAACCTTCTCGCTCTCAACGCGGGCGTCGAGGCTGCGCGTGCAGGCGAAGCGGGCAAGGGCTTTGCGGTTGTCGCGCAGGAAGTTCGTGAACTTGCGCAGCGTTCCGCGAATGCCGCCAAGGAGATCAAGACGCTGATCAACACATCTGCATCGCAGGTGAAGGAAGGCGTGGATCTCGTCGGTCGCGCAGGCGATACGCTGCACAAGATCTCCGAGCAGGTCATGGGCATCAACAGCCTGATCCGTCAGATTTCCGCCTCCGCCAGCGAACAGGCGATCGGCCTCAAGGAAATCAACCAGGCCATGAACCAGATGGACCAGGTGACACAGCAGAACGCGGCGATGGTCGAAGAGACCACCGCAGCCAGCGTGACCCTGAACGACGAAGCTCAGACACTAAAGCAGCTGGTCATGCGCTTCCGCGTCGCCGGCTCCAGCAACGGTGCGGCTTTGCGCTCCACCGCCCAGCAGATGCGGGCACCGTCCGTCTCGGCGCCGAGCTACCAGCGGGCAGTTGCACCGGCACCCCGTCGCGCGGCCGTCGCTCAAACGCACGGCAACGCAGCGCTTGCACAGGACAACTGGGAAGAATTCTGATCCCAGTCGCCACCCAATAAAGAAAAGAGGCGCCCGATCGCTCGGGCGCCTCTTTTCTTTTAAATCTGCCTGTTATCAGGCGGCGTTCGACGTCTGCTCTTCGTTCAGGAAGGCGTAGATCGCCGATGCGGAATCCGTAGCGCGCAGCTTGGCGACCAGATCATGATCGCGCAGTACGCGCGCGATGCGCGACAGCGCCTTCAGGTGATCCGCGCCGGCGCCTTCCGGCGCCAAGAGCAGGAACACCAGATCGACAGGCTGGTCATCCAGAGCCTCAAAATCGACCGGCTGATCGAGTCGCGCAAAAATCCCGACGATGGAATGGATGCTTGCCAGTTTGCCGTGAGGGATAGCAATGCCGTTGCCCACTCCGGTCGAGCCAAGCCGCTCGCGCTGCAGGACAACGTCGAAAATCTCGCGCTCGGAAAGCCCGGTCACCTTAGATGCCTTGGCCGCCAATTCCTGGAGAAGCTGCTTCTTGGAATTTACTTTGAGTGCGGGAATGATCGCATTTTGTTGCAGCAGATCTGCCAATGCCATTTCTTCTTCCTTTTGCGCCGAGAACCGGGGGAGCGGCAGGCTATCTGCCGCCCCTCGCCTCAATCTCAGCCTTTGATGTTGGCTGCGTCTATCCAGCCAATGTTGCCGTCGTGCCGACGGTAAACGATGTTAAGTTGGTCCTTGCCGGGGCTGCGGAACAGCAGCAGCGGCTCATCCGTCATGTCGAGCGCCATCACGGCGGTCGCAACGGACATGGTCTTCAATTGCTTCGTGCTTTCCGCCACGATGGCTGGCGCAAAGTCGTCGGGAACCTCATCCTCGTGATCCGGCACGGCGTCCATCACGGTGTAGGCAACCTCTGCAAAACCATTCGAATGGTTGCCCGCATGGTGATCCTTGAGTTTCCTCTTGTACCGGCGAAGCCGCTTCTCGATTCTTGAGAAAGCAGCGTCAAACGCCGGCTGCGGATCCATTGCTTCTCCGGCGGCATGCAGAACGACACCGCTATCGAGGTGAAGCTTGCAATCTGCGGAAAAGCGGACGTTCGATTTCTCGACGATTACCTGGCCAGAATACCCTCCGTCGAAGTATTTCGTGACGGCTACATCTATTTGGTCTTCGATCCGCTGACGGAAGGAGTCACCAATTTCCATATGTTTACCGGCTACACGCACACTCATGGAGTTTCCCTTCTTATGGTGGTTTGCGAGTACCAGTTTACGCCAAGGCTCATCCTCATCCAAGCACTTCACGCGATCCCGAGCAAGATCGGCCGAAGTTCTCGGCTATACGCGCCCTGAGGATGATGGGGATAACCTCTAACGCTGCCGACAGCGTCGATCGCGGCGGCTTCTATCCAGAAGTTACCAAAAAGTCAACAAGAGCTCAATTTACACAGGAGTACGCGCACAAAACGCAATGCCGGACCCTCAGAAACCGGCGACCTTTGCCAAGGCCCGCTTCTCCCGCCGACGCTGGACGGATGAAGCAATATTCATGGCTTCACGATACTTCGCTACCGTACGGCGAGCAAGCTCGATGCCGCTCTTCTTCAGGATATCCACGATATCATCGTCGGAGAGAACCGCATCCGGGCTTTCCTGCATGATCAGCAGCCGGATCTTGTGACGAACAGCTTCGGCGGAATGGCTGTCTCCGCCTTCCACGGCACCGATCGAAACCGTGAAGAAGTATTTGAGTTCGAACAACCCGCGCGGCGTCAGCATGTACTTGTTCGACGTTACCCGGCTGACGGTGGACTCATGCATCTTGATCGCGTCGGCGACCGTCTTCAGATTGAGCGGACGGAGATAATCGACGCCATGAAGCAGGAAAGCGTCCTGCTGCCGGACGATCTCACTTGCCACCTTCATGATGGTCTTCGCCCGCTGGTCCAGGCTGCGCGTCAGCCAGTTGGCGCTCTGCAGGCACTCGGAGAGGAAGGCATGATCCTCGCCGTTCTTGGTCACATTGGCAAAATAGGACTGATTGACAAGAACACGGGGCAACGTATCCGGATTGAGCTCCACCAGCCAGCCGCCGGTCGAATCCGCCCTGACGACGACGTCGGGCATGATCGCCTCGGATACACCCGCCTCGAAGCCGCTGCCGGGCTTCGGGTTGAGCTGGCGGATCTCTGTCAGCATGTCGAGGAGATCCTCCTCGTCGACGCCGCAGAGCCGCTTCAGCGTCGCAAAGTCGCGCCGTGCAAGCAGCTCGAGGTTGCCGACAAAGGCTTGCATCGCGGGGTCGAAGCGATCCTTCTGGCGTAGCTGTATCGCAAGGCACTCCGCGAGGTTGCGAGCAAAGACGCCCGGCGGATCGAGCGTCTGAAGGGCTGCGAGCACGCGTTCCATGTCTGAGGCATCACATCCGAGGCGCTCGGCTGCTTCCTTCAGGTCTCCCTGGAGATAGCCCGCCTCATCGAGCTGATCGACGAGATGCTGGGCAATCAGCCTATCGCTCATCTCGGGCAAAACGAAAGGCAACTGCTGGCCGAGATAATCTCGAAGGGACACCTGGCCGGCGACGAAATCATCGAGGTCGTAGGATTCGGCGGCATCGCCTGCCCCCGGCATCGACTTCCACTGGCTGATAAGTTCCGGCGCATCGGCCCGTTGCGGCGCCGCGTCGTCCTGGAAGACATTGCTGTAGTTTGCATCGAGCTCGTCGCTCATGCGGCTGGCGCCGGCGCCATCGGCCCGATCGGACCAGTCATCTGAAAGAACTTCGGCCCGGCGATCATACTCTTCATCGCCGCCCGGCTCTTCGGTACCGCGAGAGAAGGCATCGTCCTCGATCCGATCGCTGCCCGTTTCCGCGTCATTTGACGGAAACTCGAGCAATGGGTTCTTTTCGACCTCCTGCGCGATGAACTGGTTCAGCTCGAAATGCGTCATCTGCAGCAGCTGGATCGACTGCATCAGCTGCGGCGTCATGACCAGGGACTGGCTTTGGCGCAGGAAAAGGTTGGCCGAAAGTGCCATAGCGGACGCGAAACTCCCGTTCATTTCCTCCGGGAAATCGTGCCCAAAAAATTGGGAGCGGGCCACGAAAACCAAGTTGGCCCAAAAATTGCTTTTTTATCTTATTTGGTCAAGCGGTAGTGTGACGGCAAAGTAAATTTCCGTCACGCTAGGTCATTCCTAGAGGCTGAAGTTATCGCCGAGATAAAGCCGGCGAACCTCCGGATTATTGACGATGTCGTTGGCACGACCATGCGTCAATACTTCGCCTGCATGGATGATATAGGCGCGGTCGATCAGGCCCAGCGTCTCACGAACGTTGTGATCGGTGATCAAGACGCCGATGCCGCGCGCGGTCAGGTGGTGCACGAGGTTCTGAATGTCGGCAACGGAAATCGGATCGACGCCGGCGAAGGGCTCGTCGAGGAGCATGAACGTCGGATCGGTTGCCAGGGCGCGCGCGATCTCAAGACGCCGACGCTCGCCACCCGACAACGACACGGCCGCGCTCTTGCGGAGCTTGCGGATATGGAATTCGTCCAGCAGCTCATCGAGCTTCTTTTCCCGCGCCGCCTTGTCCTTGATATGCACTTCGAGGACGGCGCGAATGTTTTCTTCCACCGTCAGGCCACGGAAGATCGACGCTTCCTGCGGCAGATAACCGACGCCAAGACGCGACCGACGATACATCGGCATCGTGGTCACATCGTTGCCGTCAATCTCGATGGTGCCCTCATCAACCGGAACGAGGCCGGTGATCATATAGAAGCACGTCGTCTTGCCGGCACCGTTCGGCCCGAGCAACCCGACAGCCTCGCCGCGGCGAACAACGAGCGAGACACCATTGACGACGCGTCGCGTGCTGTAGGTCTTGGTCAGACCGCGCGCGATCAGCGTGCCCTGATAACGGCTCTTGTCCGTGGTTGCGGCATCAGCCGCAGCCTGCGAACCAGTCTTGCCGAACTTGGTCGATAGCGAGAATAATTTCACGTGGTAAGGCCGGGGTCAGTTCTTCTTCTGTGATTTCGGATCAAGCTGAATTTGGACGCGCCCCCCGCAGCTGTCCAATTGCGCCTGTCCGGTCGCCATATGCACCGTCAGCTGGCAACCGGTGAAGACATTCGGTCCGTCTGACAGGACGACCTTCTCACCCTTCAGGATGAAAAGCTGCTTCGCCATGTCGAAGGATCCGTTGTCGGCAGTGGCAGTCTGTGTTCCGGAGCTCAGGAACACCTTGTCGGTGACGATGATGTGGTCGATATCGGCATTGCCTGACGCGATTGAGGTCGACGCCTGCTTGTCGTCGGCGGCCGATGCCTTGGAGGCGCCATTCGCATCGGCGTTCGCGGCGTCGCCGCCCTTCGCCTTGTAATACACCGTCATATGACCGGCCTGCAGGGTCGTCCCACCCTGGACAACCTTGACGTTGCCGGTGAAGTCGGCCGTGTGTTCCTGATCGTGGATTTCCAGCTTGTCGCTTTCGATCTGGATCGGTTCGTCCCGGTTGAGTTTCAGACCGTTCATCTGGCTGGTCGTTGCCTGAGCCAGCGCACCGCCCGCCAAAAGCATCAGTGCGAGCGCACCGTTAAAGAATACTGCGCCCGACTTGCGGGTGGAAATGCGACAATAGTTTGCCATTAGGAACCCGGCTGGTTAAGTGCCCTGTTTGTGAATAGCGGACGGATCAACATTCATTCGAACATTCCCTCGAATGTGATCGTCCGCCCCTTATCTGTCATCTTGAGCGAGCGCGCAACAACTGATGCGCCGTCTTTTTGGATCTCGACGGCATCATTGGTCGTAAGCTTGCCACCTTTGATATCGACCTGAGCGGTTTGGAACTTCGCGGAAAGGCCGTTGCTCAGAAGAATGGTGAACGGCGACTTGACGTTGAGGTTATCAGTCGCGCGATCATAATCGGCCGTCGTTGCCTCGACTCGAGCGATGAGATCATCGCGAATGGGAACGGCGGCCTTGATGGTTTCGAGTGTGATGAGATTGGGATTCTTGATGTCCTGCAGCGCGCGCTCGGCCAGCATGGAATAGTTGATGCCATCGGAGTTTCGGCCAGAGATCGCCGGCTTCTCCATCACGACCTTGCCGTCCTTGATCTTGGCACCCTCGATCTTGATGTTCTCGGGCAGATAGGTGCGGATGATGGAAACGCCGATGAAGGCGAGCGACACGATCACGGCGGCTACCGGCAGCAGCACCTTCAGCCGGCGAACCCTGGTCGAGTGAAACCGCGCGTCGCCATAGGCGCTCCTCGCGGACTTCGCATAGGCAGCCTGTCCGCCGTTGTTCAGGGTATTGAGCATAAGTTGGGTCCGTTGCAGTGATCGGCAGGCGTATATAGGGAGCGCTTCTGCAGATCACAGTTCGTTTCGCATTATTACACTGGCTTGCCAATATGGATTTTTTTCTGCAACAAGCAAGAAAAGCATGAAATTAGCCACAAAAGCATTTCCGCGCGCCTGGTGAACTCTAGATTGACGGGGTTGCCTGAGGCTTGCCGATCCGGAGGAATGAATGGACAGTTCGATGATCGCTGACCGCCGGCGGCTGCGGCGCAAGGTTGGCTTCTGGCGCGTGATCGCGGTTCTGCTGCTTCTGGCGTTCGGCTTTGTCGCATATCGCTTCTTTGCCGAAGACGTCGGCCTGGAACGCCCGCACATCGCCCACGTCACGATCTCCGGCCTGATCACCGACGACAACGAGCTGCTGGAGCGGCTCGGCAAGATCGAGAAGAGCGATGCGGTCAAGGCGGTCGTCGTCTCGATTTCGTCTCCAGGCGGAACGACCTATGGCGGCGAACGGATTTTCAAGGCGATCCGTGCGATCGCCGCCAAGAAGCCCGTCGTCTCTGACGTACGGACGCTCGCCGCCTCTGCCGGCTACATGATCGCCACGGCCGGCGACATGATCATCGCCGGCGACAGCTCGATCACCGGCTCGATCGGCGTCATCTTTCAGTATCCGCAGGTGAAGCCGCTTCTCGACAAGCTCGGCGTCTCCATGGAGGAGATCAAGTCCTCGCCGCTGAAGGCGGAACCCTCGCCGTTCCATCCGGCCAGCGAGGAGGCCAAGGCGATGATCAACAACATGATCGTTGATAGCTACGGCTGGTTCGTCGATCTCGTGGCCGACCGGCGTAAGCTTCCTCGCGAGGATGTCCTGAAACTCGCTGATGGAACGATCTTCACGGGGCGCCAGGCGCTGAAGGTAAAGCTGATTGACAAGATCGGCGGCGACGACGAAATCCGCGCCTATCTGGCGACGCGGAATGTCAAGAAAGACCTGCCCGAGGTCGACTGGGACAAGAAGAGCACGACGCCATTTCTGCTCGCCGGCGCCGCTTCGCAAATCCTCACACTCCTGGGTTACGGCGATCTTGCCCGCAGCCAGGACCTCACCGGAATTCTGCCGCAGAAGTTGCTCCTTGACGGGCTCCTTTCAGTTTGGCAGGTTGGCAATGATAGATAAGAAATCAATAATTTAAGGGGGCAACTGTGATCAAGTCCGAACTGGTGCAGATAGTTGCGGCACGCAACCCGCATCTTTATCATCGCGACGTCGAAAATATCGTCAACGCGGTCCTCGACGAGATCACGGATGCACTCGCGGCAGGCAACCGCGTGGAGCTGCGCGGCTTCGGCGCGTTCTCCGTCAAGAACCGTCCGTCGCGCTCCGGCCGCAACCCGCGTACCGGCGATACCGTCTTCGTCGAGGAGAAGTGGGTACCGTTCTTCAAGACCGGCAAGGAACTGCGCGAACGCCTCAACCCGGGACAGGCGGATCAAGACGACTGAGCGGATTTCTCCATCCAAAGCGACATCGCGCGCACTTGAACTTCCGCTAGCTCCGCTTATCCTGATATGCAGCATCGCACGCCGCGGTGAATGACAGCATACGGAGACAGCACAATGACGAAGAAAATCATCAACCTTCTGATTTTGCTGCCTCTTGGCATCATTCTGATCATCTTCTGCGTCGCCAACCGGCAGAGCGTGTCGCTGGCTTTCAACCCTTTCAGGCCGGAAGATCAGGTGCTCTCCCTTTCGGCACCACTCTTCGTTTTCCTGTTTATCGCTCTGATCATCGGCATGTTCGTCGGCGCCGCCGCCACCTGGCTCGGCCAAGGCAAGCATCGCAAGCGCGCCCGTAGCGAAGCCAAGGAGGCAGTCCGCTGGCAGACCGAAGCCGGACGCCACAAGTCGCGCGCCGAAGAGATCGCCGGGCAGCTGCCGTCGCGGTAACGCGCCGCAACTTGCGCCGAAAACGCCTGTTTCTTTCGAAGAACCATCTCCGAACGGACTTGAAGTCGCCTGAATTAGGCTGATGGCCACTTGCAGCCATGGACCTGCCTTCATAGCTATACGCGATACAGGTAGTGCGTACGCATCTGCCGGGCCGACATTCTGCCTTGCGAGGATGAAACCATGGATATCGACGACATTCTTCGGTCTGTTGTGGCCGTTCGCGCCTCAATCCCCGACGACGCCTATACGGCGGACACGCTCGGCACCCGCCGGGAAGGAAGTGGCGTCGTCATCCGTTCATCCGGGCTTGTGCTGACGATTGGTTACCTGATCACTGAGGCGGAAGAGGTGTGGCTGACGACGCTCGATGGCCGAGTAATCGCAGCTCATCCCCTCGCCTACGACCAGGAGACGGGCTTCGGCCTGCTGCAGGCGCTCGGCGATCTTGGCCTGCCGGCGCTCGAATTCGGCGATGGCAGCGGCGCGAACCTCGGAGACCCGGTGGTTTTGGCCGATGGCATCGGCCAGTTCGTCGAGGCCCGGATCGTCGCGAAGCAGGAATTTGCGGGCTATTGGGAATATCTGCTGGACGAGGCGATCTTCACGACGCCGGCGCATCCCTCGTGGGGAGGTGCTGCCCTTGTCGATGCTGATGGGAAGCTATTGGGCATCGGCTCCCTGCGCCTGCAGATGAGCCAGAATGACGAAGTTGCCGACATCAACATGATCGTGCCGATCAACCTTCTGCCGCCCATCCTCGATGATCTCCTGACCCGCGGGCAAGTCAACAAGCCCGCTCGCCCCTGGCTCGGTGCTTTCTCCGCGGAGAGCAACGGCGACGTCATCGTTATGAGTGTCGCCGATGGCAGCCCGGCCGATGAGGCTGGACTTCGCAGAGGCGACATCATCTCCGAAATAAGGGATGGCGAAGTGGACGGGCTTGCCGACTTCTACCGCAAGATCTGGAGCAGCGGCTCCGCCGGCGCTGAAATCCCAATGCGGGTTTTGCGGGACGGACGCGAAGCCTGGCTGCGGATCAGGTCGGCCGATCGCAACAACTACTTGAAGAAGCCGCAGTTGCAGTAGAGCGCGCTAGCCGGCGGGAAAGAAGCTCATCTCGTCATACATGCCTTCGGCAGACTTGCCGTTTCCTGTCACGACGAACCCGTTCGCCAGATAGAACACCTTTGCCCGCGTATTCTGGACAAGGCATTTCAATCGGTACTTCTGGTGCGGCCAGTCGGGAAGCGCACGCAGAAGGGCGCCACCCGCCCCACGCGACTGCCAGGGGCCGGCCACGTAGAGCATGTGAATGAAATCGTCCGGCGGCCACAGTGAGATAAATCCCGCGACTTCGCCTGCGGGCGTCTCGGCCACCCAGATGATCTCTCCCTGCGTTTGCGAGAAGAAATCGCCATGTCGGAAGGTCAGCGGATCGACCCACGAAAACGTCTGTCGCCGCACGGCCAGATAGAGATCGGCCAGATGCTCCCGATCCGAGGCATTGGCAAGCCTAACCACCCAGTGCATGACCTACCTGACCGAGCAATCCGCTCGCGCTATTCCGCCGCCTGGACGCTGACAGCGGCATTAAAATCCGAAAAGAACTGCTGCGCCAGCTTCGTCGACGTGGAGTCGATCAATCGCGCGCCAAGCTGAGCAATCTTGCCACCGACCTGGGCTTTCGCCTCGTACTGCAGGATTGTCTCGCCGCCGTCTTCCCTGAGCACGACATCCGCTCCGCCCTTGGCAAAGCCCGCAATGCCACCCTTTCCTTCGCCTGATATCGTGTAACTTTCAGGAGCGTTGATATTGGATAGCGTCACCTCGCCGTTGAAGGTCGCCGAGACCGGGCCGATCTTGATCTTCACCACAGCGGCAAGCTCGGTCGGGGACTTCATTTCGAGGCTCTGACAGCCCGGAATACACTGCTTCAAAATTTCGGGGTCGTTCAGAGCTGCCCATACGACATCCCGGGGCGCTGTAATCCGTTCTTCGCCGGTCAAGTCCATCCGAAATCCTCCCATTTCGACCTGCCTCAATTTATCACAGCCCGAAAGCGCTTTGCCAAGGTGAAACGGAATGCTATTTGCACCAGTTCTATCGAATTGAAGCACGCGGAAGACCACGTTGAGACAGAAAGAACGCCGGCCGAGCCAGAAATCCGCCGCCGGCCCCTCCGGCGGACGCCGCACCGACGATCGCGGGCCACGCCCGGCGAAGCCCGCCGCAAAACCGGCGCCGGCGCGCGACAAGGTGCGCGAACCGGCCTCGGTACCAACGGCCATAGACCGGCCGCTGCTGGAGCGCACCGGCGAGCGCCCGGCTGAACGCGTCCCCGTCATCCTCGAGTCCCTTGGCGCAGGCGACTTTCACCTGATCGACAGCGGCAATGGCGAGAAGCTGGAGCAATACGGTCCCTACCGGATCGTGCGCCCCGAAGGCCAGGCGTTGTGGCAGCCTTCCCTGCCGAAGCAGGTCTGGGAAAAGGTCGATTCCGTCTTCACCGGTGATACCGACGAGGAGGGAACCGGGCGCTGGCGCTTTCCCAAGGAAGCGCTTGGCGAGACCTGGCCGCTGAACCTGCTCGGCGTGGATTTCTTCGGCCGTTTCACCTCCTTCCGCCACGTCGGCGTCTTTCCGGAGCAGATCGTTCACTGGACGTGGATGAAGCAGCAGGTCGAGACGGCAGGGCGGCCGCTGAAGGTGCTAAACCTCTTTGGTTACACCGGTGTCGCTTCTCTCGTCGCCGCAGCGGCGGGCGCCGAGGTCACGCATGTCGACGCCTCGAAGAAGGCGATCGGCTGGGCGCGCGAAAACCAGGCGCTGAGCCGACTGGAGAAGGCACCGATCCGCTGGATCTGCGAAGACGCGATGAAGTTCATCCAGCGCGAGGAGCGCCGCGGCAACAAGTACGATATCATTCTCACTGACCCGCCGAAATTCGGGCGCGGACCGAATGGAGAGGTCTGGCATCTTTTCGAGCACTTGCCCGTCATGCTCGACATCTGCCGCGAGATCCTGTCGCCGAAGGCCGTCGGGCTTGTGCTGACAGCCTATTCGATCCGCGCCAGCTTCTATTCGATCCATGAGCTGATGCGCGAAACGATGCGTGGGGCCGGCGGCGTCGTCGAGTCTGGCGAACTCGTCATTCGCGAGGCCGGGCTGGACGGCAAGTCGCCGGGCCGCGCGCTCTCTACATCCCTCTTCTCCCGCTGGGTGCCGAAATGAGCCATGAACACAAGGGCCATGGCCCGCACAAGGTCGGGCACGTGAAAGAGGTCACCTCGCTCGCAAATCCCATCATCAAGGATATCAAGGCACTCAGCGACAAGAAGACGCGCGAGCAGAGCGGCACCTTCATGGCCGAAGGCCTGAAGCTTGTGATCGATGCGATCGAGCTCGGCTGGACGATCCGTACGCTGGTTTATGCCAAGGCCGCCAAGAGCAAGCCGCTCGTCGAGCAGATGGCGGCAAGAACCGTTGCATCAGGCGGACTGGTGCT
The DNA here is from genome assembly GCF_009498215.1 of Rhizobium grahamii. Lineage (NCBI taxonomy): Bacteria > Pseudomonadati > Pseudomonadota > Alphaproteobacteria > Hyphomicrobiales > Rhizobiaceae > Rhizobium > Rhizobium grahamii. The sequence continues at coordinate 3,809,866 of NZ_CP043498.1, read as the reverse complement.
CGAGGTCAGCGAGAAAGTGCTTTCCTCGATCACCCGCCGCGACAATCCGCAGATGGTCGTCGGCATCTTCGAGAACCGCTGGAAGCCGCTGCGCGAGATCCACCCGAAGCATGGTGAGACGTGGATCGCCCTCGACCGCGTCCGCGATCCCGGCAATCTCGGCACGATCATCCGCACCGCCGATGCCGCCGGCGCCTCCGGCGTCATCCTCGTCGGCGAGACGACCGATCCCTTCTCTCTGGAAACGGTGCGCGCCACCATGGGCTCGGTGTTTGCCGTTCCCGTTGCCCGCGCCACGGCGGACGAATTCATTGCCTGGAAGAAGCACGCCGGCGTTTCCGTCGTCGCCACACATCTGGCGGGTTCCGTCGACTACCGGACGATCGACTACAAGAAGAAGCCGGTCGTGATCCTGATGGGCAATGAGCAATCGGGGCTGCCTGAGCATCTTGCCAAGCAGGCCGACGCCCTTGCCCGCATTCCGCAGCAGGGCCGCGCCGACTCGCTCAATCTCGCCGTCGCCAGCGCCGTTATGCTGTTCGAGGCACGCCGCCATCTCCTCTCACTCGACGAGGTCAAATGACTGATCAGACGCTAGAACGACCGACCCTGTTTGCCCGGCCGCTGCCGATCCTGATCTTCATCGTTATTGCCGTCGTGCTCGACCAGATCGTCAAGATCGTCGTCGACCACACGCTGCCACTGCAGGAGCCGGTGCATCTTATACCGATGCTGGCGCTCTACCGGACCTACAATCTTGGCGTCGCCTTCTCGATGCTTTCGGGCATGGACGGCTGGTTCATCGTCGGCATGCGCTTGATCATCGTTGCCTTCGTCATCTGGCTCTGGCATCGAACAGGCAAGCAGCGCACCTTCGCCCATCTCGGCTATGCGCTGATCATTGCCGGTGCGCTCGGCAACCTGATCGACCGCTTTCTTTATGGGCACGTCATCGACTACATCTTGTTTCATACCGAGACATGGTCGTTCGCCGTCTTCAACCTGGCCGACAGTTTCATCACAATCGGCGCGGGATGCGTGATTCTTGATGAGCTAATACAACCTAAAAAAGCGGATACCTAAAGTTTTAGCTGTTTGCTGAAGCTATTTGGAACGGCCAGCGTGCTAATCCGATCCACATGGTCGGTCTGGGTCACTTGCAGCAAAAGCTGGCGAACGCCTTTGGCGCACATGCGGCACGTCGTAGCGGCGCTCCGGAACGGTCGCTTGCGCCCTTCGGTTCGGCCGACATCACCTTCTCCAATTCAGCGCCCACGGGTCGGAAGCTGTTGGCACATTGGCTCGGCGGGGCAGGCTTGCTGGCTTCGGTCGTTCTCCTTGGCCTTGCCTACACTGGCGGCATTCTGCTCTTTCTGATCGGCGTCGGCACGATCATCGTAGCATCGATCCTTGCGGCTGTCGTGCTATCGACCCGGCGAAGCGTCGCGCGCGGCATTTCGACCCGGAAAAAGCAGCCGGCTGGCGGCGGAGCGCAGCTCTTTGCGAACATCCACGACGCGCTGGGCGACATTACCGTAACACGGACGATGGACCGCCGGATCATCGCCGCGAACGAGACCTTTCGCCAGCTCACCGGGCGATCAGCACCTGAAGGACAGACCTGCGAGGAAATAGGCGTCGCCTTCCGCCCGGGAACCGAGCCCCATCGATACGACGTCGAAATCTCCACGCCGCAAGGCCAGCGCATTTTCCTCTGGCGCGATGTGGTGGTCCGCGACACGGACAGCGGGCGCCTGCTGCTTCACAGCATCGCGCGTGATGTCACCGACGAACGGCTGGCCGCGCAGGCGCGCGAAGATGCCCGCCAGAAAGCCGAATATAACAGCGCTGCCAAATCGCGCCTGCTGGCAACCGTCAGCCATGAGCTGCGCACGCCGCTGTCCGGTATTCTCGGAATGACGCACCTCCTGAGCGAAACCCGGCAATCCCTGGAACAGCAGAGCTATCTCAACGGCATCCGCCAGTCCGGCGATGCGCTGACGCAGCTGGTCGAGGACCTCCTGGATTTCTCGACGATCGAAGTCGGCCGCTTCCAGCTTCGCCCGCGCGCCGAGTCGCTCCGCAAGCTGCTGGAGAGCGTCGTCGAGATGCTCGCTTATCGTGCGCACGAGAAGGGCATCGAGATCGGCGCGACCGTCTCGTCCGACGTTCCCGACCTGATGAACTTCGACCCGGCGCGCCTGCGGCAGGTGCTCTTCAACGTCATCGGCAACGCCGTGAAATTCACACAGGCCGGCGGCGTCTTCATCCGTGCCTCCAAGCAGGACGACGAATTGCTGATTACCGTGACCGATACGGGCCCGGGAATGACCGACGAGGAGCAAGCGCGCATCTTCGGCGAGTTCGAACAGGGCGGCACGATGGCAGACAGGAGCGCAGGCACCGGGCTTGGCCTTGCGATCTCCTCGCGCATCATGCGTGAATTTGGCGGCACGCTCAGTGTTTCCAGCGAAAAGGGTCTCGGCAGCGAGTTCAGCATCCGCTTCACCGTCGCGCCTGAGGACGACAAGCAGCCGCGGCGCGACGCGATGCTTGCCGGCAACATTGTTCTGCTGCTTGCCCCGGTCGGTGCGGCGAGAATGGCGATTTCGGAAACGATCACCACGCTCGGCGGCATCTGCCATTTCGCGGAAGACGGCAGCACGGCCCGTCGGACCCTGCTCGAAATGGCCGGCCTCGGCAGCAGGCCCACAGACATCATCGTCGATCACCGCATGTCCGGCGAGTTTGCCGCCCACCTTGCGGATCGCGCCGATATCGCGGGGCTGGGTCTCAGAAAGATTCTTCTGGTTAACCCCGAGGAACGCAACGCCCATTCGCTCGATCTCTTCGATGCCTGGCTTATCCGTCCGCTGCGCGAACAGTCGCTGATCGACGTGTTGCGCGGGCGCATGCGCGGCATGGAGAAGCGCGACGCCCTCAACGACAACCAGCCGGGTTTCAGCGCCGTCGTTCCCGATACCGGCGATCATGGCGGTCTCAAGATCCTTTTGGCCGAAGACGACCCGATCAACGCGATGCTGATTCGCGCGATGCTCGACAAGGCCGGCCACAGCGTCCAGCACGTAACGCATTTCGAAGCGCTGCTTGATGGCGCACTCGCCGAAGGGGCTCGCCCCGACATCATCATCAGCGACCTTTCCATGCCTGGCGGTGATGGCATCGAAATGATTGGCCGGCTACGCGGGCACGAGCGCCGTCTCGATCTGCCATCGGTGCCGATTATCGTTCTGACCGCCGACAAACGCGACGATTCCCGCCGCCAAGTCTTGCTGAACGGCGCAAACCGCGTCATGTTGAAGCCCGTCGATCCAATAAGACTTCTGACGGAAGTCCAAGCCGTGGCCGCCCTTTCCGCACGACGTGCGGAGGCCAAATAGTCGTCCACAACCCTTGCATTTGCTGCGTGGCAGGGGGTTTAAAATGTCACTTTCCTGTCGCATATAAGTGTTTTATGGCGTGTCAAAAGCCGGCAATGAAAGAGTCGCCATGTCAGTAGACATCATCAACCGTGACGCAGTCGCCGAAGCCTCGCACGCTTCCCGGGCAACCGCGCCAAAGGAAAGCGACGTTTTCGGACGCATCGGAAATCTCGAAACGCGTCTCGCCCGCACACCGAGCGAGATCGACGCTGCGCAGGCTGTCCGTTACCGCGTCTTCGTCGAAGAGATGCAGGCGCAACTGCCGGCGGAAGCGATGCGCCGCAAGCGCGATTTCGATGCCTACGACGCTTTCTGCGATCACCTGCTGGTGCTCGACCGCTCGATCGAGGGCGACAGCGAGGACCAGATCGTCGGGACGTATCGGCTGCTGCGCCAGGACGTTGCCATGGCAAACGGCGGCTTTTACTCGGCTTCGGAGTTTGCGATCGACGAGCTGCTTGCCCGCCACCCGGATAAGCGCTTCATGGAACTCGGCCGCTCCTGCGTGCTGCCTGACTACCGCACCAAGCGGATCGTCGAGCTGCTCTGGCAGGGCAACTGGGCCTACGCTCTGAAGCACGGCATGAGCGCCATGTTCGGCTGCGCTTCCTTCCCAGGGGTCCATCCGGAGAGCCATGCGCTGGCTCTTTCCTTCCTGCATCACAACGTCGCCGCCAAGGACGAATGGGCGGTCAGCGCTCTTCCGCATCTTGCACGTGACATGGACCTGATGCCTGCGGAAGCGGTCAATCCGAAGCGGGCGCTGATGGCGCTGCCGCCGCTGATCAAGGGTTATCTCCGCCTCGGCGCCATGGTCGGCTCGACCGCTGTGGTCGACAAGGCGTTCAATACGACGGACGTCCTGATCGTTCTGCCGATCTCCAGCATTTCCGATCGTTACCTGAACTATTACGGCGCCGATGCCGGACGGTTCGCGAGCTGATTTTTCACTGATGTAATGACGACGGAGCGGGAGGCTGCCTCCCGCTCCGTTTTCTATTTCACGATCCAGCCGTATAGGCCGCGATCGCCGCCATGTTGACGATGTCGGAATCCTTCGCACCCATCGAGGTGATCTGAACCGCCTTGTCGAGACCGACGAGGATCGGGCCGATGACCGTCGAACCACCGAGTTCCTGCAGCATTTTCGTCGAGATCGAAGCCGAGTGGAAAGCCGGCATGACCAGAACGTTAGCCGGTCCCGATAGGCGGCAGAAAGGATACTGCTCCATTACCTTACGGTTCAGCGCCACGTCAGCCGCCATCTCGCCGTCATACTCGAAGTCGAGGCGGCGCTTGTCGAGGATCTTTACTGCCTCGCGCACACGCTCGGAGCGTTCGCCCGAGGGATGGCCGAAGGTCGAGTAGGCCAACATCGCAACGCGCGGCTGGTAGCCCATACGACGCGCAAAGCCGGCGGCTTCGACGGCAATATCGGCCAGTTCCTCGGCATTCGGCATGTCGTGAACCGCCGTATCAGCAACGAACACTGTCCGGCCGCGGCAGAGCGCGATGGAAACACCGATGACCCGGTGGCCGGGCTTCATGTCGATGCAGCGGCGGACGTCTTCGAGTGCGGTCGAATAGTTGCGGGTGATGCCGGTGACCATGCCATCGGCATCGCCGAGCGCCACCATGCAGGCCGCAAAGTGATTACGGTCATTGTGGATCAGGCGCTGGGCATCGCGGTGCAGGTAGCCTTTGCGCTGCAGCCGCGCATAGAGATAGTCGGTATAGGCTTCCACCCGCGTCGAGATGCGGGCGTTGACGATTTCAAGCCCCGGCCGATTGAGATCGATGCCGGCGCGCTCGGCGGTCTGGCGGATCAGGTCTTCGCGGCCGAGCAGGATCGCCGTGCCGAGTTCCTGGTTTGCGTAGGACATTGCCGCACGCATCACCTGCTCTTCTTCAGCTTCGGCAAAGACGACCCGCTTCGGACGGCGGCGAACGCGCTCGTAGAGGCTTGCCAGCGTCGAGGCGATCGGATCGCGGCGGGCGGAAAGCTCGCGGGCGTAGGCAGCCATGTCTGATATCGGCTTGCGGGCAACGCCGCTGTCGATCGCTGCCTGTGCCACAGCAACCGGGATCGCCGAGATCAAGCGCGGATCGAACGGTACCGGAATGATGTACTGTGCACCGAAGCGCGGACGGTTGCCCTGGTAGGCAGCAACGACATCATCGGGCACGTCCTCGCGAGCGAGGTTGGCCAGCGCCTGGACCGCCGCGATCTTCATCGCATCGTTGATGGTGGTGGCACGAACATCCAGCGCACCACGGAAGATGTAGGGAAAGCCGAGAACGTTGTTGACCTGGTTCGGATAGTCGGACCGGCCGGTTGCCATGATGGCGTCGTCGCGAATGCGGGCGACCTCTTCCGGGGTGATCTCCGGATCGGGATTTGCCATCGCGAAGATGACGGGCCGGTCGGCCATCGAGCGGATCATCTTCTCGGAGAAGGCGCCCTTCTGCGACAGACCAAAGACCACGTCGGCGCCCTTCATGGCCTCCTCGAGCGTGCGCGCCTTGGTCTTCACTGCATGCGCGGATTTCCACTGATTCATGCCTTCGGTGCGGCCCTGATAGATCACGCCCTTGGTATCACAGAGGGTGATGTTTTCAGGGGCAAAGCCCATCGCCTTGATCAGTTCGACGCAGGCGATGGCAGCGGCGCCGGCGCCATTGCAGACGAGCTTCGTGGTCTTGAGGTCGCGGCCGGTCAATTCCAGCGCATTGATGAGACCGGCGGCCGCGATGATCGCCGTACCGTGTTGGTCGTCATGAAAGACCGGAATGTCCATCAGCTCGCGCAGGCGCTGCTCGATGATGAAACAGTCGGGCGCCTTGATGTCCTCGAGGTTGATGCCGCCGAAGGACGGACCGAGGAAACGGACGCAGTTGATGAATTCGTCGACATTCTCGGTATCGACTTCGAGGTCGATGGAGTCGACGTCGGCAAAGCGCTTGAAGAGCACCGACTTGCCTTCCATGACCGGCTTGGAGGCCAGTGCGCCGAGGTTGCCGAGACCGAGGATCGCCGTGCCGTTCGAGATGACCGCAACCATGTTGCCGCGCGTCGTATAATCGTAAGCGGTCGCAGGATCGGCGGCGATCGCCTTCACCGGAACGGCAACGCCCGGCGAGTAGGCAAGCGACAGATCGCGCTGCGTTGCCATCGGCTTCGTGGCATTGATCTCCAGCTTTCCGGGCCGCCCCATGGCGTGGAACTCAAGAGCCTCGTTGTCGGTCACAGACGTAACCGGCCGCTGCTTCTTCTCGGTATCGGGCATTTTTCCTCCAAACGTCTTGTGGGTGACGCCTTGCTCTTCCTCAATCGCAGTTGTCATCTATAGCGGCGGGCAGCTAGGGTTGGCACCTCTTTTTTGGAAAAAATGCATCCCCGTGAACCAACGAATAGACACTGGAATAGAAGCCTTTTCGGCAGCTGAGCTAGCCACGGAAGAAAGCCGTGCCTCGGCAACGCCGATGATGGAGCAATTCATCGAGATCAAGGCGAACAACCCTGACTCGCTGCTGTTCTATCGCATGGGCGATTTCTACGAACTGTTCTTCGAGGATGCGCTGGATGCCTCCCGCGCGCTCGGCATCACGCTGACCAAGCGAGGCCAGCACATGGGGCAGGACATTCCGATGTGCGGCGTGCCTGTTCACGCGGCCGACGACTATCTGCAGAAGCTGATCGGACTCGGCTTCCGGGTTGCCGTCTGCGAGCAGGTCGAGGACCCGGCCGAGGCCAAGAAGCGTGGCTCGAAATCGGTGGTGAAGCGCGACGTGGTCCGCCTGGTGACGCCGGGCACGATCACCGAGGAAAAGCTGCTTTCACCATCCGAATCGAACTATCTGATGGCGCTTACCCGGATTCGCGCCGGCGCCGAGCCGGTGCTGGCGCTTGCCTGGATCGACATTTCCACCGGGATTTTCCGGCTGGCCGAGACGGAAAGCTCGCGGCTGCTTGCCGACATCCTGCGTATCGACCCGCGTGAACTGATCGTGCCCGATACGATCTTTCACGACCCTGAACTGAAGCCAGTCTTCGACGTGCTGGGCCGCACCGCCGTTCCGCAGCCATCCGTCCTCTTCGACAGCGCCACGGCGGAAGGGCGGATCGCGCGCTATTTCAACGTCTCGACACTCGATGGCTTTGGCACCTTCTCGCGCGCCGAGCTTGCTGCCGCTGCTGCAGCCGTCGCCTATGTCGAGAAGACACAGATTGCTGAGCGGCCGCCGCTCGGGCGGCCGGAGCGCGAAAGCGGCGCGTCCACGCTGTTCATCGATCCGGCGACCCGCGCCAATCTCGAACTTGCCCGCACGCTGTCGGGCGATCGCAACGGCTCGTTGCTGAAGGCGATCGACCGTACCGTGACCGGCGGCGGCGCGCGTTTGCTCGCCGAACGGCTGATGTCGCCGTTGACCGATCCTGTCCGCATCAATGAGCGGTTGGATTCGATCGGCTTCCTGATGGAAGAGCCGTCGCTTTGCGGCGACCTGCGCCAGCATCTCAAGCATGTTCCTGATATGCCACGCGCACTCTCGCGCCTGGCGCTCGACCGCGGCGGCCCGCGCGACCTTGCGGCCATCCGCCAGGGCCTCAACGCTGCGGGCGATGTAGCCAGGCTGCTGTCCGAAGCGCTGCTGCCAGAGGAACTGCAGCTTGTGCTTTCCAGCCTTCATGCGCTTCCCTCCAATCTCATAGCGCTGCTTTCCGAGACGCTCGGCGATGAGTTGCCGCTGTTGAAACGCGACGGCGGCTTTCTTCGCGACGGCGCCAATGCCGAGCTCGACGAGGTCCGGGCGCTCCGTGATCAATCGCGCCGGGTGATTGCCGGCCTGCAGCTGCAGTATGCCGAGGAAACCGGCATCAAATCGCTGAAGATCAAGCACAACAATATCCTCGGCTTCTTCATTGAAGTCACCGCCGGCAATGCCGGGCCGATGACCGATACGCCGGAGGCCAAAGGGCGCTTCATTCACCGCCAGACGATGGCGAACGCGATGCGCTTCACCACGACCGAGCTTGCGGATCTCGAAAGCCGGATCGCCAACGCCGCCGACAAGGCGCTTGCGATCGAACTGGCAGCCTTCGACCACATGACCTCAGCCGTCGTCGCCGAGGCCGAGGCGATCAAGGCAGGCGCCCGTGCGCTCGCGGTCATCGACGTTGCCGCCGGCCTGGCGCTGCTTTCCGACGAACAGGCCTACTGCCGACCACTCGTCGATGGCTCGAAGATGTTTGCGATCGAGGGTGGCCGCCATCCGGTGGTCGAACAGGCGCTCAGGCGGCAATCGTCAGGCCCGTTCGTTGCCAACAACTGCGATCTCTCGCCGGTCTCCGACGGCAAGGATGGCGCGATCTGGCTGCTGACCGGCCCGAACATGGGCGGTAAATCGACCTTCCTGCGCCAGAACGCGCTGATTGCGATCCTCGCCCAGATGGGCTCCTTCGTGCCGGCAACGTCCGCCCATATCGGCATCGTCGACCGGCTGTTCTCGCGTGTCGGCGCCTCCGACGATCTGGCGCGCGGCCGCTCGACCTTCATGGTCGAGATGGTCGAAACGGCAGCGATCCTCAATCAGGCAACCGACCGTTCGCTGGTCATTCTCGATGAAATCGGCCGTGGCACTGCAACCTTCGACGGTCTCTCCATCGCCTGGGCTGCCGTCGAACATCTGCACGAGGCGAACCGCTGCCGCGGCCTCTTCGCCACCCACTTCCACGAGCTGACGGTGCTTTCGGAAAAGCTTGCGCGGCTATCGAATGCGACGATGCGCGTGAAGGAATGGGACGGCGACGTGATCTTCCTGCACGAAGTCGGCCCCGGTGCCGCTGACCGCTCCTACGGCATTCAGGTCGCCCGCCTTGCCGGCCTGCCGGCCTCCGTCGTGGCGCGCGCCCGCGATGTGCTGACGCGCCTCGAGGATGCCGACCGCAAGAACCCGGCAAGCCAGCTCATCGACGACCTGCCACTGTTCCAGGTGGCCGTGCGCCGCGAGGATGCCAGCCGCGGCCCCTCGAAGGTCGAAGAAGCGCTGAAGGGCATGAGCCTCGACGACATGACCCCGCGCGAGGCGATGGATGCGCTCTACGAGCTCAAGAAAAAGCTGAAGCAGGGCTGACAGATGTTCATGGACCGGCTGTTCAACGAGACCCAAAGGCTTGCGGCAATCTTCAGCGCGCTCGAAGCGCTGCGGCTTGCCGACGAGCGCGGCAATCCGCGCGGCTGGGCTTCGCCGTTCGGTCTGCTCCAGATCATCCGGTGCTGCGCCAGGATTCTGGAGCTGTCGACCTGCGTTGCCAAAGCCGGCTATCGCGAGTGCGACCAAGAGACGCTGGAGGCGATCACCAGCGAGACGCGCCAGGTGCTGTATTCCGTGCGAGCGCAGATCCCCGCCTGATTGGCTGAAGCTGCATGTTTCAAGCATGGCAACACCTTTTCGCCAAAATTAAAGGTTCTGCAGTATGAAAGCCCGTGTCATCGGCGGGCAAAGAGGCTATAGCGCATGCAGACGAAACGAGAGGCACAGCACGAAGCGGCTGCGCCGCGCGAACAGGAAGCCGCCCCGCGCATGGCGACGACGAACGAAATCGATTTCTCCGATATCCTCGACACCGACTATCTCCTGAAGATGTGCGACGCGGTCGCCGAGGCCAACAAAACACGGCCCGACGTCATGCGGTCCGATCTGCTCGCGACCCTCAAGAAGGCGAGCAGCGAAGGCCGGCAGAAAGCGCGCGAGCTGCTCTCTGTCGACGGCAGCGGCATCAACTGCGCCCGCCGGATTTCCTGGCTCCAAGACCAGATCATCACCGTTCTCTACGAATTCGTCTGCGCCCATATCTTCCCGAAGCAGAAGGACAAGTTTGCCGTCACCGCCGTCGGCGGCTATGGCCGCGACACGCTGGCGCCGGGCTCCGACATCGACCTCCTGTTCCTGTTCCAGCCGAAGCCGGCGGAGGAGACGCACAAGGCCGTCGAATTCATGCTCTACGTTCTCTGGGACATGGGCTTCAAGGTCGGCCATGCGACGCGCACGGTAGAGGAGTGCATCGCGCTCTCGAAGTCGGACATGACGATCCGCACGGCAATCCTCGAGATGCGCTACATCTGCGGCCTGCGCTCGCTGGAAACCCAGCTCGAGACGCGCTTCGACAAGGAAATCGTTACAGGCACGGGCCCGGAATTCATCGCAGCCAAACTCGCCGAGCGCGACGAGCGCCACCGCAAGGCCGGCGACACGCGCTATCTGGTCGAGCCAAACGTCAAGGAAGGCAAGGGCGGCCTGCGCGACCTGCACACGCTCTTCTGGATCTCGAAATACTACTACCACGTCCGCGATACGGCCGAGCTCGTACCGCTCGGCGTTCTCTCCAAGCATGAGTATCGCCTTTTCGAGAAGGCCGACGATTTCCTCTGGGCGGTGCGCTGCCACATGCATTTCCTGACCGGGAAGGCGGAGGAGCGGCTGTCTTTCGATATCCAGCGTGAGATTGCGGAAGCACTCGGATACCATGCGCGCCCCGGCCTTTCGGCCGTCGAGCGCTTCATGAAGCACTACTTCCTCGTCGCCAAGGATGTCGGCGATCTGACGCGCATTCTCTGTGCGGCCCTTGAGGACCAGCAGGCGAAGTCGACGCCAGGATTATCAGGCGTGATCAGCCGCTTCGCACACCGCAGCCGGAAGATCGCGGGCAGCACCGAGTTCGTCGAGGATCGCGGACGCATCGCGCTCGCAAGCCCCGACGTCTTCAAGCGCGATCCGATCAGCATCATCCGGCTCTTCCATGTCGCCGATATCAACGGGCTGGAATTCCATCCGGATGCACTGAAGCGCGTCACGCGCTCGCTCAGCCTGATCGACAACAATCTGCGCGAAAACGACGAGGCAAATCGGCTCTTCCTGTCGATCCTGACCTCGAAGCGCGATCCGGCGCTGATCCTGCGGCGCATGAACGAGGCCGGCGTGCTCGGTCGTTTCATCCCTGAGTTCGGCAAGATCGTCGCGATGATGCAGTTCAACATGTATCATCACTATACGGTCGACGAGCATCTGATCCGCACCGTCGACGTGCTGTCCGAAATCGACAAGGGCAAGGCCGACGACCTGCATCCGCTCGCCAACAAGCTGATGCCCGGCATCGAGGACCGTGAGGCGCTTTACGTCGCCGTCCTGCTCCACGACATTGCCAAGGGTCGCCAGGAAGACCACTCGATCGCCGGCGCCCGAGTCGCGCGCAAGCTCTGCGCCCGTTTTGGCCTGTCGCAGAAGCAGACGGAGATGGTTGTCTGGCTGATCCAAGAGCATCTGGTCATGTCGATGGTCGCGCAGACGCGCGACCTCACCGACCGCAAGACCATCACCGACTTTGCCGACGTCGTTCAGTCGCTCGACCGGTTGAAGATGCTGCTGATCCTGACGATCTGCGATATCCGCGCGGTCGGTCCCGGTGTCTGGAACGGCTGGAAAGGCCAGTTGCTGCGCACCCTCTACTACGAAACGGAACTCTTGCTTGCCGGCGGCTTCTCCGAGGTGTCGCGCAAGGAGCGCGCCAATTTCGCGGCCGAAGCGCTCTATAATGCGCTCTCCGAGTGGAGCCAGAAAGACCGCAAGATCTACAGCAAGCTGCACTACCAGCCCTATCTGCTCTCTGTTCCGCTTGAGGACCAGGTGCGGCATGCCGGCTTCATCCGGCAGGCGGACAAGGCCGGCCAGGCGCTGGCGACGATGGTGCGGACCGACAGCTTCCACGCGATCACCGAGATCACCGTGCTCTCGCCGGACCATCCGCGCCTGCTCGCCGTCATTGCCGGGGCGTGTGCGGCAGCGGGTGCCAACATCGTCGATGCGCAGATCTTTACGACCTCGGATGGCCGCGCGCTTGATACGATCCATGTCAGCCGCGAGTTCAAGGACGATGCCGATGAGCTGCGCCGTGCCGGAACGATCGGACGAATGATCGAGGACGTGCTTTCCGGCCGCAAGCGGTTGCCCGAGGTGATTGCGACGCGGACCAAGAACCGCAAGAAGAGCAAGGCCTTCGTCATCCCGCCGTCGGTCAACATCTCGAACAGCCTGTCGAACAAGTTCACGGTCATCGAGGTCGAATGCCTTGACCGGACGGGCTTGCTGTCGGAAATCACCGCTGTTCTCTCCGATCTGTCGCTCGACATTCAATCGGCCCGGATCACCACCTTCGGAGAGAAGGTCATCGACAGCTTCTACGTGACCGACCTCGTCGGCCAGAAGATCTCGGGCGACAGCAAGCGTTCGAACATCACCGCACGCCTCAAGGCCGTGATGGCCGAAGAGCAGGACGAACTGCGCGAGCGCATGCCATCAGGCATCATCGCGCAACCGACCCCGGTTCGGGCCGTCACACAGACAGACAAGAAGGCGGATTCGCCCGCATGAGCCAGACCGTATGAGCCTCGTCAGAAAATTCGCCACCGTCGGCGGCGCCACGCTTGGCAGCCGCATCTTCGGCTTTGCCCGGGAAACGCTGATGGCGGCGGCCCTTGGCACCGGCCCGATGGCCGACGTCTTCTACGCCGCCTTTCGCTTCCCGAACCTCTTCCGCCGGCTGTTTGCCGAAGGCGCGTTCAACGCCGCCTTCGTGCCGCTGTTTGCCAAGGAGATCGAGGCGAACGGCACCGACGGAGCCAAGCGCTTTTCCGAAGAGGTCTTCGGCGTCCTGTTCTCGGTGCTGCTGCTCATCACTATCGTGATGGAACTCTGCATGCCGCTTCTCGTGCGCTTCGTCATCGCGCCGGGCTTTGCCGACGATGCTGAGAAATTCTCGATCACCATCCGCATGGCGGCGGTGATGTTCCCTTATCTCATGTGCATGTCGCTGACGGCGATGATGAGCGGGATGTTGAACTCGCTGCATCATTTCTTTGCGGCGGCCATCGCTCCCGTCTTCCTCAACGTCGTGATGATCGGGGCGCTATTCTACGCGCTCTACACCGGCGCCGAACCGCTTCAGACCGCCTGGTATCTCTCCTGGGGCGTGCTGGTCGCGGGTATCCTGCAGCTCGTCGTGGTCTATCTCGGCGTCCTGCATGCCGGCATGAGCATCGGCTTTCGCTTTCCGCGCTTTACGCCGAACGTCAAGCGGCTGCTGATCCTCGCGGTGCCCGCCGCCGTGACTGGCGGCATCACTCAGATCAACCAGATGATCGGGCAGGCCATCGCCTCCAGCAAGGAAGGCGCGATCGCAGCACTTCAATATGCGGACCGTATCTACCAGCTGCCGCTCGGCGTCGTCGGCGTTGCCGTCGGCGTGGTGCTTTTGCCGGAACTGGCGCGTGCGCTGAAGGGCGGCAATCTGCGCGAGGCCGGAAACCTGCAGAACCGGTCGATCGAGTTCGTGCTGTTCCTGACGATCCCGGCCGCCTTCGCACTCTGGATCCTCTCCAACGAGATCATTCGCGTGCTCTATGAACGCGGTGCCTTCCATCAGGAAAATACCGCGGTCGTCGCTTCCATTCTTGCGATCTACGGCATCGGCCTGCCCGCCTTCGTGCTGATCAAGGCGCTGCAACCTGGCTTCTACGCGCGCGAAGACACCAAGACGCCGATGCGGTTTTCCGCCGTGGCGGTTGGCGTCAACTGCGCGACGGCTCTGACGCTATTTCCGTTCCTCGGCGCTCCCGGGATCGCGGTTGCGGAAGCAACGGCCGGCTGGATCAGCACGGTGCTGCTGTTCACGACACTGCTTCGCCGTGGCCACCTCGCCTGGGAATGGGCCCTTGCACGCCGCGCGGCGCTGCTCGTCATATCCGCCGCCGTCATGGGCGGCGTGATCATGTACCTGCAGCACCGCTGGGAGCCTTGGCTTGCCTCTGGCGCGCACCTGACGACGAAGATCGGCACACTCGGACTGCTGATCGTCATCGCCATGGCGGTCTATTTCGCGACCGCCTTCCTGATCGGCGGTGCCAACCTCGGCATGATCCGGCGGAACCTGAACCGCAAGCCGGCGAAGGTCGACGGCTAGAGCGCCGTGCTTCAGCAGTATGTCCACCGCCGCTTCGGGCCGACGTCCACATGGACGATGCCGTTACAGTAGCGACCGATGCCACCGATCCCAGGCGCTGACGCCGCGATCGCGATGATCGTGCGCTCCGATACACCTGGAATCCGGATGTCGGCCGCCGCGCAATGGCGGTGCTGGGAATGCGATCGGCCGCGTGCCCGAAACCCTGAGGTTACGATGGGACGGCGGCCAGTCTTGTCGGCGATGTACGACAGGATACCGCGGAGCTGTGGCGGGAAGCAGTTCGCCTGAACGCTGACGGTCTGCAGAGTATAGGCGAGCGTTTCCTTGTGCTTGAGCGGCGGTATTACAACTCTCTTGATATTCTGAGCGTCGGCACTGTCGAAACACGACAGACAGAACAGGCCGGCGAGTGCGATGGAAAATGCGGATTGCATTGGTTTCCCTCCCCTCGAAATGTACCGGATTAGCCCGGAACGACTTTCTGGCGAGCGGAAAAGCTCTCCCCAAAAATGGCCTTTTTGTGAAATTGTTTACCCTGCTACATATGTTAATGCCATAATCTACCGCTAAAATATGATTTAGATATACCTAAAAAGCGGTATATTTTTTCCTTTCACGTAAATGTGCAGAGCATATTCACAACTATGTTTGCGCCACTTCCCGAACCCTGATCGGACCCCCTGAAGGAGTGTCGAATGCCACATTTCAGACCGCCGAAGAGGTCGGCGCGCTTGACCGGAGACCAGCTCTTCGCAACAAGTTGCAAGCCTGCAGCGGAGTGATCATGTCCCAGTCCCTTTTCCTCGTGACCCTCATCGTCGACGACTACGATCGCGCCAAGGATTTCTATTGCGGCGCCCTCGGCTTCGACTGCGTCCAGGACGATGCCCAGTCTCCTGATAATCGCTGGCTGGTGGTCAAGCCTGATGGTGGTGACGGGGCGGCCTTCCTGCTCGCGAAGGCCGACACCGAAGAGCAGAAGGCTGCGATCGGCAACCAGACCGGCGGTCGCGTCGGCTTCTTCCTCAAAACCGATGATTTCGCCCGCGACCATGCGTCGATGCTGGCAAAGGGCGTGCGCTTTCTGGAAGAGCCCCGGCATGAAATCTACGGAACCGTGGCGGTGTTTTCGGATCCTTATGGCAACACCTTCGACCTGATCCAACACGCCGCAGCCTGAACCCCTTGATTGCGGTTTCGCGCGCGTGCATAAGCGCGCCCGTTAGCAACATGGGTTACAAACCCTGGGGCCCTCCACCAGCCTAATCGAGGACACTATGAGCGAATTCAAGAAAGTCGTCTTTTCCGGCGTTCAGCCGACCGGCAACCTCCATCTCGGCAACTATCTCGGCGCGATCCGCAAGTTCGTGGCGCTGCAGGACGGCAACGACTGCATCTACTGCGTTGTCGACATGCACGCGCTGACCGCACAGCTCGTCCATGAGGACATGCCGAACCAGATCCGTTCGATCGCCGCCGCCTTTATCGCGTCCGGCATCGACCCGGAAAAGCATATCGTTTTCAACCAGTCGGCCGTTCCTCAACATGCCGAACTCGCCTGGATCTTCAATTGCGTGGCGCGTATCGGCTGGATGAACCGCATGACGCAGTTCAAGGACAAGGCCGGCAAGGATCGCGAGCAGGCCT
Organism: Rhizobium grahamii; assembly: GCF_009498215.1. Classification (NCBI taxonomy): domain Bacteria; kingdom Pseudomonadati; phylum Pseudomonadota; class Alphaproteobacteria; order Hyphomicrobiales; family Rhizobiaceae; genus Rhizobium; species Rhizobium grahamii. The sequence goes on along the minus strand of NZ_CP043498.1, from coordinate 3,793,759 downwards.
CGCTCGGTCTCTACGCCTATCCGAGCCTGATGGCCGCCGACATTCTCGTCTACCGCGGTACGCATGTCCCGGTTGGCGACGATCAGAAGCAGCATCTCGAGCTTGCCCGCGACATCGCGATGAAGTTCAACCTCGATTACGCGGAGCATATCCGCAAGACGGGTTACGGCATCGACATCACTGTCGGCGATGAACCGGTGCATGCCTACTTCCCGATGGTCGAGCCTCTGATCGACGGTCCGGCGCCGCGCGTCATGTCGCTTCGCGACGGCACCAAGAAGATGTCGAAGTCGGATCCCTCGGATCTGTCGCGCATCAACCTGATGGACGACGAGGACGCGATCTCGAAGAAGATCCGCAAGGCGAAGACCGATCCGGAAGGTTTGCCGAGCGAACTCGACGGCCTCAAGGGGCGCCCGGAAGCGGACAACCTCGTCGGCATCTATGCGGCACTGGCCGACAGATCGAAGGCGGACGTGCTTGCCGAATTCGGCGGCCAGCAGTTCTCCGTCTTCAAGCCGGCACTGGTCGACCTCGCGGTCAACGTGCTCTCGCCGATCACCGCCGAGATGCGCCGCCTGATGTCTGATACCAGCCATATCGACGCGATCCTGCGCAACGGCGGCGAACGCGCGCGTGCCCGCGCCGAAGTGACGATGAAGGAAGTCCGCGACATCGTCGGCTTCCTCTACTGAGACACAGTCCGGGCGGTTCCTCCGCCCGGACTTGTCGAACCGAAAACGACAGCGTACTCTCCTCGGACCCATGAGGATGACCCGATGCGCGATCGTAACCTCATTCAGATCGGCACCATGGAGATCCGCTTTCTGATCGATGAAGATCAGAGTTCGGAAAGCCTTGTGATGTTCGAGTTCACGGTGCCGTCGCAGGCAAGGGTTCCGGCTGCGCATTTTCATCGCGACGTCGACGAGGTGATCTACGGCCTGTCGGGAACGATGACGACCACCCTCGACGGAAAGAAGCACGAAATAAGGGCCGGCGAGACGCTGTTCATCCCGCGCGGCTACGTGCACACACACGAAAATCTCCATGGTGAGACGGCGAAGGTGTTGATCACCATGACACCCGGGCTGATTGGGCGGCGATACTTCGAGGAAATGGCCTCCGCCATCAACGTCCAGGGAAAACCCGATATCGAGCACGTCAAGGAAATCATGCGGCTCTACGGCCTGATGCCGGTGTAACAGTAGGCCGGCGAAAACCCTCGCTCGTGGCAAAAACCAGCACTTGCAAAATCTCGGGATCGGGTGTCAGAGTCCCGCCATGGTATCAAAGCGACTCTCACGGCTCGAAGGTCATCGGCGCAAATTCATGGCGGTCATCGATGATACGCCCGAATGCTCCCGTGCGGTTCATTATGCCGGTCGGCGTGCGAAGAATTCCAACGGCGGCCTGGTTCTGGCTTACATCATTCCGGATGGCGACTTTCAGCAATGGCTCGGCGTGGAGGAAATCATGCGCGCCGAGGCGCGCGAGGAAGCCGAGGCCGTTGTTGCCAAATCGGCCCAGCTGGTGCGCGAGACGATCGGCATCGAGCCGGAAATCGTTATTCGCGAAGGTAGCGCTGCCGAACAGATCAATGCGGTGATCGAAGAAGATCGGGACATCGCGATCCTCGTGCTTGCCGCAAGCTCGGCCAAGGAAGGCCCCGGGCCTCTGGTTTCTTCGGTTGCAGGACGCGGCGCGGCCTTTCCCATTCCGGTAACCGTTCTTCCTGATACGCTGACGGACGAGGAGCTCGACGCCTTGGCCTGATGCGCTTTCTTGAGTATGAGTCTCTTGAATAGCTCAGCCAATCGGCTTATTTTCTCTTTTGAAGAATTCTAAAGACGGCTCGGGGCTGCTGCCCGCCGCACGGAGAGCGACATGTTTATTCAGACCGAAGCGACGCCCAATCCCGCCACGCAGAAGTTCCTGCCGGGCCGGGTGGTCATGGAAACGGGCACGGCCGAATTCCGCAACGCCGAGGAAGCACAGGCTTCGCCTCTGGCTGTGCGTCTCTTCGAAATTCCAGGCGTCTCCGGCGTCTACTTCGGCTACGACTTCATCTCCGTCTCCAAGGACAATGCCGAATGGCAGCATCTGAAGCCGGCGATCCTCGGCTCGATCATGGAACACTTCATGTCCGGCAAGCCCGTGATGGGCGACGCCTCGGTTCTTTCCGAGGATCTCGACGCCGGCGATGAATTCTTTGACGCAGCCGACCAATCGATCGTGCTGACCATCAAGGAATTGCTGGATACCCGCGTGCGCCCGGCTGTCGCCCAGGATGGTGGGGACATCACCTTCCGCGGCTTCAAGGACGGCAAGGTGTATCTGAACATGAAAGGCTCCTGCTCCGGCTGCCCGTCTTCGACGGCAACGCTGAAGCATGGCGTGCAGAACCTGCTTCGCCACTTCGTTCCGGAAGTCGAGGAAGTCATCGCCGCCTGACGACGACACTCAAGTTTCCGTCATTCGTCCTGGCGCAGCATTTGCAAGCGCGGCAGGGTGAATGTATGGACGCTCAGGAACGCTTTATTCGGAAATTGATGCCATGATCATACTGGCGCTCGACACCGCAGGTGTGGATTGCGCTGCCGCTCTCTATGACAGCGGCAGGAATACGATGCTGGGGGAGGCATCGGACATGATCGGCAAGGGGCATGCAGAACATCTGATGGGGATTGTCGACCGCGTGCTGGATCAGGCAGGCGTTGCGCTTTCGGCTGTCGATCGCATCGCCGTCACCGTCGGTCCGGGCTCGTTTACCGGCATTCGCGTCGGCGTTGCCGCCGCTCGCGGCTTCGCGCTCTCGCTCGGCGTCCCGGCTGTCGGCATCACAACGCTCGCGGTCATGGCCGAGGCGCAGCGGCTGAAGACGCCGGGCCGCCCGGTTCTCGCCGCCATGGATGCGAAACGCAACGAGATCTATCTGCAGGCATTCGATGCCGATGGCTACGCACTTGACGAGGCCCGCGCCGTCTCGATCGAAGAGGCACAGGCATTCGCGGCCGGATTTGGCGGTGAGATCACCGGCTCGGCGACCCCGCTGCTGAAACCCGACGCATCGGGCGATCACGCCAACCACTTCCCGATTTCGATCGTGGCGCGCCTTGCTGCTGCCGCCGATCCTTCTTCCGGAAAGCCGAAGCCTCTTTATCTGCGCGGACCCGACGCCAAGCCACAGGCCGGATTCGCAATCGAACGAGTATGACCATGTTGGAATCCTATCTGACGCTGAAGCCGGAATTCGAGATCATCGCAATGGACAGCGACGATTGCCGCGCGGTCGCCACGTTGCATGGCGAACGCTTCGCCCGCCCCTGGGGTGACGGCGAATTCTACAGCCTGCTCACCCAGAGCAATGTCTTCGGTTTCGTTGCCCGCCAGACCAACGCCTTCCTCAAGAAGCCGCTGCCGGGTTTCGTGCTTGCGAGGCAGGCCGCCGGCGAAGCCGAGATCCTGACGATCGCCGTGCAGGCGAAGCTCGCGCGGGCCGGCCTCGGCTGGCGTCTGATGCAGGCGGCCATCCGGGAGGCCCAGGCCCGCGGTGGCGAGAGCATGTTCCTTGAGGTCGACAACGGCAACGCTGCCGCATTGGGGCTCTATCGCAAGCTCGGCTTCGAACAGGTTGGCGAACGCCGTGGATACTACAAGGATGCCAACGGCGCGACATCCACAGCGCTTGTCATGAAGCGTGTTCTTCGCTAGTTCCCTTACGGCAGTTTGACTATCGGAAGGCGGCTCATGACAGAAGTGGCCAAGACCCTGGAGGAGCTTTGCGCTGAGCGCGGCATGCGAATGACCGAGCAGCGCCGCGTTATTGCGCGCATTCTCGAGGAATCCGCTGACCATCCCGATGTCGAGGAACTCTATCGCCGTTCGGTCAAGGTCGATGCCAAGATCTCGATTTCGACGGTCTACCGCACGGTCAAGCTCTTCGAGGATGCGGGCATCATCGCACGCCACGACTTCCGCGACGGGCGCTCGCGTTACGAAACCGTCCCGGAAGAGCACCATGACCATCTGATCGACCTGAAGTCGGGCGTGGTCATCGAATTCCGCTCGCCGGAGATCGAGGCGCTTCAGGAGCGCATTGCTCGCGAACACGGCTTCCAACTCGTCGACCACCGGCTCGAACTCTACGGCATTCCGCTGAAGAAGGACGAGCACTGAGGCATGAGCTACGCAGCCCGGGAGTCTTCTCATTGATCGCCTGGCTGCGCGTCGCCCTCGCGGGTATCGTCATTCTCGTCGCAAGCATTCTGCTGATGCCGTGGCAATTGCTGGCGCTAAGGTATGACTGGAGGATGCGGCGTTGGCTGCCCCGCCTATGGCATCGCATCGTCTGCTTCTGTCTTGGTATCCGCATTCACATTCACGGCGAGATGGAAACGCGGCGGCCGCTGATGCTCTGCGCCAATCACTCCTCGTGGATGGACATCATGGTTCTGTCCGCAGTCGCGGACGTCGCATTCATCGCAAAGACCGAGGTGCGGGACTGGCCGATCTTCGGCACGCTGGCGAAACTGCAGAAAAGCGTCTTCGTTGTGCGCGAAGAGAAGCATAAGACAGGGACCCAGGCGAACGAGATCGCCGGCCGCATGGCCGACGGAGAGATCGTCGTGCTGTTTCCCGAGGGCACGACCTCGGACGGCAACCGCCTGCTCGAGGTGAAATCCTCGCTGTTCGGTGCAGCCGCCATGGCGGTCCCGGCGTCGCCGAGCGGCACGGTCTATGTCCAGCCGGTGGCGGTCGCCTACACCAGGGCGCAAGGCCTTCCGATGGGGCGCTACCACCGTCCGCTTGCCTCCTGGCCCGGTGATGTCGAGATGCTGCCGCACCTGAAGGACATGCTGAGATGCGGCGCCTTCGATGTCGAAGTGCATTTCGGAGAAGCCATTCCCTATCGAGGCGACAGCAAGCGCAAGGAAGTCAGCGCGACCATCGCCCACCGCATCCGCTCGATGCTCGGGGCAGCGCTGCGCGGTCGCGAAGCTGCCTGAGAGAAGATTTCCTTTTCTCGCGCATGAAAAACCACTAAATAGCCGGCCATGACCCAGGACAGCGCCCTTCTTCCGGCCCCGGAGACCGATCTCCGCGATGGCAGCAACAGCCGCAAGGTATTCATCAAGACCTATGGCTGCCAGATGAACGTCTACGATTCGACACGCATGAGCGACGCTCTGGCCCGCGACGGCTATGAGCCGACCGAGGACATGGCCGAGGCCGATCTCGTCCTCTTGAACACCTGTCATATCCGCGAGAAGGCCGCTGAAAAGGTCTATTCTGCGCTCGGTCGCCTGCGCGACATGAAAAAGCAGCGCAACAAGGAAGGCCGCGAATTCATGATCGGCGTCGCCGGCTGCGTTGCGCAGGCCGAGGGCGAGGAAATCTTGCGCCGGGCGCCCGCTGTCGATGTCGTCATCGGCCCGCAGACCTATCACCGCCTGCCGGAAGCGCTGCGCAAGGCGAAGGAAGGGCAGCGGATCGTCGATACCGAATATGCCCTCGAAGACAAGTTCGAGCATCTACCGATCGCCGAAGCCAAGAAGATCCGCTCGCGCGGCGTGACCTCCTTCCTCACCGTGCAGGAAGGCTGCGACAAGTTCTGCACCTTCTGCGTCGTGCCCTATACCCGTGGTTCGGAAGTATCGCGGCCGGTCAGCCAGATCGTCGAGGAAGCCGAGAAGCTCGTCGAGGGCGGCGTGCGCGAGGTCACCCTGCTCGGTCAGAACGTCAACGCCTGGCATGGCGTCGGCCCGAACGGCGAGGAATGGACGCTTGGCGACCTGCTTTACCGGCTGGCTGCAATCCCAGGACTTGCGCGCCTGCGCTACACGACGAGCCATCCGCGCGACATGGACGATCGCCTGATCGAGGCGCATCGTGACCTGCGCGCCCTGATGCCTTATCTGCACCTGCCCGTTCAGGCCGGTTCCGACCGCATCCTGAAAGCGATGAACCGGCGGCATACGGCCGCCGAGTATCTGTCGCTGATCGAGCGCATTCGCGCCGCCCGTCCCGATATAGCGCTGTCGGGCGATTTCATCGTCGGCTTTCCGGGGGAGACAGACCAGGATTTTGAGGATACACTGCAGCTAGTGGAGAAAGTCCGCTATGCGCAGGCCTTCTCTTTCAAATACTCGACACGGCCGGGCACGCCCGGCGCGGAGCTGAAGGACCAGGTGCCGGAAGAGATCAAGGCAGAACGGCTGGAACGCTTGCAGGCGCTTCTCTTGAAGCAGCAGCTGGAATTTGCCGAATCCTGTGTCGGGAAAACGATCGAACTGTTGCTTGAAAAGCCCGGTCGCATGCCAGGACAGCTTATAGGCCGTTCTCCATGGCTTCAGTCTGTGAATGTTGATGCAAAAGCATCGCGAATCGGTGACATTATTAAAGTGCGAATCACCGGAACCGGAACCAACAGCCTGTTTGCCGAGATTGCAGAGGCTGAGGTCTAACCCAAGGAGCCTGACCGCTTGAACGGACAAGAATTGGTTTCTTCTTCACCGCGCCACCCACGCATAGCGAGCGACGCCAATCACTTCGTCCTGACGTTCGAGAACAATCGGTTCGCCAGTGAGCTTTTCGGTCAATTTGACCAGAACCTGAAGCTGCTCGAGGAGCGTCTCAACATCGATGCCCGAGCGCGCGGCAATTCCGTGGTGATTACCGGCGACATCGTTACCACCAATCAGGCACGACGGACGCTCGATTATCTTTACGAGAAGCTTCAGAAAGGCGGCAGCGTGGAAAGATCCGATGTCGAAGGCGCGATCCGCATGGCGGTCGCAGCAGACGATCAGCTGAGCCTGCCGACCCTGGAGCGTAAGGCCAAGCTGACGATGGCGCAGGTTTCCACGCGCAAGAAGACAATCATCGCCCGCACGCCGACCCAGGACGCCTACATCCGCGCACTGGAGCGCTCGGAGATGGTTTTCGGTGTCGGGCCGGCCGGTACCGGCAAGACCTATCTCGCGGTCGCGCATGCAGCGCAGCTGCTGGAGCGTGGTGCCGTTGAAAAGATCATCCTGTCTCGTCCGGCCGTCGAAGCGGGTGAGCGGCTCGGCTTTCTGCCGGGCGACATGAAGGAAAAGGTCGATCCTTATCTTCGCCCGCTCTACGATGCGCTCTATGACATGATGCCGGCCGACAAGGTCGATCGTGCAATCACCGCCGGCGTCATCGAAATCGCTCCGCTTGCCTTCATGCGTGGACGCACACTCGCGAACGCCGCAGTCATTCTCGACGAAGCGCAGAACACGACATCGATGCAGATGAAGATGTTCCTGACGCGTCTCGGCGAGAACTCGCGCATGATCATTACCGGCGACCCGAGCCAGGTCGACTTGCCGCGAGGCGTGAAATCCGGACTGGTCGAGGCTCTTCAGCTGCTGAACGGCGTGGAAGGCATCTCGATCGTCCGCTTCCGTGATACCGATGTCGTGCGTCACCCGCTTGTCGGCCGCATCGTTAAGGCTTACGACTCGACCTACATCGCGGAAGCAGAGGACGCCAGCCGGCAGGATTGATGCCCGAACTCGACATACAGATCAGCATCGAGGAAGGCGACTGGCCTTCCGAAGATGTGTTGCATGCATTGGCGGATCGGGTGCTGGAGACGGCGGCCACCTACTTGCGTGAGACGGTCAAGCAGCCTTTTCCGAAAATGGTGCCCGAGGTCTCGCTGGTTTTCACCGACGACGCCTCCATCCAGGACATCAATGCCGAATGGCGTGGGAAGGACAAGCCGACCAACGTACTATCCTTTCCGGCCTTCCCGGTGAAGCCGGGCAAAGTGCCGGGGCCAATGCTCGGCGATATCATCATCGCAAGAGAGACCGTGGAGCGGGAGGCCGTCGAACTCGAGAAGAGCTTTGATGACCATCTCACCCATTTGATGGTACACGGTTTCTTGCATCTCTTCGGCTACGATCATAATAATGATGCTGAAGCCGAGATAATGGAGGGGCTAGAGACTCGCATTTTGGCGGAACTCGGCCTATCTGACCCATACGAGGGTCAAGACCTTAAAATGGAACCATGAGCGACTTTACGACGAGACCGGCCGCAGAGGCCAAGGACGCCGACCAATCCTCCTCCTCAGACGAGGGTGGAAGTAGTAGCAGGCAGTCCGGACGATCCCAATCCTTCTGGTCGCGCGCTGCGCGCATCCTGAGACCGCAGCAAGGCTCTCGCCTCCGTGAGGACATCGCCGATGCGTTGATGACCGACGCGGCCGACGGTGATGTCTTTTCGCCCGACGAACGGGCGATGCTGCACAACATCCTTCGCTTCCGCGAAGTGCGTGTTGCCGATGTCATGGTGCCCCGCGCCGACATCGAGGCGGTCGATCAAAACATCACCATCGGCGAATTGATGATCCTCTTCGAGGAATCCGGCCGGTCCCGCATGCCTGTCTACGCCGATACTCTCGATGATCCGCGTGGCATGGTCCATATCCGCGACCTGCTGTCCTACATCGCCAAGCAGGCGCGCAACAAACGCCGCGGCAGCACGAAGGCCGCGAAACCGGCCGATCCGCTTGTCGAGGTTTCGCCTGAACACCTGCAGAAGACACCTCGCGTCGCCAGACCGAACTTCGATCTGTCTCGCGTGGATCTTCAAAAGACGCTGACCGAGGCCGGTATCGTCCGCAAGATTTTGTTCGTTCCGCCGTCCATGCTCGCCGCCGATCTGCTGCGCCGCATGCAGGTGAACCGCACCCAGATGGCGCTTGTCATCGACGAATATGGCGGCACCGACGGATTGGCATCGCACGAGGACATCGTCGAGATGGTCGTCGGCGATATCGACGATGAGCACGACGACGAAGAGGTGATGTTCAAGCGTATCTCCGAAGACATGTTCGTTGCCGACGCGCGCGTCGAGCTCGAGGAGATCGCCGAGGCGATCGGCTCGGATTTCGACATCGCCGAACAGGTCGACGAAGTCGACACGCTTGGCGGCCTTATCTTCTCCGAACTCGGCCGCATTCCTGTGCGCGGCGAGGTCGTGCAGGCATTGCCCGGTTTCGAATTCCACATTCTGGATGCCGATCCCCGACGCATCAAGCGCGTGCGGATTACCCGCAAGCGCCAGGCTCTCCGCCGGCGCGTTAAGACGGACGGCGATGGCTTGTCCGGGCCGGAGCATGGCGATGATCGACAGACCGAGGTTCCCACGGCAAACTGATCGCCACAAGCCACGACAAACAGTGCCTTTTTTGAAAGACTGCGGTCCTGATTGATTCGCGGCTTGGCGGGGTGTGCATGGAGCGACTTGCGGACAAGGTTATCCTGGTCTGGGGTTTCAGGAGAATGCTGCTGGCAGTGTTTGCCGGCGCATTCGGAGTCCTGGCGCTTCCGCCGATCGGCTTCTTTGCCGCGATGTTCGTTTCGTTCACGCTGCTGGTGTGGCTGATCGATGGCTCGGCGGCCGCGCCGAACAGCAACCCCATTGGACGCCTCTGGCCGTCCTTCGTCATCGGATGGTTGTTCGGCTTCGGCTATTTTGTCGGCGGCCTTTGGTGGCTTGGCCATGCCCTGATGATCGATGCGGAAGAGTTTGCCTGGGCATTGCCGCTTGCAATCTTCGGCCTGCCTGCCCTTCTCGCCATCTTCTACGGCCTTGCGACCGCGCTGGCACGTATCTTCTGGTCCGACGGCATAGGTCGAATTGCAGCACTTGCCGCTAGCTTCGGATTGCTGGAATGGGCGAGAAGCGTGGTCTTCACCGGCTTTCCCTGGAATGCAATCGGTTACGCAATGACGCCCGTTCCGCTGATGATGCAGTCGGCACATGTGATCGGCATCATGGGGATCACCGCTCTTGCCGTTTTCGTCTTCAGCGCGCCGGCCCTTCTCGGAACACGACAGGGAGCCAAGCTCGGCGTGCCGCTCGCCGCCCTGATCTTTGCGGCGCATCTCGGCTATGGCGCCTATACGCTCTATGGCCCTTCCACCCCAACCCAGAAAGCCGACGACAAGAGCCCGGTCGTTCGTCTCGTCCAGCCGATGATCGAGCAGACTGCGAAAATGGACAGCGATGGGGATCGCGCTGCGATCTTCGAGAAGCACCTGAAGCTTTCGGCCGAACCGCCGAAGGATGGCGGCAAGAAGCCTGATATCATCGTCTGGCCGGAAACATCCATCCCCTTCATCCTCACGGACAATCAGGACGCTCTTACGCGGATTGCGGACACCCTCGACGACAACCAGATCCTCCTCGCCGGCGCGGTACGCGTCGAAGACATGGGACCGGGGAACCCGCCGCGCTACTACAATTCGATCTACATGATCGACGGTCGCGGCCAGATCATCGGCGCCGCCGACAAGGTTCATCTTGTGCCCTTCGGCGAATACATGCCGTTCGAGAGCATCCTGAACGAGTTTGGCATACAGAACATCGTGGAGATGCCGGGCGGCTTTTCGTCCGCCGCCAACCGCCAACTCCTGACGCTACCCAGTGGCCTCAAGCTTTACCCGCTCGTCTGCTACGAGATCATATTCCCCGACGAAATGACCGGTGACATCGGTTCGGCCGCGGCAATTCTTAATATCACCAACGATGCGTGGTTCGGTGCGACGCCCGGACCTTACCAGCACTTTCAACAGGCGCGTGTGCGCGCCGTGGAGACCGGTTTGCCATTGATTCGCGATGGCAACAGCGGGATTTCGGCTCTCGTCGACGCCAAGGGCCGCGTGATTGCCGGTCTCGCACTCAATGAAACGGGTTTTATCGACGCAACCCTTGATGGAAGTGCGTTTAGTAGCTCTTCGACATATGCACGGCAAAGGTACTTCTGGTTGATCGAAATACTTCTGTTTGTAATTGCGACCGGTTCGCGTTTTGGTTTTGTTTTCAAGCAGAATTGACCCAAAACCCCTAAAATTGCATAGTGGTTGCGATCGGCGTTCTTAACGTATGTTTCAGGGTGATTAATCAAAGCTTTGCAACGTGGCGTTTTGGGGATGGGTTTGGGCATGCCGGTTTGAACAAGGTTGAAAATTATTGTTAGGGCAGGACCATGATTGAAAATAAGAAGAAGCCGAACCCCATCGACATCCACGTCGGCAGCCGCATTCGCCTCCGTCGAACAATGCTTGGAATGAGCCAGGAAAAACTAGGGGAAAGCCTCGGCATTACATTCCAGCAGATCCAGAAATACGAAAAAGGCACCAATCGCGTCGGTGCCAGCCGCCTCCAGAATATTTCCAGCATCCTGAACGTACCGGTCTCGTTCTTCTTCGAAGACGCACCCGGCGAACACTCCGGCATGCTGACCGGCATGGCAGAGGCCTCCAGTTCCAACTACGTGGTCGACTTCCTCTCCTCCTCCGAGGGCCTGCAACTCAACCGGGCCTTCGTCAAGATCACCGACCCGAAGGTCCGGCGGAAGGTGGTCGAACTGGTCAAGGCGCTCGCAGCCGAAGCCGACAGCGAATAATCGCCTATAAAAATAGAGAGTTTTGGGAAAGCGGTCTAAACAGCCGCTTTTTCTGCATTTTGGGGCATATTTTGCCACTTTGCCGCAGACATAAAGATATATTTATGTCCTTCTACGCTTGTTTTTCGCGCCTGAACTGGGTACCTACTACGCAGCTTTTGTTCTTTGAGGGAAATCCCGAAATGCGCGCCAATTATCTCTTCACCAGCGAGTCAGTTGCCGAAGGTCATCCGGACAAGGTGTGTGACCGTATCTCCGACGAGATCGTGGATCTGGTCTACCGCGAAGCGGCGAAGACCGGCGTCAACCCCTGGGGCGTGCGCATTGCGTGCGAAACGCTGGCCACCACCAACCGCGTCGTCATCGCCGGTGAAGTTCGCCTTCCGCCGAGCCTGATGAAGAAGGACAAGGACGGCAACGACGTCATCAACCCGTCGAAGTTCAAGGCCGCCGCCCGCCGCGCCATCAAGGACATCGGTTACGAACAGGACGGCTTCCACTGGAAGACGGCGAAGATCGACGTGCTCCTGCACTCGCAGTCAGCCGATATCGCCCAAGGCGTCGATAATGCCGCCGACCAGCAGGGCGACGAAGGTGCCGGCGACCAGGGGATCATGTTCGGTTACGCCTGCAAGGAAACGCCTGACCTCATGCCGGCGCCGATCTACTACTCGCACAAGATCCTGCAGCTGCTCGCCACCGCCCGCAAGAAGGGCGACGGCGATGTTGCCAAGCTCGGCCCGATGCTAAGAGCCAGGTGACTGTCCGCTATGTCGACGGCAAGCCGTCTGAAGTGACCTCGATCGTTCTTTCCACCCAGCATCTCGACGACAGCTGGGATTCCAAGAAGGTTCGTGCCGTTGTCGAACCCTACATCCGCGAAGCTCTCGGCGACCTGCCGATCGCCAGCGATTGCAAGTGGTACATCAACCCGACCGGCAAGTTCGTCATCGGCGGCCCTGACGGCGACGCCGGCCTGACCGGTCGCAAGATCATCGTTGACACCTACGGCGGTGCCGCTCCGCACGGCGGCGGCGCATTCTCCGGCAAGGACACGACCAAGGTCGACCGCTCCGCTGCCTACGCTGCGCGCTACCTCGCGAAGAACGTCGTTGCCGCCGGCCTTTCCGACCGCTGCACGATCCAGCTCTCCTACGCCATCGGCGTTGCACAGCCGCTGTCGATCTATGTCGACCTGCATGGCACCGGCAAGGGCGTGACGGAAGATCAGGTCGAAGCCGCGATCCGCAAGAACATGGACCTGTCGCCGACGGGCATCCGCCGTCACCTCGACCTTAACAAGCCGATCTACGCCAAGACTTCGGCCTACGGCCATTTCGGCCGCAAGGCTGGTCGCGACGGCTCGTTCTCCTGGGAGCGCACGGACCTCGTGAAGGGCCTCAAGGAAGCCGTCAAGGTCAAGGAAGCAGCATGACCGACATGGAACGCCGCGGACGCGCGACCGAAGCCTTCTTCGGTCGTCGCAAAGGGAAAGCGCTTCGCGAACAACAGGCGGAGAAGCTGAACACCCTGCTTCCGGCGTTCATCATCGATCTCTCAGCGGCTCCACCGGAGCCGCTGAAGGACCTCTGGCCGGTGCCCGTCGAAAAGCTGCGGCTGGAGATCGGCTTCGGCGGCGGCGAGCATCTCATTCATCGCGCGCTGGAAACGCCCTCGACAGGATTCATCGGTGTCGAGCCGTTCATCAATTCCATGCAGAAGCTGCTGTCGAGCGTCGACAACGCCGGAGCTCGCAATGTCCGCGTCTACAACGACGATGCGACGCAACTGCTGGACTGGCTGCCCGATGGCTCGATCGACCAGATCGATCTGCTTTATCCGGATCCGTGGCCAAAGCGTAAGCACTGGAAGCGCCGCTTCGTCTCAAAGACGAATCTCGACCGTTTCCACCGCGTGTTGAAGCCTGGCGGGCTGTTCTGCTTTGCCTCTGATATCGATACTTACATCAACTGGACGCTCTTGAAGTGCCGCGACCACGGCGGCTTCGAGTGGCTGGCACAAAACGCCGCCGACTGGCTGACGCCCTACGAGGGCTGGCCGAGCACGCGCTACGAGGCGAAAGCGCGTCGCGAAGGCAGATCGTCCGCCTATCTCACATTCAAGCGAGTCTGAGCCTGCGTTAGTGCAGGCTCACCGTTTTCAGTTCATCTTCCGCAGCCTTGAAGAAGGTGCTGGAACGATTGTCCGTCAGCAGGATCGGCGTGCCGTCTGCGCCGAACAGCGCCCAAAGGTCGACGCTTGGATCGATATCCGGCGCTTCGGGAAAGCATCTGGATACGTCTTCAGACCGTATTTTGCGGATGTATGCGACCTCGCCGTTGCCGATACCGGCAAGTTCGGTTTTGGTCAGGTGCGAATTGGCTTCTTTCATCAACATTCCTGTACCTCCATGAGAAGGGACCAACGGCTCAAACAGTGCCGTTGTTCTACTGTGAGACCGAAATGTTAATTTTCTTCACCATACGGGCCGGTTCCGGCCGAATGAGATCTACTGAAAGGAGACCGTTCTTAAGACTTGCGCCGAGAACCTGCATGCCGTCGGCCAGCACGAAGGTGCGCTGAAACTGGCGCGCTGCAATGCCGCGATAGAGGTAATCCCGCTCGCCCTGATCGACCTGGCGACCACGAATCGACAGTTGATTTTCCTCGACGGACACGTCGAGTTCCTCTTCGCTGAAGCCGGCAACGGCGAGCGTGATCCGCAGCCGCTCCGGATCGCCTGCTGAGCGATCCGCGGCAATGCGTTCGATATTGTACGGCGGATATCCATCGCTGGCCTTGGAAAGGCGCTCAAGCGTTTTTTCCATGGCATCGAAGCCCAGAAGCAACGGGCTGGCGAAGGGTGTAATGCGGCTCATAGTCATCAAGTCCTTGATTCAAGCGACCTTGCCGGACCTGACGCTCAGCATCCGGATAGTTCTAATATGGGAACTGCGACGCCCCTACGCAAGGCAAAGCTCGGTGCGGCCCGTTTGCATTCGCTTGACAAAGCTGACGGCGCCTCGCATCAAATCGTGCCCGCAGCGGCTGCGCCGATTTGCAGCGGGCGATGGACCAATGGTGCAAACCAAGAAGAAAAGCACCTAGGAGGATGACACCTAGGAGGATGGGAACAACTGGAATGGCAGACCCGAGAAAGATAATTATCGATACCGACCCAGGTCAGGACGATGCCGCCGCGATCATGCTGGCCTTCGGAAGCCCGGAAGAGCTTCAGGTCCTGGGCATCACGACGGTCGCCGGCAATGTGCCGCTCTCCTATACCAGCCGCAATGCGCGCATTGTCTGCGAACTCTGCGACCGCACCGATACGAAGGTCTTCGCAGGCGCCGACAAGCCGATCGCGCGCAAGCTGGTGACCGCCGAGCACGTGCACGGGAAGACAGGCCTCGATGGCCCTGTTCTCGATGAACCCACGATGCCGCTGCAGGCACAGCATTCGGTCGACTTCATCATCGAGACGCTACGCAGCGAGCCGGAGGGCGCCGTTACGCTCTGCACGCTCGGACCGCTCACCAATATCGGCCTGGCATTCCAGAAGGCACCTGACATCATCCCGCGCGTCCGCGAACTGGTGATGATGGGCGGCGGCTTCTTCGAAGGCGGCAACATCACCCCGGCGGCCGAATTCAATATCTACGTCGACCCCGAGGCCGCGGACATCGTGTTCCGCTCTGGCGTCCCCATCGTGATGATGCCGCTTGACGTCACGCACAAGCTCTTGACCCGCAAGGACCGCGTCAAGCGCATGGCCGATCTCGGCACGCGCCCGGCAATCGCCATGGTCGAGATGCTGGAATTCTTCGAGCGCTTCGATATCGAGAAGTACGGTTCGGACGGCGGCCCGCTGCACGATCCGACCGTGATCGCCTATCTCCTGAAGCCGGAGCTTTTCAAGGGCCGGACCTGCAACGTGGAGATCGAGGTGAAGTCGGAGCTGACGGTCGGCATGACCGTTGTCGACTGGTGGCACGTCACCGACCGCAAGCGCAACGCGCAGGTCATGCGTGACGTTGAAGCGGACGGCTTCTTCGATCTGCTGATCGAGCGCTTCGCCCGCATCTAAAGCTTATAAGGGCGCCGGAAAGATCAGGCCCGCGGGAGCGGGCCGATCGGATCAAGCGTCCTTCTGGTCGAAGATCGAATTGGTTTCGGGTTCGACAAGCTTCGGGCCGCCCTTGGCGACGCCGACCATGGCAGGACGCAGAACGCGCTCGCCAATTGTGTAGCCAGCCTGAACGACCTGAACGACCGTATTGTTGGGCACTTCGGGGTTCGGAACTTCGAACATCGCCTGATGGAAGTTCGGATCGAACTTCTGGCCAACCGGCTCCAGCTTGCGGACGCCGTGACGCTCAAGCGCCGACAGCATCGAGCGCTCGGTCATCTCGACGCCTTCGATCAGCGTATTGAGACCGGCATCGCCAGCAGCCTTGGCTTCTTCCGGGACAGCATCGATGGCGCGACGCAGATTGTCCGAGACCGCCAGCATGTCACGGGCGAAGCCAGCGGCAGAGTAGGTCTTGGCGTCCTTGACCTCACGCTCCGTGCGGCGACGCAGATTGTCCATTTCGGCAGCCAGGCGCAGATAACGATCGCGCAGCTCGGCATTTTCAGCCTTGAGGAGAGCCAATGGATCGGGCTGCGCCGTGTCTTCGGTGGCCTCGTTTTCGACGTTTGCGGCCGCGTCTGCTGCAGCTTCGGCCGCGGCGGCGTCAGGTCCGTTCTTCGTCGTTTCGTCAGTCATGACGTTCTCCGGTAATTGGTGTCTTTCAGGATGTGCCCGATATCGAGCTTTGGCGGGCAAAAATCAAGTCTGCGTGACCGAAAAGCATGCGATGCTGGCCAGGCAGAGTCCTCTTCCCTGGTATCAGCCGCCTTGACTTGCTCCCGCTAAAGTTCTTTTATTTTAGTGATAACTAAATATCCCAGTGCTTCGACCTTTTCCGGTCAGGGAGCTGCCACCATGAACGATCAGAAGAGCTATTCGGGGCGCTGCTTTTGCGGTGCCGTGGAGATTGTCGCTACCGGCGAACCGGTGGCGATGGGCTATTGCCATTGCGCCTCCTGCCGGCATTGGTCGGCGGGCCGGTCAACGCCTTCACGCTGTGGCAGCCGCAGTCTGTCCGCGTTACCAAGGGCGGGGAACATGTCGAGGGCTATCAGAAGTCCGATACAAGCGTGCGAAAATTCTGCGAGCTATGCGGCGGCCATCTCTATACCGAGCATCCGACGTGGGGCGTTACCGATGTCTACGCGGCACTCTTGCCCGACTTCAAGTATGTCCCCGCATTGCATGTGAACTATCAGGAAAGCGTGCTGCGGATCCGCGACGGGCTGCCGAAGTACAAGGACATGCCGGCTGAGATGGGCGGTTCGGGCGACCTGCTGCCGGAGTAGCGGCCTATTTCGTACCACGTGACAGGCGCGTCATCAGCTGGGCGGTGTAATCGACCATCGGGACGATGCGCGAATAGTTGAGCCGCGTCGGGCCGATGACCCCTACGGCGCCGACAATGCGGTCGTCGTCATCGCGGTAGGGCGCAACGATCAGCGACGAGCCGGAGAGCGAGAAAAGTTTGTTTTCCGAGCCGATGAAAATCCGCACACCCGGGCCGCTTTCGGCAAGATTGAGAAGCTCGAGCAGACTGTCCTTCTTCTCGAGGTCGTCGAACAGCATACGCAGGCGGTCGAGATCGTCCGCGCCGGCGAGACCCTCCAACAGATTGGCACGACCGCGAATGATGAGCTGCGCCGGCTTGCCTTCGTCGGCGCTGCCGGACCAGACGGCGATGCCACGCTCCACGAGCGCCTGTGACAATGTATCGAGCTCGCTGCGCACCTCGTCCTTCAGCCGGCTCAGCTGATTGCTCAGCTCCGGCAGCGTCTGGCCGGTCATGTGCGCATTGAGGAAATTGGCGGCCTCGGTCAGCTGCGACGACGTCACGCCGGCTGGAAGCTCGATGATACGGTTTTCCACCTGGTCGTGATCACCAACGAGCACCGCAAGCGCCTTGGTCGGCTCAAGCCGGATGAATTCGACATGCTTGAGGACGGGATCGCTCTTCGAGGTAATGACGAGACCGGCACCGCGCGAAATGCCCGACAGCATTCGGCTTGCCTCGTTCATCATCAGTTCCATCGGATTGTCGCGGCTCTCGGCGCGCACCTGCCGGTCGATGTTGGCACGGTCCTCGGCGGAGAGGTCTCCCACCTGCATGAAGGCATCGACAAAGAAGCGGAGCCCGATCTGCGTCGGCAGGCGGCCGGCGCTCACATGCGGCGAATAGATGAGCCCGAGTTCCTCCAGGTCGCTCATGACGTTGCGCACGGAGGCTGGCGACAGCGACATCGGCAAAATCCGCGACAGATTGCGGGAGCCGAGCGGCTCACCCGTTTCCAGATAGCCCTCTACGATGCGGCGAAAGATTTCCTTGGAGCGTTCATCCAGCGCAGCCACGGCATCTGAAACCGACGTCGATCTGAACTCCATGAAACTTTGTGTATCCGTGCTGACAATGATCCGACAAAATATAGCCAATCTCAGAGCAGCGGCAAAAGGGAAATTGCAAATGAGCGCTGCCAATCGTAGAAGCTCTCAACAACATAAGCACGCATGACTTGTCCAAGATGATTGATCGTCCCGGCATCATGCTTCAGGAGAATTCTATGCGGCCCTCAGGCAGAAAAACCGACCAGATGCGCAAGGTCTCGTTCGAGCGCAACTTCTCCAAGCACGCGGAAGGCTCCTGTCTGGTGAAGTTCGGCGATACGCATGTGCTGTGCACGGCTAGCGTCGAGGAAAAGCCGCCGGCATGGCTGCGCAATACCGGCAAGGGCTGGGTCACGGCTGAATACGGCATGCTGCCACGCGCGACCGGCGACCGCATGAAGCGCGAGGCTGCGACCGGCAAGCAGGGTGGCCGCACCCAGGAAATCCAGCGTCTGATCGGCCGTTCGCTGCGCGCCGTCGTCGATCTCAAGGAACTTGGCGAACGCCAGATCACGCTCGACTGCGACGTCATCCAGGCGGACGGCGGAACGCGCACAGCGTCGATCACCGGCGCGTGGATTGCGCTCTACGACTGCCTGAAGTGGATGGAAAGCCGCAACATGCTCAAGGTCGAGCGGGTGCTGAAGGACCATGTCGCCGCGATTTCGTGCGGCATCTTTGCCAATCAGCCGGTCCTCGATCTCGACTACCTCGAAGATTCCTCTGCAGAAACCGACGCGAACTTCGTGATGACGGGCACCGGCGGCATCGTCGAAATCCAGGGCACGGCCGAGGGCACGCCCTTCACCGATGAGGAATTCGCATCGCTGATGGCGCTCGCCAAGGGCGGTATCGCCGAGCTCGTCGCCATGCAGAAGCAGGCCATCGCCGGATGAACGACATGCTGGAAGGCATGCTGGAGACGGCGCTCTATGCTGAGGATCTCGACACGGCCGAAGCCTTCTATGAAGGCATTCTCGGTCTTGCGAAGATCTCGCGGAGCGGTGACCGGCATGTCTTCTTTCGCTGCGGTGCAGGCGTGCTGCTGATCTTCAATCCCAAGGAAACGATCAAGCCGCCCGCACCCGGCTCCCTGCAGGTACCGCCGCACGGGACAACTGGTTCGGGACATGCCTGCTTCCGTGTCTCAAGGGAAAATCTCGATGCGATGGCCAGCCGGCTCAAGTCCGAAGGCGTTGCCATCGAGTCCGAAGTCACCTGGCCGCAAGGCGGCCGATCGATCTATTTCCGCGACCCCGCGGGCAACAGCCTCGAATGTGCTGAAGCCAGGATCTGGGGCATCGAATAGGACCACCATGCGCAAGCTCGAAACCAAGACCATCGTCGTTGCCAGCCACAATGCCGGCAAGATCCGCGAAATCCAGGACCTGATCGGACCGCTCGGCTTCACCGCGAAATCGGCGGCTGAACTGAATTTCGTCGAGCCAGATGAGACCGGAACGACCTTCGAGGAAAATGCAAAGATCAAGGCGCTGGCGTCGGCGGAGGCTTCCGGCCTGCCGGCGCTGTCGGACGATTCTGGTCTGGTTATCGACGCCCTTGGCGGCGATCCAGGCGTTTACACCGCCAATTGGGCCGAAACACCCGATGGCACCCGCGATTTCGCAATGGCCATGCAGAAGGTCGAGACGGCTCTGGAAAAGGCCGGCGCTTCGAAGCTGGAACAGCGCACCGCGCGCTTCGTCAGCGTTCTCTGCCTTGCCTGGCCTGATGGTCACACCGAACTCTTCCGGGGCGAGGTCGAGGGCGCTGTCGTCTGGCCGCCGCGCGGCAGCCAGGGCTTCGGCTACGATCCGGTCTTTCAACCCGAAGGCTATGAGACTACCTTTGGCGAGATGAGCGCGGAAGAAAAGCACGGCTGGAAGCCGGGCGACGCAGAAGCCCTGTCGCACCGCGCCCGCGCCTTCAAGATTTTCGTCGAAACCTGCCTGGAAGCCTAAGGGCGAACGTGGACACTTTGGAACAGCCTAACCTGACGCGCTATGCGGCCCTTCTGCCCGATACCGGTGAGCCCGGCTTCGGCGTCTATGTGCATTGGCCGTTCTGTGCCGCCAAGTGCCCCTATTGCGACTTCAACAGCCATGTCCGCCACCAGCCGGTGGATCAGGAGCGCTTCACGGCCGCCTTCCTGAAGGAGATGGCGACGGTGCGCCAACTGAGCGGACCGAAGACCGTCACGAGCGTCTTCCTCGGCGGCGGCACGCCATCGTTGATGGACCCCTCGACGGTTGCGGCCATTCTCGACGGCATCGGCAAGCACTGGCATATGTCTGATGGTATCGAGATCACCATGGAGGCGAACCCCTCCAGCGTCGAGGCCGAGCGTTTCCGCGGCTATCGCGCCGCCGGCGTCAACCGCGTCTCGCTCGGCGTCCAGGCGCTGAACGATCGGGACCTGAAGTTTCTCGGACGGCTGCACGATGTTGCCGATGCGCTGAAAGCGATCAAGCTCGCGCGCGACATCTTCCCGCGCATGTCCTTCGATCTGATCTATGCCCGCCCGAACCAGACGGTCGAGGAATGGGAGCGCGAACTGAAGGAGGCGATCTCCTACGCGGTCGATCACCTCTCGCTCTATCAGCTGACCATCGAAGAGGGGACGCCCTTCTTCGGCCTCCACAAGGCCGGCAAGCTTATCGTTCCGGATGGCGATCAGTCGGCGCTGCTCTATGAGGCGACGCAGGAGATCACGGCCCGCGAAGGGCTGCCTGCCTACGAAGTCTCGAACCACGCCCGCCCGGGCGCGGAGAGCCGCCACAACCTCACCTATTGGCGCTACGGCGACTATGCCGGCATCGGACCAGGCGCCCACGGGCGGCTGACACGCGGCAGCATGAAGATTGCCACCGCGACCGAACGCAAGCCGGAAAGCTGGCTCGATCTCGTCGAGCGCGACGGGCACGGCATGCTCGATCAGGAACAGCTTGGCTACGATGAGCAGGCGGACGAACTGCTGCTGATGGGGCTGCGCCTGAAGGAAGGCGTCGATCTCGCCCGCTGGCAGCAGCTTTCGGGCCGCGACCCGGACCCCAAGCGGGAAGAATTCCTGCTGGAGCATGGCTTCATCGAGCGGATCGGCAATTCCCGGCTTCGCTGCACGCCGTCGGGCATGCTGATCCTCGATTCCGTCGTCGCCGATCTCGCCTGTTAGCTAAAGCGGCTGCCTGAAATAGACGACGCGCTGGGTCTCCTCGAAACCGAGGGCGGCGTGGAAGCGGTGGCTGTCGATATTGTCCAGAAGCGCATCCGAGGCGAATTCCGTACAGCCGGACGCATTGCCGAAGCCGCGGACGGCCTCAAGCAAGGCCCGCCCCACACCGCTTCGCCGAGAGGCTTCTTCGACATAGATACCCTCGAGGAAAAGAACCGGCGACGATTTGCAGCCGTTGACATAGTCACGCCGCAGGCAGGCTTCGGCGAACCCGATCGCACTGCCATCCGGTGAAAAGGCCAGAAAGCAGCGGAAATCGGCACTGTCATCATCGATGAGCCGCTGCAGTTCCGCGGCATGTTCTTCCGTAGACTGGTCCGACCACAAGGCGGCGCGAAGCTTCGCCCACACGTCGATATCGTCGCCCGACGCACGCTCGATCCTGATGGTATTGCTTGCCTGATGGTTCATCTCGCCCCCTATCCCGGCATTCGAGATAGTGGCTACCCTGAGGCTTTGCAATCTCTCCCTCAAGCCACCCGTCCGCGCCAACGCGAGAACAACCGCCCGTCTATCGCCGCCAACCCGACTGCAATCATCGCCATGCCGATCAGATGCTTGGCCTGCAGCTGTTCGCCAAGAATTGCCGCGCCAAGCAGGATGGCGCTGACCGGGATCAGGAAGGTCACAAGCATCAGATTGGTCGCGCCAGCGGTTGCCAGAATGCGGAAGAACAGCACATAGGCGATCGCGGTCGACAACAGGGCCAGGCCCAGCAGCGCGATCCAGGTTTCCGTCGACGGCGCGGTCAATGTCCAGGGCTGATCGACGACAAGAGCGATCGGCAGCATCAGCACGGTCGAGGCCGTGACCTGCCCTGCCGCAGGGATGAGCGGCGCCATGCCCATCTGGCGGAAACGGCGGCCGAAGATGCCGGCAAAGGCATAGGACAGCGCAGCGCCGAGCACGGCGAGCTGTGCCAGCACGTTCGAGCCGAGATCCCGCAGCACATCGAAACCGATCATGTAGGCAACGCCGGCAAAGCCGACGAGAACGCCGAGCAAGCGGTTGCCGGTCATCTTTTCATCGGCGGTGAGGAAGTGCGCGACAACGACACCGAAGAGCGGCGTCGTGGCGTTCAGGATGGAGGCAAGGCCGCTCGCAATATGGGTCTGACCCCAGACGATGAGGCAGAACGGGATCATGTTGTTCAGGATGCCCATGCCGAAGAAGGCTGCCCAGGACTTGCTGTCGCGCGGCATGACATGGCCCGTCGCCCTGACAATCACGTTCAGCGCAAGCGCCGCGATCAAAACCCGACCGGTGACGATCGTGAACGGTGGCAGCGTCTTTACCAGAATGCCGTTGAAGAGGAAGGAGCCGCCCCATAGCAGGGAGAGCACCAGCAACATTCCCCATTCGGCAAAGCCCATCTGTTTTTGCTGCATCATTCTCTCCCTTCGTCAGCCTGCCTATGGCCTACATGCCATCGCAGCCTGCCGCCACCCGATTGTTGCGCGGCGACGATATCGCCATGTCCGATTTATTCTCGCTCATCCACCAGCGCGAAGCGGCTTCAAGGTGAGCTTTCATGCTGATATTATTGCTACGCCGCCTGTGCGACAAACGAGTCTTTCTCGGTCCATGATATAGCTGAGTTAAACCATGAGCGATTATCTCCCCTCCCTTTCGGCGCTTCGCGCCTTCGAAGCCGCCGCCCGGCATCTCAGCATGACACTGGCTGCAAGAGAGCTCAACGTCACGCCGGGCGCCGTCAGCCTGCAGATCCGCGATCTGGAAGCGTCGCTCGGCGTCAAGCTTTTTGAACGAAAGACCCGTGCGCTGGATTTGACGGCAGAGGGAGCGGATTATTTTTCGACGCTCAGAGCTGCCTTCCGCCTGGTCAGGGAAGCGACGGCGGCGATTACGGCACGCGGACGCGGCGCCGTTCTCAACGTGACCTGCACGGCGGGGTTTGCCACCTATTGGCTGGTGCCGAGGCTCGGTCGCTTCGAGACCCTGCATCCGGAGATCGACGTTCGCATCAGCGCGTCGCACCGCGTCCTCGATTTCCGGCGTGATGGTATCGACCTCGCGATCCGTCACGGGCTTGGCGGCTATGAAGGGCTCGTCAGCGAACGCCTCGTTGATGATGAGCTGGTGCCGGTCTGCACGCCGGCTCTTGCCGCCGAGCTTGGAGAGAAGCCAGCCCCCAATGCGCTTGCCAGCTTCCAGCTAATCCATGATGTCTATCGTCATGACTGGCAGCTCTGGCTGGAGGCTGCCGGGGCGAGCGCAGTCGATCCCTCGCGCGGACCGATCTTCATGCACGGCAACGGCGCCTATGACGCGATGAGGGCCGGGCACGGATTTGCGCTGATGCGGAAATCCTTCGTGGAGGCTGAGCTTCGCGACGGCGCGCTCGTCGCTCCCTTCCCGATCGGCGTCGCCAGCCGGCTTGCATTTCACCTTGTCTACCCGGGACCGGCGCTCGAGCGACCGGCCGCCGCCGCGTTCCGCCGCTGGCTGCTGACGGAGGCAAAAGGCTGACGTCCCGGCTGCAGAAGGCAACAGAAGAAAGTGGAATAGAAAAGTCATCATTTCCTATTCCAATGCCCGCATTTCTTGAGTATTTAACTCTGCATATCTGAGATGTGCGGCGTATCGACCGATGAAAAACCAGACAAGCCATGAGCAGTCGAGACAGCGGCGCGAACTGCAGCCAGCCGAGGGGCTCGCCGTCGCCGGATTCTGCGTGACTGCCGCCGGATTCTGCGTGACTGCGCACTGATGGCGAGCGCTGCCCGACATATCATGCCCATGGAGAGCGAACCTGTCGGCCTCTCGCCGGCATTCGTCGGTGACCATGCCTGGTGCCAGGAACGCATGATGCTGTCTGCGGACCTGCCTGACGGCATTCCGCTGCCCACCTTCTTCGCGGCCGGTGGCGAGTTCGAGCATGCCATCGAGCGGTATATGGCCAAGAGTAACGGCACCGATCGGCGCGCGGTCGTTTCGATGTGGTCGCTCTATTATTTTTCCGGCCTGACCATTCCCTACCTCCTGGCGCGGCGGCTCGCCAACCAGTCGCTGCCGGTCGATTTCCGCAGTATGACGATTGCGCTGCATCCGGATGGATTGCCGCGGGCTTTCGGCGTTCCGCACAAGGGAACGACATGCGCGGCGACAGACGACAGCTTCGAGAGTGTCTCCGATCTGATGGAGACGCATCTGAACGAGACGGTCGCGAGATTGAAAGGTTGCGGGCTTTCAGCCAAGCTTTGCTGGAACAATGCCGCCGTCTACGTCGACTATGTCATGCGACTGACGTCAGCGGACAAGTCGATGGAGAACGACCTGCCGCTTTTCATTCGCGGCTGCCTGCCCGATGGGGGCGTCAATCCGTTCTGTGGCTGCGTGCACTACGTCGAGGATGAGGGAGAACGTGTTGCCAGGCGCAAGATCTGCTGCCTGCGTTACATGCTGCCGGGCATCCCGAGCTGCGGCAAGCGCTGCGCCTTGCCGAGCCAGCGAACGCCATCCTAGCCCTGGAGTAACGGCAGCGGAAACGCCGGCCCCATAGGGCCGACGTCCGGTGCAACGATCGACTACAGCATCGGCCCGAAAATCCAATCGATTTTCGGAAAGCCTGATGCGTAGATTCAACAAGATAGAGCGTCTTTGTGCGTCCTTAAGGACGCACGGCGCTCTAGCGGTGTTTGTGGGCGCCGCCCTTGAACAGGCTGCCGGTCGGCGTCTGCAGGAACATCTCCAGCGGGATATGCTCCTGATGCAGAAAGCCGCTGTTCGGCAGCAATCCGTCGCGGACCATCTCGATCACGGCAACAACAGAGGCAGACGTCGTCCAGGCGATGGCGGTGCGCCGCGCGCCTGCGATCTCGATCGGGTAGTAGGCGCGGACGAACTCCTTGCGGCGGAGACTGCCCGCCTGCGTGCCTTCCGCAGCGACGTGTACATAGACCACATCGTCATCGACAGGCGGTTTCGCATTCGTGAGGATTTCGCCTGCGAGGCCGCGCTTGTCGCGCATCAGCAGTTCGTGGAAGAAGAAGTTCATCAGGTCCATATGGCCCGGATAACGCATCGTCTTGTAGTCGAGATTGTCGACCTTGCCGAGCAAGGTATCGCACATCGTGCCGAGACCGCCTGATGTCGTGAAGGCCTCGAGCTTGACGCCTTCGACATAGATGGTTTCCAGCCACTCCATCGGCGAGACGAGCTTGCGCACGCCGCCTTCAATGACTTCGCAGTCATTGAGATATTCGTTGACGACGCCCTCAGGTGACCAGTTGAAGGCGTAGCCCAGAAGCCCGGTCGGATTTTGCGGCAGGGCGCCGACGCGCATCCGGATCGAGCGGCAACGGTCGAACTCATCGGCAAGGCTCGCGCCGACAATGCCGACGAAGCCGGGGCGAGACCGCATTGCGGTGCCATCAGGCCGCGTGCCGTTTTTGAAAGCTCGATGATGAAGTTCGTGGTCGGAACGTCTTCGGTCAGGTCAAAATAGTGGATGCCTGCCGTGTGGGCCGCGCGAGCCAGCGCCATGTTGAGATGATACGGCAGGCACGACAGCACCGCCTCGACATTAGACAGCAACTCTCCAATCACCACCGGGTCGGAAATATTGCCGCTCCGGAATGCGAAAGGCAGCTCGCCGACGGGCGGCTGCGCATCGACACCGATGACCTCGAAGCCCCCTTCGTGCAAAAGCGTTGCCGCCAGCCGTCCGACCTTGCCCAGGCCGATGACGGCAATTTTCGTGAAAGTCATTCTTTTCCTCCTAAGCGCCGCACTCCTCCTGCGGCGTACTCAGGCGGTATAGAATAAAACCCTTATAAAAGAAAATGGCCGGGATTGCTCCCGGCCATAGAACATTGTGAACAAGCCCAGCCTATTCGTTGATAAGGCGCTTGAGCAGCTCGATCTCGTGCGACAGCTTGGTGTCTCCCGAAATCAGTTCCTCGATCTTGCGCACGGCGTGAAGAACCGTGGTGTGGTCGCGTCCACCGAAACGGCGGCCGATCTCCGGGAACGAACGAGGTGTCAGCGTCTTCGACAGGTACATGGCGATCTGCCGCGGCTTGACGATGACGCGCGTACGGCGGTTCGAAACCAGTTCCTGACGCGAGACGTTGTAATGCCGTGCGACGATGCGCTGGATGTCCTCGATGCGAACCCGGCGCGGCTCGCCAGAGCCGACAAGGTGAGCAAGGAGTTCATCGACGCGCTCGACCGTCAGGTTCGGCTCGAAGGAGCGACGGAAGAGCAGCTGGTTGAAGGCGCCTTCCAGCTCGCGGCCACTTGCCGTGATGCTGCGTGCAACGTGGTTCAGCAGTTCTGGCGACATATCCAGCGACGGATCTTCCGTGCGTGCTACCGCCAGACGGCGCTTGAGGATTTCAAGACGCATCTCGTAATCCGGACCGTCCAGCTCGATCGCCACGCCACCCTGCAGACGCGAACGAACGCGCGGATCGAGCGATTCCAACTCCCAAGGCGCACGGTCGGCTGCGACGACGACCTGCTTGGCGCTGTCGAGCAGCATGTTCAGGAGATGGCAAAACTCGTGCTGGATCATCTTGCCCTGCAAGAACTGCATGTCGTCGATGATCAGAAGGTCGATGTTGCGCAGCGAGTCCTTCAGCGTCAGCGCGTCATTGTCGCGGATCGCAGTCGCGAAACGCCACATGAAGTATTCCGCCGTCAGGTAGACGACGCGCAGCTGGCGCGGGTTCTGTACGGCTGCATTGGCGATTGCCTGCAGCAGATGGGTCTTGCCGAGACCGACCGTGGAATGAACGAAGAGCGGGTTGAAGCGCACTGCGCCCTGGCCTGCTTCGGCAATGGTCTTTGCGGCCGCAAGAGCGACGCGATTGGAGCTGCCTTCAACGAAGGTGTCGAAGGTGAAGCGGTTATCGAGCGGCGAACCGAACAGCGGCTGGCCGGCGGTTGCGGGACGCGATGCTGCCGCCGCGGAGACCGTCTGCTGCACGATCTGGCCAGCGGGCTGGGCGATCGTCGTGCGCCGAGCTGGCGAACCACCGGATACCGGCTCCTGTGCAGCGGCTTCTTCGGCCGGCTTGCCTGTGCCGCGAGCGGCGGTGCGGACAAGAATCTCGACCTTGAGAATTTCCGCGTCCTCAGCCTGGAAAAGGCTGGTGATGAGATCAAGATAACGGTTGTTGATCCAAGACTTCAAAAAAGTCGTCGGCACCGTCAACCGCACGACACTCTTGGAAACCGAATGCAGCTTTAGCCGGGCAAACCAGCTTGCATAGACATCGGGACCGACCTGCGCCTTTAGGCGAGCACTGACACGTTCAAAAAGTATGCCATTCTTCATGTCTCCCTTTTCCCCCGCCGCTTCTGGGCAAATAGAGCCAAATGCCTGCGATGCTTTGTCCGTATCGTCCAGAGCATTCGCCGCCAATGAATTCATGTGCATATTGCCGCCTTCCAATTCCACCGGGCGGCCTATTCCGTCGCCCGATCATTTCCCCGCTATGGCCTGCCGTGGCACCCTCATGCCCCACCGCTGGCCGGTTCACTCAAACGCCTGCCCCACAACAGGGGGCGACTATGCCGGGGATGAAGAAGCGAGCCTCATGCATGCTTGCCTCATCCGCGTTGCCGGTTTCCGCTCCTCGTCCAAGCGGTTGCCAGCTTACCTGCGCAAAGATCTCCTCTCCCAAGACCTCACGCAAAGCGTGTACTGTGAACGCACAAACGATCCCGTTCCGCGACAGCCAAAGTCGCGGTCCAATTTGCGCCAGTGCGTGAAAATCCGAGGGTACTTCCCTCGTCACAAAAGACACAAAGCAATCAGCCTGCCGACGTGGCAGTTTCAAGACCAAGCCTTAAACAGGTGATGTCCGAGCCCCTTGTTGAGCGGCATTTAGGCAGGATCGATGGCGGAGATCAACGATGAATTTTACGCAAAATTAAGACGGCCCCGTTGACTCCGGCGCCAGTTTTTGGGCGTCACGCCAGTGTCAAAAAAGAATCGCTTTTGAATCAAGGAGATTCCCATTTCTGGCAATTTTGACACGCATAAAAAGAAAAAAAGAAAAAAGCTTCTTGACTCGTTTTGGACCCCGCTACGGAAGGTCCGAGTCGTCAGACTTGACAGCATCCTGTTGCAAGCCATTGTTTTTAAACATTTTTTTGTGTCATCCACCCGACATGAAATCGTCGCTGAATTAACCAAAACTTTGGCCGCTGGCGGAATCGAAAAAGCCCGACAAAGTTGCCGGGCTAATCATAACGAAGCGTTTGTTAACGAAAGATTATGCGGTTGCGGAAACCGACAGAGCCTTCACACGAGCTGCCAGGCGCGAGACCTTGCGGGAAGCCGTGTTGGCGTGAACAACGCCCTTGCTTGCAGCGCGAGCCAGTTCCGGCTGCGCGGCGAGGAAAGCTTCCTTTGCCTTGGCAGCATCACCAGATGCGAGTGCCTCTTCGACCTTGCGAACGAAAGTACGAACGCGCGAGCGACGAGCCTTATTGACGTCGGTACGGCGGGCGATCTTGCGGGTCGCTTTTTTCGCCGAAGTTGTATTGGCCATGGATGCCTCTCTAAGAATTCGAACAAACTCCGTCATCACCGCGGGCCCTGCGGCCACTTCATACAGCAATGCGGGAGCATAAGCGGAAAACCGGAGTGGCTTCCCGAACCGTGGGCGGGCATATAACCCTAAAGCCGACCCACGTCAACGCGCATTTTCAAGGAAACGCCGCCTTTGTCGAAGGTTCAGCGGTTCTTGAAGTCAGGCTTACGCTTTTCGATGAAGGCCGTCATCCCCTCTTTCTGGTCTTCGGTCGAAAACAGAGAATGGAAAAGGCGGCGCTCGAAACGCAGGCCTTCGTCCAATGTCGTCTCCAGCGCCCGGTTTACCGCCTCCTTCGCCATCAGCACGGACGGACGCGACAGGGAGGCAATCTTGGCGGCTGCTTCCAAGGCCTCGTCCAGCAGACGCTCCGGCGCCACCACACGCGAAACGAGTCCCGCACGCTCGGCTTCGGCGGCATCCATCATCCGGCCGGTGAGGATCAGGTCCATCGCCTTATATCTGCCGACCGCGCGCGTCAGCCGCTGCGAGCCGCCCATGCCGGGGATCACGCCAAGGGTGATCTCGGGCTGGCCGAACTTGGCCGTTTCCGAGGCGATGATGATATCGCACATCATGGCAAGCTCGCAGCCGCCGCCGAGCGCAAAGCCGCTGACGGCCGCGATGACGGGCTTGCGCACCTTGGCGACGTCGTCCCAGCCGCTCATCAGGTCGCGGCTGTAGACGTCGACATAGCTAAGCGGCTGCATTTCCTTGATGTCGGCGCCGGCGGCGAATGCGCGCTCGGACCCGGTCAGCACCATGGCGCCGACGGCGTCATCGGCCTGGAAGGCTTCGTAGGCCTGCAGGAGCTCCTTCAGCACCGTCGAGTTCAGGGCGTTCAGCGCCTGAGGGCGGTTCAAGGTGATCAACCCGACCGCACCACGGGTTTCGACGATGAGCGTTTCATAGGCCATGGACAGTCCTCCCGTTATTTCTGGCAAACAGGGCAATAGAAGGTCGAGCGCCCCGCCTGAACGATGCGTGCGACCGTACCGCCGCAATCGGGCGTGCGGCAAGGTAGACTTTCGCGGTCATAGACCGAGAAGGAATGCTGGAAGTAGCCGAGCGAGCCGTCGGTTTGGATATGGTCCCGCAGCGACGAACCGCCGGCCTTGATGGCGTCGGCTATGACGTCGCGGATCGAGGCCACCAGAAGATTCATCTGCTTGGTCGGCTTGCCCGTCTTGGTGACGATGGTCGCGGCAGCACGGGTTGGGCTCAGGTGCGCGCGCCAGAGCGCCTCGCAGACGTAGATATTGCCGAGCCCTGCGATATTCTTCTGGTCGAGCAGCGCGCTCTTCAGCGGCTGCGCCTTGCCCGTGAAACGCTCCGCCAGATAGGCAGCACTGAGCTCGTTGCCTGTCGGCTCCGGCCCAAGACCTGACAGGAAGGGATTGAGGTCAAGCTCGGAGCGCTGCGTCATATCCATGAAGCCGAAGCGGCGCGGGTCATTATAGATGACGCGGCTGATGCCGTTCGGGCCCTCGAGATGGAAGATCGCGTGGTCGTGCTTTTCATCCTTCGAGCGCGGATGATGAAAGTCGCCGGGCACTTCGGACACTGGTCCCACCTCAATGCGGAAGGAGCCGGACATGCCGAGATGCGAGATGATCGTCGTGCCATCGTCGAGATCGATCAGCAGATACTTGGCGCGGCGGCCGAGCGCCACGATGTTGCGGCCCGTTGCGCGGGCCTCCAGGCCATCCGGAAAGGGAAACCGCAGATCCTTGCGACGCAGCTCCAGGCGGGCGATCCGCGTGCCTTCCATCGTGGGGGCAAGCCCGCGTCGGACGGTTTCGACTTCTGGCAATTCCGGCATCTTAACCCATCTATATCTAACATGTTTCAACCACGGGCGTTGTGCGCTATAGCGCCAAGGTGCCGCGGCCCCGACCGTGGCCCACAGATAGCGCCGCGCGCGTCCGTTCGCTATGGTCGCCGCGCCGATTTCAGATAGATGGAGTATTTCGATGTCAGAAAGCCGTACCTCCGCCGAAGGCGGCATGGAAACATCCTACGGCTTCCGCGAAGTGGCGGATGGTGAAAAGCAGGGTCTCGTCAACGAGGTCTTCCACAAGGTCGCCAAGCGCTACGACATCATGAACGACGTCATGTCGGTCGGCATGCATCGCGTCTGGAAAGACGCGATGATCTCGGCGTTGAATCCACGCAAGGAGCCCGGCTACAGGACGCTCGACGTGGCCGGCGGCACCGGTGATATCGCCTTTCGCATCATTGAAGCTTCGAACCGGATGGCGCATTCGACCGTGCTAGACATCAACGGCTCGATGCTATCAGTCGGCGCCGAGCGCGCCGCCAAGAAGAAGCTTTCCGACAACCTGACTTTCGTCGAGGCGAACGCCGAGGATCTGCCGTTCGAACCCAACAGCTTCGACGCCTACACGATCGCCTTCGGCATCCGCAACGTGCCGCGCATCGACGTGGCGCTGAGCGAAGCCTATCGCGTGCTGAAGCGCGGCGGTCGTCTGCTCGTGCTCGAGTTTTCGGAAGTGGACATGCCGCTTCTCGACCGCGTCTATGACACCTGGTCCTTCAACGCCATTCCGAAGTTCGGCAAGGCGATTACCGGCGAGGCCGAGCCCTATCAATATCTGGTCGAATCCATCCGCAAGTTCCCCAACCAGGAAAACTTTGCCGAGATGATCCGCGGCGCCGGTTTCTCGCGCGTCAGCTTCACCAACTACACCGGCGGCATCGCAGCCCTTCATTCCGGCTGGAAGCTCTGACGCATGGTTTCGCAGGCATCGTTCACCGCCCCGCATCCGCAGGCAGGCGTTCCCGCATGAGTACATTGGGAGCATATTTCCGGCTCTGGCGCGTCGGCTGGATTCTCGTGCGCGAAGGCGTGATTTCCGCGCTGCCGTCAGAAGATCTTCCGCCGGCTGTCGGTATCGCCAAGTCCGTGGCGGGCGTTTTCGCACGCAACCGCTCGAAGTCGAAGAAGCGCAGCGACAGGCTTGCTCAGGCCGTCGAGCGCCTCGGCCCGTCCTACGTCAAGATCGGCCAGTTCCTGGCAACGCGACCCGACGTCGTCGGTGTGGAATTTGCCGACGATCTGTCGCAGCTGCAGGACCGGATGGCTTTCTTCCCGCCGGAGGCGGCGAAGGCCAGCATCGCCAGTTCGCTCGGCCGTCCGATCGAGGAGCTTTACGCAAGCTTCGGCGATCCGATCGCGGCGGCATCGATCGCGCAGGTCCATCCGGCCGAAGTCGATACGCCTTCGGGCCGCAAGAAGGTGGCCGTGAAGGTCGTGCGCCCGGGCGTTCGCCAGCGCTTCACCCACGACATCGAGGCGATGTACCTCGTCGCTCACATGCAGGAGCGCTTCATGCCTTCCAGCCGGCGGCTACGGCCGGTGGAGGTAACGAAGACGCTGGAGCAGACCACCAAGGTGGAGATGGATCTTCGCCTGGAGGCTGCGGCACTCTCGGAGATTGCCGAGAACACGGCGAAGGACCCCGGGTTTCGGGTGCCGACCGTCGATTGGGAACGCACCGGCCGCGATGTCATCACCATGGAATGGATCGATGGCGTCAAGATGTCAGATGTCGAGGGGCTGCGTGCTGCCGGCCATGATCTCAACGCGCTTGCCGATACGCTGATCCAGTCGTTTTTGCGCCATACGCTGCGCGACGGCTTCTTCCATGCGGATATGCATCCGGGCAATCTCTTCGTCGACGCGCAGGGCGACATCGTTGCCGTCGACATGGGGATCGTCGGTCGTCTCGGCAAAAAGGAACGCCGCTTCCTCGCGGAAATCCTCTACGGCTTCATCACCCGCGATTACATCCGCGTGGCCGAGGTACATTTCGAAGCGGGCTACGTGCCTGGCCATCATAACGTCGAAAGCTTCGCCCAGGCGATCCGCGCGATCGGCGAGCCGATCCACGGCCAGCCTGCGGAAACAATCTCTATGGGCAAGCTGCTGACGCTGCTCTTCGAGGTCACCGAACTGTTCGACATGGCGACGCGCCCGGAACTGGTGATGCTGCAAAAGACGATGGTGGTCGTCGAAGGGGTGTCACGCATCCTCAATCCGCGTTTCAACATGTGGAAGGCATCAGAGCCCGTCGTCGGCGACTGGATCCGCAACAATCTCGGCCCGAAGCGCATCGTCGCGGACCTCAAGGACGGGCTGAAGGCAGCTGTGAAGCTGGCGGAAGCTGCCCCCGAGATCGCGGCGAAAACCGAGAAGTTCCATCACGAGCTTCTCTATATGAGCGAGCATGGATTGCGGTTCGACGCCAGCACGGCGGAGGCGATCGGCAAGTCCGAAGCGCGCCACAACCGCTCCGGCCGGTTTGCTCTGTGGATCATCGCCCTGACGCTGATCTACATCGCCTGGACGTTGAGCTGAGGTGCAGCAAAGGCGCAGCCTCAGGATACCGGATTTGAGATCTCGATGAGATTGTTGTCCGGGTCGCGGAAATAGACCGACATGATCGGTCCGGTGGCGCCAGTGCGCGCGACCGGGCCTTCGAGGATTTCCACCGCTTCGGCGCGCAGATGCGCGACAACAGCTGCCAGCGGCGTTTCCGCGATGAAGCACAAGTCCGCGGAGCCCGGCGTCGGCCGTGCAGCCTTGGGTTCGAACTCCCGCTTCACCTGATGCAGATTGATCTTCTGATGCCCGAACTTGAGAGCCTTGCGCCCCTCGCCGAAGGTTTCGACGGACATGCCGAGCACGCGCGCATAGAAGGCGCAACTCGCCTCTATGTCGGCAACCGTCAGAACGAGATGGTCGAGGCTGGTGATGCTGATCATGCGGCAGGCTACCGCCGCGACAGGCGGGCGGCAACCAGTGCGGCGATCATGCCGACCGCCAGCAATGCCAACGTGAAAAGAACCACGGCGTTCCAGCCATCGGCGCTCCAGAAGTACCCTCCTGCCGATCCGGCAACGCTCGAGCCGACGTAGTAGGACAGCAGGTAGAGCGACGACGCGTGCCCCTTCGTGCCACGCGCAAGCCGACCGACGAGAGCGCTTGCCACCGAGTGGGCAACGAAGAAGCCCGATGTCAGCAGCACAATGCCGAGGATGATCAGTGGCAGGGACGAACTCAGCGTCGCAGCCACGCCGGCAGCGGCCATGGCGATGCCTGCCGGCAGCACCACGAAGTGGCCGATGCGATCGCCGAGCATTCCCGCGATCCAGGAGGCGGCGATGCCGAACAGGTAGACGGTGAAGATCAGGCCCAATTCGGTCTGGTTGAGGCTATACGGCGGCAGCACCAGGCGGAAGCCGATGTAGTTATAGACCGTGACGAAGGTGCCCATCGCCAGGAAGCCGATGGCAAACAGAAACGGCAGTGCCGGATTGCTGACATGACCGATCCAGGCGCGCAGATGGAAGCGCGCATCAAATCCCCGACGCGGCGTAAAATTCCGCGATGCGGGCAGCAGCAGGAAGAAGCCTACTGCGGCAGCAAGACCAAGAAAACCAAGCGTTCCCAACGCGATACGCCATGAGAAAAATTCAGCGAGCGTGCCGGTCACGACGCGGCCGGCCATGCCTCCGAAGGCATTGCCTGCGATATAGAGCCCCATGGATGCGCCAAGACCGCGCGGATCGATCTCCTCCGACAGGTAGGCCATTGCGACGGCCGGCACACCGCCGAGCAGAAGCCCTTCGAGCGCACGGATCACCAGCAGAGCGTGCCAGCTCGGCACCAGCGAGCAGGCTATGGTGCAAAGCGCTGCGCCGAGCAGGGACGCGAACATCAGACTGCGGCGGCCGAAGCTCTCCGACACGGCGGCCGCACAGAAGATCGCAAAGGCAAGAAACCCTGTCGACAGCGACAGCGAGAGGGAACTTGCCGCGGGGCTGATGTGAAAATCCGCGGCGAAGATCGGCATGAGGGGCTGGACACAATAGAGCAGCGAGAACGTTGCGAAGCCCGAGAGGAAGAGCGCGATGCTGGCCCGGCGGTAAGGTGCCGTTCCGCGAAAAAGGTACTGCTTTTCCTTGGGCTCGGGTTGAGCCTGGACCAGTTGCAAATTGGGGAGGGAGGGAGATTCGAGGACGTCTAGCTGCTTGTCTGCGGCGCGGGGCATGGGGGCACCAACCTTTCACGCCTTCTGATCTAGCCAAGCGGTCATCATTTGTCCAATATATGGAACTGACGTTCTTGATAGGTTTTGGAGATACCAATGGAGTTGCGCCACATCCGATATTTCCTTGCCGTGGCGGAGCAGGAGAACTTCACCCGGGCGGCGGCGAAGCTCGGTATCGGCCAGCCACCGCTCAGCCAGCAGATCCGGGATCTCGAACAGGAAATCGGCGCGATGCTGTTTCATCGAGTGCCGCACGGCGCCGAACTGACGGAAGCCGGCCGCGCCTTTCTTCCTGAGGCGATGGCGGCGGTTGCGGCAGCCGAGAAGGCAAAGCTTGCAGCGCAACGCGCCACGCGTGGAGAGACCGGGCGGCTTGCCCTCGGTTTCACGGCTTCCTCGGCCTTCAATACGGCCGTCAGCGGAACCATCCGCCGTTTTCGCGGTCACTGGCCTGATGTGTCGTTGTCGTTGACCGAGATGAACAGCAACTGGCTGATGGAAAAGCTGATGCGCCAGGAGATCGATGCGGCTTTCATCCGGCCGGGGCTGGAGGATCCCAAGGATGTCCTGCTCAAGCGGCTGGCAGACGAGCCGATGCTGGTCGCACTCCCCGGACACCATGAACTGGCGAAGCGGCGCGCCGTACCGCTGGCAGCGCTTGCGGGAGAGCCGTTCATCCTCTTTCCGCGCACCGTTGGCCTCAGTCTCTACGACGACATCGTGCGCGGTTGCCGGGATGCCGGGTTCGAACTCGTCGTGACGCAGGAGGCGCCGCAAATTCCCTCCGTCGTCAATCTGGTCGCGGCCGATCTCGGCGTCTCGATCGTTCCGGCGTCGATCGCCCACCTTGCTCTCGATGGCGTGGCTTATCGCCCAATCGAGGGGCCTCCACTGGTCGCCCGGCTGGGGCTTGCCATGCTCAAGGCGCAGCGCTCGCGCGTGGTCGCCAACCTGATGAGCCTTGTCTGATCAGCCCGCCGGATCCCAGTAGGGCGGATCCTTGAAGGTCTTGCGCAGGTGATCGGCAACCGCCCGCAGCTTGGCGGATGGATTGCGGCCTTCCGGGTGCGCCATGTAGATGAATTCGGGCTCCGGCCGATAGCCGACGTCGATTTCCTCGAGCAATCCCTCCTTGACCGCCGGCCCGGCAATGAACGCCGGCAGCAGTGCGATGCCGAGGCCGGCCACGGCGGCATCCCGTATCATGTCGCCGTTGTTGATGCCGACGGCGAGCTTGGCACGCACGACAAGCGCTCCCTCCGGCGTCTGAAAACGCCAGTCAGCCACGCCGCGATTGGTATAGTAGATACCCTTGTGCCGATCGAGATCCGCCAGCGCGGCCGGCCGGCCGGCGCGGGCGAGATAGTCGGGCGCCGCGACCAGAAGCCTGCGGCTGCGGCTGAGCTTCCAGACCACCAGACGCGAGTCGATGATCGGACCATGCCGGATGACGGCGTCATAGCCTTCCGACGACACATCGACGCGGCGGTCGTCGATATCGAGCGTCAATTCGATGTCCGGATGCGCCGCGAGGAACGGATAAAGCGCTGGCCCGAGGTGCATTCGCCCGAAGGTAACAGGGGCCGCAATCCTGATCGGACCCGCGAGGCTTCCTCGCCGCACCGCCATGTCGGCAGCCGCCTCCTCGATCTCGCGAACAATCCGCGTGGCCCGCTCGAGGAAAGCAGTGCCGTCCTCGGTCAGAGTTAGCTTCCGCGTCGTCCGGTGCAGCAGCATGCCACCCAGCGACCGTTCGAGTTCGGAGAGGCGTTCGCTGACCACCGACTTCGAAAGCCGCAAGCGTCGCGCAGCCTCGCTGACCGAGCCGGCCTCCACTACGGCGACGAAAGCGACAACTCCCTCAATCCTGATCATCGTTCGGCAATTCCGAATTCGAGTTCCGTAATTTGCACACTAATCCGAACGAAAAGAAAATGCCATCTTCCACTCATCGAAGGGCGGCCGCAGCCGCCTCAACCCGAAAACGGAGATGGACCAATGAACAGATTGATTGGAAAAGTTGCTATCGTTACCGGCGCAAGCTCCGGCATCGGTCGCGAAACAGCAAAGCTCTTTGCTGCCGAAGGCGCCAAGGTCATTGTCGGCGCGCGCCGCAAGCCGGAGCTCGACAGCCTTGTCGAGGAAATCAAGGCTGCAGGCGGTGAAGCCGTCGCCGTTGCCGGCGACGTCCGCTCGGAAGACTATCACAAGGAACTGGTGTCGACCGCCGTCGCTCACTACGGCAAGCTCGATATCGCCTTCAACAACGCCGGCACGCTTGGCGAGGCCGGCCCGAGCACCGGCGTTTCGGAGAGCGGCTTTGCAGAGACGCTGGCGATCAACCTGACGGCATCCTTCCTTGCCGCCAAGCATCAGATCGCGCAGATGGAACAGAACGGCGGCGGCTCCGTCATCTTCACCTCGACCTTCGTCGGCTACAGTTTCGCCTTCCCGGGCGTTGCCGCCTACGCCGCCAGCAAATCCGGCCTGATCGGCCTGACGCAGGCGCTTGCCGCTGAGTTCGGACCGAAGAACGTGCGTGTCAACGCGGTGCTGCCCGGCGCCGTCGATACGGACATGTACAGGGAGATGAACGACACGTCCGACAAGCAGAGCTTCATCACCAACCTGCACGCCTTGAAGCGGGTTGCGGCCCCGGCAGAGCTTGCCCGCTCGGTTCTCTACCTCGCATCCGACGATGCAAGCTTCGTAACCGGCACGGCCTCGCTCGTCGATGGCGGCGCATCGATCACCCGCACCTGACAACCCGGCTAACCGCTCCGGTTGCAATACGTGCCGGAGTGGTTAGCCTGACCAAGATTCTCTTTCACACGGGCCGCTGGCCCGCTGCTCACAAGGACAAAGACAATGGCACGCTTACAAAACAAGACGGCGCTCATCACGGGCGGCACCAGTGGCATCGGGCTCGAAACGGCCCGTCAATTTATCGCGGAAGGGGCGCGTGTCGCCATAACCGGCAGCAGCGCCCGCAGCGTCGAGGCCGCCCGCGCCGAATTCGGCGACAAGGTTCTGGTCATCCAGGCAGACGCCGGCGACGTCGCAGGCCAGAGGGTTGTTGCAGGCGCAATCAGCGACGCTTTCGGCCATCTCGACATTCTTTTCGTCAACGCAGGGATCGCCGAATTCGGCCCGATCGAACAGTGGGGCGAAGACGCCTTCGACAAATCGATCTCGGTCAACGTCAAGGGCCCCTTCTTCCTGGTCCAGGCTCTGCTGCCGATCTTTTCGAAACAGGCCTCGATCGTTCTCAACACCTCGATCAACGCCCATATCGGAATGCCGAATTCCAGCGTTTATGCCCTGACCAAGGGCGCACTCCTGACGCTCGCGAAAACCCTGTCCGGCGAACTGGTCGGTCGCGGCATTCGCGTCAACGCCGTCAGCCCTGGCCCGATCTCGACACCGCTCTACGGCAAGCTCGGCATGTCGGAAGCCGACTCCGCCGCGATGGCTGCTCACATCCAGTCGCAGATCCCGGTCGGTCGCTTCGGCGATCCGGATGAGGTCGCCAAGACGATCGTCTTCCTCGCCTCCGACGAGGCACGCTTCATCGTCGGCAGCGAACTTGTTATCGACGGTGGCATGAGCAACCTCTGACACCTTCCAATCCGATGCTCTGAAGGCCGCGGCCCCTGCCGCGGCCTGATCTTGTTGACTTTGCCCCTGTGTGCCGTCACACCGGACTTGATCCGGGGTCTAGCGCGCGCAAGTCCTTGCGCGCAAAAGGTCCTTTCTCACCGCAGACGCGGTGCTGCTGGATGCCGGCTCGAGGCCGGCATGACGGAGAAAACGATCGTTCCTCAAAAGAACACCTCGCGGAAGTCTGACACCGTGCGCCCCTAACGCAGCTTTTTCCAAATGCTAGGGAGTTCTCCTCTATCTCATCGGAAAGCGGGCTTAGCCAAGACGGTGTCGCACTCTGACGCTTGCGCTAATCCGATCTCCGGCATAGTGCCTCTGACATCGGTGATCCGATTCCTTCCTCTTTCATTGGATTGGGGCCTGCCCCGGAGATATCCATGCTGATCGGTATTCTTTGCGGCATCGCGACATGTGCGTTGTGGGGGCTGACGTTTGTCGTTCCGCGCGCCATCGCTCCCTTCACGACCCTGGACCTGACGGTCGCGCGCTACGGTCTTTTCGCGCTCGCAAGCGTGGTGCTGATGGTCTATCCGCGTTTTCGTCCGCGAGGAATGCCGCCGCGCATGGTGATCACCGCGCTGCTTCTCGGCGGCGTCGGCTATGTCGGCTATTTCGTCAGCGTTTCCTATGCCGTACGATTTGCGGGCGCCGCCATCCCGCCACTGGTCATCGGCACGATGCCGGTCCTGCTCGCGCTGATCGCGAATTTCCGCGACCGCTCGGTTTCCTGGCGGCTTCTCGCGGTGCCCTTGCTGCTGATTGCGCTCGGCATCGCCTGGGTGAACGTTTCGGTCTTCGCGTCGGCCCCGAGGGCGACCATTCCATGATCGTTCTCGGCATCGGATCGGCAGGCATCGGCCTCGTTCTCTGGGTCATCTACGGCCTGGCGAGCACTGCGGCGATGCAATCCGCCAATGCACCTGACATCCTGCAATGGACCGGCCTTCAGGGAATCGGCGCAGGTCTCGGCAGTCTGGTGCTGATCCCGCTGACGTCGCTCAATCACTCGATCAGCTATACCGAGATCGACCTTGTCAGGTTCATTCTCTGGTCGCTCCTGATGGGCATTGCCGGCGCCTGGCTTGCCACGCTGCTCTGGATGATCGCGTCCCGGCGCCTGCCGCTTGCGCTCGCGGCGCAGCTGATCGTGGCGGAGACACTGTTCGGGCTCGTCTTCGGTTTCGTCTTCGAGCAGCGCTGGCCGACTGTTGCTGAAGCCGGCGGATCGCTGCTGCAGCTCGCCGGCGTCTTCGCTGCAATCGCCATCTTCAGCAATGCCGCCCGACGGCAAGCAGCCTGAGGCCGATTGCTTATTATACGCCAAGGGCTTAGGGTCCATTCACAGTGACATGTGAGACGGACAGGAGCCATGGTTCTCAACGGCAAACGCATCCTCCTCATCATTTCGGGCGGCATCGCAGCCTATAAGAGTCTCGACCTTATTCGCCGGCTGCGGGAACGCGGCGCCTCGGTTCGCCCGCTGATGACAACGGGCGCGCAGGAGTTCATCACGCCGCTTGCCGTCGGCGCCCTTGCCGCAGACCACGTCTTTATGGATCTGTTCTCGCGCCAGGACGAACAGGATATCGGTCATATCCGGCTCGCCCGCGACTGCGATCTCGTGCTGATCGCGCCTGCGACGGCCGACCTTCTTGCCAAGATGTCGGCCGGGCTCGCCGATGATCTCGCCTCTACCGTCCTGCTCGCGACAGACAAGCCGGTGCTCGCCGCACCGGCGATGAACCCGCATATGTGGGCGCATCCGGCAACCAAGCGCAACATTCAGACGCTGCGCGCTGACGGAATTCGTTTTGTCGGGCCGATGGCTGGAGAGATGGCCGAGAGCCGAGAGGCCGGTGTCGGCCGCATGGCCGAGCCGCTCGATATCGTTGCCGCGGTGGAAGCGCTGCTCGACAAAGGTCCGAAGCCGCTCGCCGGCCGAAAGGCGGTCGTCACGTCGGGACCGACGCATGAACCGATCGATCCGGTCCGCTATATCGCCAACCGCTCGTCCGGACGGCAGGGTCACGCCATTGCCTCGGCGCTTGCGAAACTCGGCGCCGAGGTCACGCTGGTTTCCGGTCCGGTCACGATACAGGATCCGCCTGGGGTCACGGTCATTCATGTCGAGCGGGCGGAAGAAATGCGGGATGCCGTGCTTGCCGCCTTACCGGCGGACATCGCCGTGATGGTGGCAGCCGTCGCGGACTGGCGCGTGGCGTCGGCGTCCGACCAGAAGATCAAGAAGCATCCGGGCGAATCCATCCCGACGCTCGCATTGACCGAAAACCCCGACATCCTGAAGACGATCGGCCATCACACCATGCGGCCGAAGCTCGTCGTCGGTTTTGCGGCCGAGACGCAGGACATCGACAACAACGCCAGGACGAAGCTGGACCGCAAGGGCGCCGACTTCATCGTCGCGAACGACGTTTCACCGGCGACCGGTATCATGGGCGGGGTGCGAAACAGGGTGAAGATCGTCGGCCGCGACGGCATCGAGCAATGGCCCGATCTGACCAAGGAGGACGTCGCAGCCAAGCTCGCCGCCCTTATTGCCGAGCGCCTCAGGCAGGCATAGCGACAGCAACTCGAGGCATAGCTTCGGTCGGCTTCTCGGCGCCGAACGGCGTGATATCGATCCCGTCCTCGCCGAGCACGACGGCACTTCCATTCGGGATCTCAGCCCATGCGTCGACATCGTCGTTGAGCGGCTCGGACACGAGGCAGAAGCCGCCGCCGAGGGTCGAGGCGTACAGCGTGGGCGCCTTGCTGTCGGTCGCATAGCGGATGGCGTAAAGCGATTTGCCGTCGGAGAATGCGGTCGTGTAGCGAACGAGTGCCGATCCGAGGATATTGAGCGACAGCCCTTCCACGAAGCCGATCATTTCGGCCATGGCGGCAATGGGTGTCTGGCGCAAACCGAACTGCAGCGCCAGCAGGAACATCAGCTCGGAATCCGTCGTGCCGCCGCGTGCGTTGAACAACTCGTCGTCAAGCATCGCTTCCATCGGCCGGCGCAGGCGCTCGAAGCCTGATATCTGGCCGTTGTGCATGAACGACCAGTTCTCGAAGACGAAGGGATGACAGTTGTCGCGACGCGTGCCGCCGCCGGTTGCCGCGCGCACATGCGCCAGAAAGAGCGGTGAACGGATCTGTCGGGCAAGGCTTCGCAGATTGCAGTCGGACCATGCCGGCAGGGTATCACGGTAGCGGCCGGGCTCGGATCGATCGCCATACCAGGCGACGCCGAAGCCGTCGCCGTTCGTGGGCGTCTTGGCGCGCGTGGCGCAATGGGACTGTTCGATCAGGGAGTGCGCGGGCGAGGACACCAGCTCCTCGAGGTAGAGGGGGTCTCCGCGATAGGCTGCCCAGCGACACATGCTCTTCCACTCCTGAACCCGCTCTCCGCAAGAGCAGGCGAATGCTGAAACGCGACGACGATTGTCGAATCCGATGGTTAATAAGAACTAAACAGATCCGTGGCTTGCAAGCGGAAGATGACGAAATTCTGACGGTCGACGTGATCAAATTGCGCGATGCAACATCTTCTTTTGTGAACAGTGCGTTCCCGTGGGTGCCGATTTCGCAGGATGAGGCTCAGCCGCTATAGTCGCGGCAAGTTCAATCCCAAGCGAGGATGCCATGTCGATCCGTCCCGTAAAGCATATCAGCACCGCAACCCCGACCATGGAAGGCGCCGGCGTCAAGCTGCATCGCGTCTTCGGTTTCGGGGACCCGTCGATGACCGATCCGTTCCTGATGATGGACGATTTCCGCAACGACAATCCGGCCGAATACATCCGCGGCTTTCCGTGGCACCCGCATCGCGGCATCGAGACGATCACCTACGTGCTTGCCGGTACCGTGGAGCATGGCGACAGTCTCGGCAATCGCGGCCTGCTTGGCGCCGGCGACATCCAGTGGATGACGGCCGGCAGCGGCATCATGCACCAGGAAATGCCGAAGGGCGACTTTGCCGGGCGCATGCATGGCTTCCAGCTCTGGGCCAACCTTCCCTCGTCGATGAAGATGACGGCGCCGCGCTATCAGGACGTCAAATCGGCGGATATCCCTGTCGTCGTCGATGACGACGGCACGGCGGTTCGGGTCATCTGTGGCGACTTCTGGGGCAAGGCCGGTCCGGTCGACGGGATCGCGGCGGAGCCGATCTATCTCGACGTGTCAGTGCCTCCCGGCAAGAAAAAGCGCCTGCCGGTCGATACCTATCGCAATGCCTTCGCCTACATCTTCGCCGGCTCGGGCACATTCCGGGATGCCTCGAAGCCTTTCGGCGTGCGCGTCGAAAAAGAGGTCAACGGAGAGGAACTCAACATCCGCGACATGTCGGGCAACCGCACGCTTGTCGTATTCGACAGTGGCGACGAGGTGACGGTGCAAGCCGGCGATGAAGGCATTCGCTTCCTGCTCGTTTCGGGCAAGCCGATCGAGGAACCGGTCGCCTGGCACGGGCCGATCGTGATGAACTCGAGAGACGAGATCATGCAGGCAATGCGCGAACTGCAGAACGGCACCTTCATCAAGGCCGCACATTGAACACAGGTGATCCACAGGCCGCGCGCCCGAATTCGGGCGGCGCCTTCGGATCGCACATCATTGTAAATGTTCAGAGATCTGGCTGTGTTTCCCGAACGGCGGCGTTTGGGCGACAAACGCGTCAAAACCACCTTCCGGGTTTTTTCTTGCATCTATGACGAATCGTCCTACCTTCATTCTATCGACAACAGAACGAAAGGAAGGTGATCCAATGTCTAATGAGATTTCAGACCTCGTAACAGGCATGGAAGTGGTGATGAAGGCGAGGCAGCCCTCGCTCTAACCCCACCTTCCTGGGATCGCTTTGACGGTCCGGCCAGTTACAGGCCAGAACTCATGGAAAGGGTCGCTTCGCGCGGCCCTTTTCCGT
The DNA here is from genome assembly GCF_009498215.1 of Rhizobium grahamii. Taxonomy (NCBI): domain Bacteria; kingdom Pseudomonadati; phylum Pseudomonadota; class Alphaproteobacteria; order Hyphomicrobiales; family Rhizobiaceae; genus Rhizobium; species Rhizobium grahamii. The sequence continues at coordinate 3,750,323 of NZ_CP043498.1, read as the reverse complement.
TTTTGGCAGATCGATTGACGCGGCTGACAGCATCGATTATTCATAAAGTCATCAGATGACTTTATGAGACACCCATGCAACCTCTGACCAAGACCAATCTGGCAATTGCTGCCATACGCAGCGAGATTGTCGCGAAGCGCTGGGATATCGGCGAAAAGCTCCCGAACGAAGCGACGCTCTCGGCAATGCTCTCCGTCAGCCGCGGCACCATCCGCGAGGCTGTCCGCGTGCTGGTATCCCAAGGTTTCCTCGAGACGCGGCAGGGTTCTGGTACCTATGTGCTATCGACGACCGACACAACTACGCCGCTCAGCATGGCACGG